>JABDHH010000001.1 GCA_013285585.1 Chlamydiota bacterium
GAACATGAAACAACATGCAGTATGCTCAAAAAGCTGCAGCCTGCTGATTTGGAAAAATCGATCGACCAGGGCGGACATGGCGGCGCAATAAGAATCAAAAAGTCGATCAATGGCCAATATTTATTTTTAAAGCCAAAAATTACTGATGGCACTGAAGCAAGAAATTATAAAATCATCAATAACAACAAAATGGTTGCGAGATGGATGCCGAAGGTCTATGGAGAACTCCGGATCAATGGCAAATCGTTCCTTGTGATGGAAAACATCCGCAAATCAAATGATGGCGTTGAATTGCCGCAACTTGCCGACATTAAGTTGGCAGGAAAAGTGAAAGGCTTGAAGAAGACCATTGCGAATAGCAAGGAAATGCGAGTCACGAGAGGCAAGACTAAATCCTTGACGACAAAGCTGTGGATGAAATTGGTCACGTCATTGTCTCCTGGGTATTTGCTCACTGACGGAGGCATTCGACTATTCGATTATATCAATTCCAAAAAGATATTAAAACGCTCCCTCTCCAGCATTAGCACCAGGTATTTGCACAAATTGCTGGCCGATCTGACGCAACTGAGAAACGACCTCAAACGCAGCGGAATCGCTCTCATTGGCGCTAGCATCGTCTTGATTCATCTAACAGACGGTTCTTTGAGACCTGTATTGATCGACCCGGCGCATATCCAGTGCAGCAATGCTCTCAAGGGTCAAATCTCCAAAACAATCGGTAATCAAGAATCTCAAAAAGTGTTCTATGAATGTTTGACGAGCCAGGGAAAAAATCAATACCGGCTCCATAAAGCTTCGAATGTGATTGCTTTGCACTTGATCGGCCTCGAGGTGCAAAAAATGCTGGCTAAGCGGGAAGCGGAAGAAATTGCCAAGGGAACTTAGAATTGAGCAATAGCTCGGCTTAAGAGACCATCTCAGATTCTATAACCCCCAATTGTAAAGAAATAATTTTAATTATAATCATTATTACAAATAACATTGAATTTAATTCACAAAATCAGATAAAATAACGCGCATGAAACAAGACGTAAATAATCACACCTTATCTTTCAATAATGTAGCCTCTGGGCTTATTCTCCTCGTGCGGGTTGCACCCGCCTATAAATGTAATTTCTATACCATTTTGGAATTAAAAAAATCACATTTGTACCCGCACTTTCAGTTTGTCCCAGAGGGCGAACTGCCCGATCCTGCTATGCGGCGCAAACGTCTCCGATGACTCATATTCCTCAATCGCTCTTCCGTTTTCCAGGAAGACGGCACGATCGAGAACCGCTTTGGAAAACGGCATATCCTGGCTGGAAATCACCACACCCTTCCCCTCTTGGCGCAGTTTGAACAGGATGCGAATGAGCCGTTCGGTGCTTTCAGGGTCGAGAGCCGATGTAGGTTCGTCAAGGAGCAAAAAGCGGGGATTCAAAAGCAGCGCCCTTGCAATCGCGACACGCTGTTTCTGGCCTCCTGAAAGCTCGAACGGATAGGCCGAAGTGTTGGACTCCATCTCGAGAGAGGCAAGCATTTCTCGGGCGGCCCGCTCAGCATCTTTTCGGCGTTGCGAGAGGAGGTGCATGAGAGGACGGGAGCAATTCTCCAGGGCATTCATATGGGGAAAGAGGGCAAAAGATTGCGGCACGAAGCCAATGAGCTGCGAGCGCTCTTGAGAGGCAAGCGATCGAAGAGTTTTTTGCTCCAAGGAGATCTCTCCTTCGTAATCCTTTTCGATCTGGGCGATGCACCGCAATAGGGTGGTCTTGCCCGAACCGCTTTTCCCGAGAAGAAGAGTGATCCGTCCCATTGGGAAAGAGAGCGAAATGGAGTTCAGAATCCGTTGCTTTTTCGAAAGAGATAGATTTTTAATACTTAACATACGCGAATTTCCTCTCTAGTTTTTTTGTGACGAGGTTGAGCGCCGCCGATAAGCAGAGATAGAAAAAAGCGAGCGATAGATAGATCGGGATGGGCTCCATCTCCCGAGAGACGAGGTTCATCCCGACCCGGGTCAGCTCGAGGAGTCCGATCGAGGAAACGAGCGCGGTACTTTTCAATAGAGCCTCCAGCTCGTTATTGAGCGTGGGAAGGATCAGCCGAAAGGTTTGGGGCAGAATGATGCGCCAAAGGGCTTGCCTCGTATTATAACCCAGCGCATAAGCCGCTTCCCATTGGGAGATGGGGAGCCCATTTAGAGCGCCGCGGACAAATTGCGCGACGTAACCAGACGAAGAGAACCCTAAAGCCAGGACGGAGGCAGGCAAGGGACCCAGGTTGCATCCGAGAAAATCAGGGATGACGAAATAGACGATGAGGAGCTGAACGAAGAACGGGACCCCTCTTGCGATAAAACAGATCCCCTCGAAAAGAGGGGACAGGAAACGGATATAGAGCCGCTGGCAGGTAATGAGCCCGAAGAAGAGCCCGAGAACAAAACTAAATGAGCCTGCCATCAAAAGCACTTGGACTGTCATCGCAGCTCCTTTTAGAAACAAAGGGGCTGAACGGGCGATCAGATCGAATGAGCTGGTCATAAGACGAGGCCCCACTTTTTCTCGAGCTTGGCGATCGTTCCGTCGGCCTTCAGCTCTTCGACCGCCTTTCTGACCTGTGCGGCCAAAGCAGAGTTCGATCGGCTGATGCAGATCCCGTTGCCCTGCGAGATGTCTTCAGGAGGTAAAGGAACGTTCAGCTTCTGCAGCTCTGGATACTGCCTTTTAAGAGTAGGAAACAGGGAATCGTCGATGCTGCAGGCGTTGGTCTTGCCGTACTTCAAAGCCAAGATCGCGTCGGAGATCTGCGTGAGATTTTTGAGCTCGATCTCAGGATATTTGGCTAGGACGCTTTCCTGGTAGCTTCCCGCTTCGACGGAGACGGTTTTCTTTCCGAGATCTGAAAATGACGCAATGCCTTTGGGGATCTCTTTCCAAAAGACGATGGCCATCTCTTCGACCTTCTCCCCTTGGTAATGGATCATTTCCATCGCTTGTTTCCTCTGGTCTGTGATCGAAATGGCCCAAATGAGGGCGTCGGCCTTGCCCTGCTTCAAGGCGAGCATGAGGCCCGGCATGCTGCCAAAATCTTTGAGGACAAGGGGGCGGCTCAGCTTGTTAGCAAGCCGTGTTGCAATATCGATATCGAATCCTTCATAGGCTCCTTTCTCATTGAGGCTCACGAAGGGCGCATATCCGCTCGTCATTCCTACGACGAACGGCTGTTCCTGGTCTGCTTTAGCAAATAGGACGAATGGCAATAACAATAGACTGAATAATTTCTTCATAAAAATTCCTAAAAAAATACGTGCAAATGCTAATGAACGGCTAAACGGAAGGCTTAGCGCTCACGATGAAAAAAAATTAGATATGATGGTGATGGTGAACAGGAAGAGAGATGAGATTGGCGAAGCGGATCTTTTGCATTGAAACCATAAATTCTCCTCGTTCCCACGGGTGCAGGAATAGTCTTACTGTAGCCGAAACTCGGGATTTGGCGCAATCTGAGAAATTGTTACGTTATACCAAATGGTATTACGAACGTTTGACTGGAAAAGTTGAACAAAAGTTTATCATACATAAAATTTGATTCTAAAAAATTATTTAGGCATGAATGGATAAAGGAAAAAAATGGCAATGTCACAAATTTCCTCCTGCGCGCTTGTTCTTATCGCCTGCTTTTCTTCTATTGCGATGTTTAGCGACGAAATAGAACCATGTCAGGATGGCAAAAAGCATTACCGAGTCTCTGCCCGACATATAGAAGCAGGTGGAATAGGATATTCCCAAGGCTACACTACGCTCGAAGGTTTTTTTGCTCCAGATCCACAGCAATGGCTCTTGATGCCATTTCTAGATTTGCGCGGCCATGTTTTCAATAATGGGAAAATGGCAGCGAATGCGGGTCTTGGATGTAGGAGGATCTGGGGGTGCAGGACTTATGGACTCAACGCCTACTATGACTACCGAAATACGAAAAGACTCCATTACAATCAGGTTGGCTTTGGACTCGAAACACTAGGGATGCTTTGGGATTTTCGCATCAATGGTTATTTGCCAGTGGGGAGAAAGATTACATCGCCCTACAATGTGAAGTTCGGCAGCTTTTCAGGCCATTATCTGCTTCTTTCCCAAAAGCGCCAATTCGCGATGAAAGGTGCGGACGCAGAGATCGGTTTTCATTTCGGCAAAACCCAAAATTTTGATTTTTATGCAGCAGCCGGCCCTTATTATTACATAGGAGAAATAGGTCCCAATATTTGGGGCGGGAAAGCGCGTTTAGCGGGGATGTACAAAGAATACATCACGGCTGAAGTGAGCAATTCGTACGACAGAATGTTTCACAATAATTTCCAAGGACAGCTTACTTTTACTCTACCTTTTGGGGGTAGATCGCGTGTAAAAAAAACAGCTACCTGCAATTCTTGCATCATGGCTGACGCGATCGTCTCTAGAATGGTCCAGCCTATAGAAAGAGGAGAAATCATCGTCGTCGGCAAAAGGAATCAAAACCCAACTGCGATCGATCCTGCGACCGGTCAACCGTATTTCTTTTTATTTGTCGATAACATGAGCCATTCAGACGGCACCTACGAAAGTCCTTACCCTAGCTTTGCTCAAGCGCAAGACAACTCTTCCCCGAATAACATCATCTACGTATTCCCTGGCGATGGAACAACCACAGGCATGGATTCAGGAATCAGTTTAAAAGCGAACCAGATGTTTTGGGGCTCTGGCGTCAGCCACTCGATACCAACTACTGCAGGGACGATCTCAATCCCCGCGCAAAGCAGCTCCTCTCCGACCATTACGAATACCAATATCAATACAGATGGCAATGCGATCACGCTGGCGACCCATAACGCCGTCAGCGGTTTTAACATTACCTCCGCAAGGAACGATGCCATCTTTGGAACCGATCCTCAAAGCTTAGCGGTCTCGTCTTGCACGATCGAAAACACCACTACTTATGCAATCGAGGCTACATTTAGCGGCAATGCCTCCATCTCTTTAACGAACAATCAGTTTTTGAACAACGTCAATGGGGTCATTTTGATCCTGAATGAGACATCCACCGTTGTCTGTTCGGATAACATATTTGAAGGCCAAACTTCTGATTCGAGCATCCCGGTGGAGATATCCGCAAATAGCAACGTCCTTACTGCTAACATTCAAAATAATGTCTTTAGCAACAATACAACTGGGAGCATCCGATTTGACCTCAACACCGTCGTCAATGCCAATATTACCTTGGCTAACAACTCGATTACGAATAACGGAACAGGGGCTGAGGGGGCAGATTTAGGATCGAGCTTTGTTGTCATTCCGACTGGAACTACTGACAATTGTTCCATCACATCAAGCGGCAACCTCTTCTCCGGCAACGCATCCCATTCTCTTTATCTAAATACCTCGGGCGCATTCACCTCGCTTGCATTCACAGCATCTACAAATACAATGTCCAATAATGGAGGCTCCGCTCTAGTGCTTGCCACCCCGGCCGATACTTTGACACTGCTTGCAACAGACAATATAATCACGGAATGCGATAATAATGGAATCGCTGTAATCAGTTCTACTGCTGCTACAACTGGAAATATAATAATTAACAACAACACCATAACAGATATTGGAAACGCATCAAATGGAATTGCTATAAATCAAGACTTCTCAAGTCTTGATTTAACAATATTAAACAACGAAATTAATGGATGCGATGGATCAGGGATCGTCAGTTTTCCCCCAACCGGTATCGACTCTTGGACATTGAATATTTCGGACAATACGATCGGCAATTGCCAAAACAACGGAGAAAACGCAGCATCGGGTATCAGTTTGGATAACTATCTTAACCTAACTGCTACAGTGGCAAATAACACTTTCTCAGACAATGTAAGCCCAAGTGTCGCGGTGGGCTTATTTACTACTGGAAATCCCGCCATTTGTTTGACCCTGACCGGCAATAGTTGCAATGTGGATCCAAGTTATTCTCTCACAAATCCAGGAAGCGGAGCCTTTAATTTAAGTCCCTGCGATGTAGACTCGGTCAATACTGGGATGATCAGCACCTCAGGCGTCATCACTCCCGTCCAATCCTGTCCTGACGCCACTCCCTGCCCGCCTTGACTCGCTTCTTGGAAAATGGTGTTCCTCGGTCAGACCGGGGGCTTCGCCACCTTCGATTTTGCTGTGCCTTGCGGCGCATCTTGTCTCTTTTTTGACCAGCGGTTAATAATACCAAATATCAGAAATAACGTTGGGTTTGGCTACGTCAGCTCTGCAACAAATTTTTCGTCTTCACTCGTGCCTTGCCATGCTGGCAATGGTCACTCGTTCCAGACAAAAAATTTGTGCAGCTTCCTTGCCAAACCCAACGTTATTTCTGATATTTGGTATAATAAATTTTTTGCTGTCATTTTACAAAAAACTCGTGTTTTAATCAGCTTTTTATTATAATGATCTGAAAATGGATTTTAGATATGTCAATTGTTGTAACCGCTTCTGTCGACAATTTTTTTAAACTAGCTAAGCACCACTCTGTCAATCGGTGTAAATCTGATGTGGACCATCTATGTTATGGAACAAATCAGTTTTTGAGAGTTAAAGAACTATTTGAAAACTTTCGACAAAAGCACCCCAATTTTAATTATTGCTCTTCAAGTGCAGGATATGATCACGGTCAATTTAACATTCTCACCTGTCTACCAACGGACAACTCTGCGGGCCATTTGATATCTGCAGTCATCAACGATGGGAAAAAGTTGGTCATGTCAATCCAAAAGAATAAGGTCAAATACTTCGAAGATGATGTAGAAAAAAATATGGCCGCGGGTTTCGAAGGTCTTCTTTGCATCTCGAACCCAAACACAGGGATGCGCTGCAACGGAACTGGAGTTCTTTCTTCCTATTCCCTTACCGTGACAGATAATAGCTGTACCGAAACGGTTGGATCCCAGAATGAATCTTGCGATCAAAAGCTCAGTCTTTTCGAGCCTCTCCTCAAATCAACTCCGGAGATTCCGAGACAAGTTGCGCCTAACCCTTCAAACGGTCCTTCCGGGTCCAATAACTTGCCATTGCAGGATGTGTTTGCTACTGTCGGATGGAAAAACGCTATTGGCGCTGTAAGTGCTCTCGGTTTCGCATACCTTGCATATAAGGAAGCGAGAGCTTGGCAAAAAGAGACTAGAGAAGTCCATCCTAAAGGTAAGGAACAGCATCCGAAAGCTTCTGGTTGGCGCGCTCTTAGCTATGCCGGACTTGCAACTGGATCGGCCGCCTTCGCGCTGCTAAGCTAGGAAATAGGATTTTGTGATTCATCGGACTGCGTTTTGAGCCATAGTTCTTGGAAAGAGCTTGAGCTGTACCTGTTCGGAGGATTTTAGAGAAATATAGCCCAGCTGCTGAAACTCCTGCTTTGGGGAAGAGTCAAAACGATATCTTCGAATCAGGATAGCAGTGATCATGGCGATTTCAGCTTTTGCCAGCCATTGTCCGGGACAGGAATGAGCGCCATCTCCAAAGGGGAACCAGGAATAGCCTTTTGAAGGATTGCTAAACCTATGGGGATGAAACTCATCAGGATTTTGAAAGAGAAAAGGATCTCGAGCTGCAAACGTGGGCATGCTCAACAATTTTTCATTTTTTTCGATTCTCTCTTGGCACAGGATGTTTCCCGATTTGTCTTTGATCGTGCAAATCAATGGCTGAGGGGAGATTCGCCCAATGACATAGGCGGGTGTAAAAAGACGTAAAGATTCGCTGATGATTCGACCGATCGCTTCCGACTGATTTGCATAAGTAAAAAGATCCTCTTTGGATGCGCTCATCTCATTGAAAATTTCTTCCTGGAATTCCGGATGTTTCCCCAATTGCCAGAGCAGGTAATTGAGGAGCGAGGAGGAGGTATCGGAACCCGCAGAATACATCGCATAGAGAGACATTTTTACTTGTAAAGGAGTCAACAGCTTCTCTTCCCGCAAAGTCTCAACAAATGATTCAGAGGAAAATGGCCCCTGAGAACGAAAAGAAGTATCAATCGCAGACCTTAGGGTCAGAAGAGATTCTTTATAGCCTTCCTTTTCTTCTTTTGAGAGAGGTTGTTTCAATGTTTTTTTCATCATATATCGGTTCACCAAATCGACCGCAGACGCAATCTCCCGATAGGCCTGAAAAGGCCCCGGGTGCCCCAAAAGGAGTCGCGACATAACAGCGACTGCCAGCACGAACGAGAACTCGGTAGCATCGATACTTATCTCTTGCTTCTCTTTACAGTAAAACTGGATCGTATCCTCAATGACAGCCTGAAGCTCTTTGCTTTGCTTTTCAATGCTCTGAGGTCCGATAAACCGGAGAATTGGCTGTCGGTATTTTCGAAGGGATTCTTTATTGCAAGTAAAGATAAAATCCTCAGGTGTGATCGTCTCCTCAGGATAAAGATCCTGAAGAACAGGCAGGAAAACCATCGCATTGTCCTGATCGTTGAACAGTCCACCTTCAGGATCTTTGCGAGGGTATTTTAAGATGGCTTTGATCACCGCAGACTTCGCAGCAATCTTCGTAGAATAATGCAAATATAAAAACGGATTCAGATATCGCATCGGACAAACATTTTTCGAAGCTGGCTTCTTCAATTCGCGATGCTTAAATAACAGAAAAGTATTGTAGATCCGCTGAGGAAGAGACCGAAACGTGTGAATCGCCTTCGCAAGGCGCGCTAAAAGCCCCAGCGAGGGAGCTTTGGTCAATTCAACTGTATATTCTTCGTTAGATGGATGGAATTGTTCGGACATAATTTAATCAATTAGGGGTACATAATATTTAGCGTAAACCTGAGTTCTTTCCGTAAACACATCGGCTTCGATCACATTGACGTATTCACAGAAAGCGCCGGTAAATCGAAGCTTTTCGTTGCGATGCCAGTGAAAAAAGCAGTGAGTAAATGTATTTTCGAGGGTAAAAAAAGGACCGCAATGACTAAAGACAGCGTATTTGCCTCCTAGGAGATGTTTCTGTCCCCAATGCCCGCTATGCGGGATAGAAGAAGAATCCGCTATGCAGAGATCGAATCGGCATTCTTTTCTTGGAAGGATAAAAGGATCGTCCAGTGCCATGCCATAGCATCGCTGTCTCCCTTTGAATAGCCGTCGACATTCTTCGATGCCCTCGATCACGGTCACTCTGAAATCTCCCGTTTTTCGGAGAAAGAGGACTGTTTCTTCTTTTCGAACCAAATATTCAGGCTGAAGGCTCTTTTCCAAAACCTCCATTTGGAGCAGATGTTCTTGCTTTTCTTTGCGATAGATCCTAGGAGATTTTTTTCCCAATTGCAAAAATGCCCTGGTAAAAGAGGAAGGGTTTTCGTATCCCATTTCAAAAGCAATTTCAGTAATCGGAATCTGAGAATAATGGAGCCGTTTGGCTGATTGCATGAGTCGAATTCGCTTGATATATTCCCTGGGAGCCATAGACATATAGGCTTTAAATAACCGATGAAAATAGTAAGGTGAAATTCGAGCGATCTTGGCTAATTTAGAGAGCGGCATCGGCTCTTCTATGTGTTCATCGATATAGACAAGCACTCCCAAAATGGACTTCGCATGATGAGCGGGGATGAGTGTTTTTCTCGAATTTCCGCTTGTTTGAACGGACAGCTCGGCAAGAGTCCCGTTCCTTAGGACCGGGTCAAGCGAGCAATAGGATAACTTGCGGCAAGGAACTTGACGCCCATTGCCGGAGCGGAGAATCTCTCCCCTTTTAGGAGGAAGTTTTTCAAAGCTGTTGTCCTGTCTCTCATTCATATACGGAAAGTATACAATAGAACAGCGTTCGACACTTAGCCGATCTTGCCAAAATTTGAGGCGCTAAGATCTGTCCTAAAAAGATGTTGTATACGCCTCTTAAGGCCGAGCTGGCCAGACGCTTGCGTCATCATGACAAGTAATCGCAACGAATATTTCAGATCGAATCAGCCAATGCCCATCGCGTTTGACCCATTGGGCTGAATAGCGCCCGGTAATTGCAGGAGGACCCTCTGCACTTCCATATCGAGCGGTCCAAATACCCGATTCATAGGCAAGCGGCCAGTCGGAGCTAATTTCAATGCAATCGGGTTCACGAACATAGATGAAGCTCTGATCATTTGGAGCTATATCGAAGAGCGCGCGATAGGCATCTTTCCCAGCCACAGAAGAACCTAGACCTCCACGAAGAGTCACATCGTCGGTCCAGAACGAAGCAGCAAGTTGCGCATCCCCCACTGCCATTGCGCGGTTTTGGTCGAGTCGCGCCTGGCGAACCTGTTCCACTTCAGCCATAAGCAATTCATGAGGCATAGCGATCACTCTTCCTGTTAAAATAAGCAAAATCCACAGAGCCAATTTGTTCACTAATGACCAATACTAGTAGCAGAGTCTTGACTCCAAGGAGCGGCCGTAATAGCGCTATTCCCTTCCTCTGTTAGAGTAATGCGTGTGTTGACGTGAGCTCCGGGGTATGTCCTATGATTTGCGCCAAATGCACAAAAGCCTGTTATCAGCATTTTTCTACACAAAGCTGGATTAGCATTTGGCCCGCTTCCATGATAAAGGTAAGGATGCATAAAGAGAAGATCGCCTGGCTCGGTATGAATCCACTCAAGATCCTCTTCTAGCCCTTGCGGTTCGGGATAGTTATTTCGATCGATCCACAACCCCCCGTTTTCTGGAGTCATGCGATCGATTGGAATCAAACAGACCGCATAACTTCCATTTCCGAGGATATCTTGCCAATTTGGATCAAAGGATTTGCGAAATTGAATATCGCGGTGTCTTGGAAAGGAAATGCCATCTCCAGGAAGTTTTGGATGGATTTGAGAGATTAAATGCTCCAAATCGGTAGTTCCCAATAATTCAAAAAAAGTATGAATCATTTTCTCAGAGCGGATCGTTGTCAATAAGTTCGGCTGCATGCCTCCGCAACCATTAATGCGTGCAATGGAGAGAGATCGATCGGCGCGTCGTTTGTAAACCACTCGAGAACCATCGATATAGAGTATCTGCTCATCATCTGAAAAAGCCGGGTGCTGCAAGTTTTGAATTTCCTCTAGAGCGCGATCAATGACTTCAGTAATATCTTGATTCAGGTTTTCCATCTCTGCTTCACTTAAGGCTTTGGGCTTTAAAAGATACCCTTGCTTGTAGAAAAGAGCAATCTCATCGGGCGTTAAAAAACCCCGGGTTTCCATGGCGCATAAAGACAGACTGAAGATAAAAAATATTGCAATTGCTTTTCCTCTGATCCGTTGCATCGCTAGCCCCCGTTTTTGAAAAAGAGGGATGGTACTTCCGGCATTAAAAAAAAATCAATTCATTTGCGCCTAGTGCAGGTGCTCCCAAAACATAGACAAAAAAATCTTAAATAGACTAATATGTCTGTTTTCTGAACAAGAGATATGCATGCCTTCCGAGCTAGATCCTTATAAACCCATTGCTGAAGCCATTACCCTTCTTCTTTTTCCTCATGCTGAGGTAGTGATTCACGATTTCAAGACAAAGGGTGTTGGAGCTATCTTCAATAATCTCTCCAAACGAAAAATTGGAGACCCCTCCCTTCTCGATGAAATGGAAAAGCTATCCGATTCCCAGGCTGTGTTCCCTCCCTATTTCAAAATCAACTGGGATGGAAGAAAAATGAAGTCTGTTTCAGCGGTGTTGAAAAATCGCAATGGGGAACCGATTGGATTGCTATGCATCAATCTGGACATCTCAAAGTGGGTGCAGATGCACGATCTGATTCTCGGCTTGATTGAATCCAAAATTCAGCAGCCTGCATTCCTCTTTAAAAACGACTGGAAAGAGAAAATCAATGTCTACGTATCTACGTACCTCAAAAAAAATGGATTATGCCTACAGTCCCTGGATCGATCTGAAAAGCAAAAGCTATTGTTTGATCTGCAGAGAGAAGGTGCATTTGAGACAAAACATGCGGCGTCCTATGTCGCGCATGTCCTGCAAATTTCTCGCGCTACTGTGTATAACTACCTGAAGGAAAAATCATGAAGATCCCCCCTTTCAAACTCGAAGAATTCTGGAAAAAGCATGAATTCACAGCACCCTATTTACTTTGCTGTTCAGATGCTGAAACTTGGACTTTGCAGCAATTGCTTGCCTTGGCTGATTTTGACTCTTTGAAGCTTTGGGACTCTCTTTCTTTGGGCTATACCGAATCTCCTGGACATCCGTTGCTTCGCGAAGAGATCTCCCGTTTGTACACCTCCTTAGATTCAGAACAGATTCTCACTTTTGCTGGGGCAGAAGAAGGGATTTACTGTGCGATGAGAGTTCTGATCGAACCAGGCGATCATGTGATCGCAATCGATCCCTGTTATCAGTCGCTTGTGACTTTAGCAGAGACGTTTGGTGCTAAAATAACCGCGATTCAGTTAAAAGCCGAGAACCAATGGAAATTGGATCTGGAAGAAGTTCGAAGAGCTTTTCAAACAAAGACAAAGATTCTCATCCTCAACTATCCTCATAATCCGACAGGGACTGTGTTAGAGGGAAAAGTCCTTGAAGAACTCGTCGAATTGGCCAGGAAGAACAGAGCTTATATTTTCTGTGATGAAGTGTATCGCTATTTAGAAGTGGACGAAAGTTTGCGCATGCCTTCTATTGCAGATGCGTACGAAAAGGGAATTTCTCTCAATGTGATGACAAAATCTTTTGGCCTTGCAGGCCTGCGGATTGGATGGCTGGCTACTCGAGATGCTGATTTCCTACGGGAAGTGGGATCCTATAAATTGTATACCTCTATCTGCAATAGCGCTCCCAGCGAAATTTTAGCCATCATAGCACTGCGGGCTAAGGAGAAACTTCTCATGCGCAATCGAGACATCCTCTTGCAGAATCTGCGAATCCTTGATGCATTCATGAAACGACATCCAAACTATTTATCTTGGGTTCGCCCTCAAAGTGGGACGATGGCTGTTCTAAAGCTGCTGTTGACTATATCCGTAGAAGCTTTTGCTGAAGACTTAGTTCGTACGGAAGGAGTATTAATCATGCCCGGCTCCGTATTCGATCTCTCCGGCAACTTTTTTCGCATCGGATTCGGGAAGAAAAACATGCCTGAAATTTTGAAACGGTTTGAATCATATCTTCAGTCAAGAACATCGCCAGATTTCGCAATTTGAATCGAAAATCGGCTCAAAAAGAGCCTAAAACGATTTTTATTTTTAATCCCACCCCTCTCCCGGATAGTCTGGCAACTGGTGGGCAGATTTTCTCGTATGTAGGAAAAAGGTTACAGCAAAACTAATGATCACGAAAAAACCGAGCGCAAGATGAAGCATGGAAAAACTAGCGATATGGGCGCTGCGCTCCCCTACGAGAGGCAGTTTATCCATATAGACGCTTCTAGTCAGCAGGTACATGCAGGCAAGCCCCGTAGCGCCAGCCACCATGCGCAGCGTAATGATTGTGCCCATGGCAACCCCTGTCTTGCTTGTTGGGACGAAACTGAAGGCGCTTGCAAACGAAGGCGTCAGTATCATTGGAATGCCCATCCCAAACATGAATAAGGCAATCGATAGGCTAAGAAGGGACGGCGTGGGGAAAAAGCCAAGAAAAAAACAGGTATACATCAAGAAAAGATATCCGAGAGCCACGGGAAGTTTAGGCCCAAACCGGTCAGAGAGAACACCTGCAAGAGGCGATGCAAAAAGAAGAGGGAAACCTGAGATAAAAGAAAGAAGTCCTGCCTGCAAGGGAGTGTATTGCAAGGTGTTTTGAAAGTAGAGAAGCCAGAAAACTCCAACCATAAGAAAAGCCTGTGCGGTGCTTACACTAAGATTGATTGCCGCAAACAGAGGTCTTTTAAAAAGAGGGAGATCGAGAAAGGGATGAGCAGCCTTTCTTTCTCGCAATACAAGTAAGAAGAGGAAAAGAGAGGCAAATCCCAGGCAGCTTAAGGAAATTGGCGTCCCCCAACCCCACTCCGTTACCTGCATAAAGAAGAGCGTATAGAGACCAACGCCTGCGGCAAAAAAGAGAAATCCCCAAAGATCGATAGGGCTTTTTACAGGATTCGATTTGGGCCACAAGGCAAGTACCATCCAAAGTCCCGCAGCTCCAATAGGCGCATTGATCCAAAAAATCCAACGCCAAGAGAGAGTCTCTGTCAGAAACCCTCCAATGACGGGAGCAATCATCAGAAAAATGGATCCAATGCTCACAGAGAGCCCTATCCCCTTACCTAAGGAATTTTTAGGAAACACATAGCGCATCATCGCATTTTGAGGGGGCATCATGAGAGCCGCTGACAGTCCTTGGAAGCCTCTCATCCAAATCAGCCAATTTGCGCTCTGGCTCATCCCGCAGCAAATGGAAAATATGACAAATCCGACAATCCCAATGGAAAAAGTTTCTCGATGCCCCAAACTATCTCCTAATTTGCCGCTCACAAGAAGAAACATGGCAATCGCCAGCACATAAGCATTCACGCACCACTGCGCTTGAGTGGCCGTTGCCCCAAGTTCATTTTGGATCGCAGGAAGTGCAACAGGCAGAATCGTCTGATCCATAAACATCAGCGCAATAGCTGGCACAAATGTACAAACAGCTACCCAAAACTTCATAAAATTACCCTGTCTCAGGGTATCATGAACCTTTGTTTTTTCACGATCGAATCTCAATCATTTGAAATAGCCATTTTGCTTCCGTTCTTGAAGTCATAAAGCAAATGTCTTATCGAGAGAATTATGAGGAAAACTCTCATTATTCTCTTGAGCGTTCTCTCTGCGTGCCTTCGGATGTCCGAAGAAGAGCAGCGGAAAAACCTCATTGCAGAGCCGAACCTAGAGCCGACGGTAACTCAAAGTTTGGAAATGCCTTTTTTTTCTCAAGGCGATTGGCCTAAGGCGGCTTGGTGGGAGGAGTTTGGCTCCGAGGAGTTGGATCAACTAATCGTCTTAAGCCTGGCTCAAAACCCATCGATCCAAAATGTACGCTTCAAGATCGAGCAGGCAAAAGAGAGGGCAAATAGCGCAAGATCGAAACTCTATCCTTTGGTCTATTTCGACGCCGACGGAAACTGGGATTTTGTCAGTAACCAAGGTATCGAGCGAGCCTATAATCCCGCCTTTCCTAAATTTGCCAAAATCATTGACCTGACCCTCTCGTTTAGCTATGAATTTGATTTTTGGGACAAATACCGCAATCTCTTCAGGGCGGCCCTGAGCGTTGAGCAATCCCAAAGGGCAGAGCTTGCCCAAACCGAGCTGATTACCGCGGCTTCTTTGGCCAGGACCTATTTTGCCCTCAAAACGAATCTCGCTAAGGAAAAAATCTACAGGGAACTTTATGCGGTGAGGAAAAAAATCGCGCTTCTCAGGCAGCTCCTCCTCGATGAGGCGATCGATGACCTAAGGATCCTTCTTCTTTCAAATGAAAGAGTCGAAGAAGCGAGCCAGTGGCTGAATTCCATTGCTGAGGAAGTTGCGGTCGACCGGCATCTCATCAATATCTTAGCAGGAAAAGGTCCAGACGATCCCATTTCGGTGGAAGCAGGGCTTCCCGACCTTGCGCCGACACTTACCATACCGGAAAACCTCTCCATCGATCTTCTGGTCCGAAGACCCGATCTCATGGCTCAAATCTGGAGAGTGGAGACGCTCGCCCACGAGGTGGGAGCTGCGAGGGCAAATTTTTTCCCGAGCATCAATCTTGCAAATATCGTGGGCTTGAGCAGCACGATTTATCATCTCCTCTTCAGCTCGTCGAGCTTCGAGAACCTTCTGACTCCCTCTCTTTCCCTGCCGGTTTATACAGCAGGAGACATTCAGGCAAATCTCGATGCGAAACGGGCGGAATTCCAATCCGCTGTTTTTCTATACAACGAGATGATCTTAAAAAGCGCGGAAGAGGTGGTGGACACTCTCGTCTTTGCCCGGACGGCTTTTGCCAATAAGCTAGACCAAGAATGGATTGTTAAGCAGGCGTCCAAGCGCCTAAACCTGACCGAGCTTCGCTTGGCCCATGGACTCGACAACGCCTTGCAAACATTAGAGCAAAAAGATGAGCTTTTGCAAAAAGAACTCGCGGACCTCGACCTCGCTTACGGTCGATATGCTGCGGTCATCGCTCTGGTTAAGGCTGTAGGGGGAGGATACATAGGAAAGATGGATGAAAAGTAGTCGAAAGCTTTCCCTATATTTTTGGATCGGCTGCCTGGCGCTCGCTCTTATTGGACTCCTCTATTGGCTGGTCTTTTGGAAGGATATCGCTTGGACCGATGACGCCTATGTAGAGGGAAACCAGGTCTATCTGACGCCTCTCCATTCTGGATTTGTAACGGCGATCCATACCGACGACACCTATCTTGTCAAAGAAAATCAGGTGCTGGTTGAACTGGACCGGACCGATGCCTTGATTGCCTTCGACAAAGCAAAAGAAGATTTAGCGCAAACGGTCAGAACGACCTGCGAGATGTTCCATGAGGTGTTCGCCTACCGCTCTCAGATCGAAGCAACTAAAGCGAAATTCATCCGCGACGCTCAAGATTTCGAGCACCGGCTCCGCGTCCTTTCCGCTCAAGCCGTTTCTCTTGAGGACTATGAGCATGCCGTTGCTGCCCTGAGAGAAAGCTTTCATCAATTGCAAAATATCCAGTCGCTTTACAAAAAGGCTCTTGCTCTTGTCCAAAACACTACGATCCGCAGCCATCCGCTCGTCAAAGGGGCGGCGGATCGATTCCGGGATGCGTGGGTCTATCTTCGCCGCTGCAACCTCTACGCCCCTACCGCGGGAATCGCCGCGCAAAGAGGGATCCAGGTGGGGATGTGGGTCAAAGAAGGGACTCCTCTCATGAGCGTCGTGCCCATGGACCAAATCTGGATCAACGCCAATTTTAAAGAAACGCAGATGAAGCGGATGCGGATCGGCCAAAGGGCGAAAATCACGGTAGATCTCTACGGGAAAGGGGTCGTATTCCACGGAAAAATCGTCGGTCTTCCCGCTGTCGCAGGCAATGTCACAAGCTTGCTGCCGCCGCAAAATCTCTCCGGAAATTGGATTAAGATCGTACAGCGTCTGCCGGTGAGGATCGAACTCGACCCTGATGAGCTTAAAGCCCATCCCTTGCGGCTCGGCCTCTCGTCTGAAGCGACGATCGATCTGACCAACGACACTGGATCCTATCTGCCAAACAGCACGAAAGGCTCGCCACACTACTGCACAAAAATTTATCAGGATGAAGAGGAAGGAGATAGACTGAGCATCGAAGAAATCATTTCGGCAAACCTCGATCCGAACTTACACAAATTTAGCTCCCATCCGCTCCTTCTTCCGCAAATCCGTATGACCATCCCCTTGCTGATCCAAGAGGCTCTCTCCCAAAATGCTGCAAATCCGTTTGCGCCTCCGATCCCAAAGGAGCCTGATTGACCCGGCCCCTCATCATCACTCTTTTCATGACTCTCTTTTTGATCGTCCTGAATTTTACCATCACTGCCATCGCCTCGCCGTACATTGTAGGGGACCTTGGCGGCGACCGCTACATCGCAGTCTACGGCCTTTCTTTCTACGGCTTTGGCGCTGCGATTACGATCCCGTTGGCCAAACCTCTTGGAGCCCGTTTCAAGGCGAAACAACTATTTCTCTATTGCATGGCCTCATTTGCATTGACGACTCTTTTCTCTGGACTTGCCCCCACCTATTTCATCTTTGTGGCATGCCGACTGTTTATGGGAATGGCATCAGGTCCATTTTATGCTCTTTTGTCTCATTCGTTTTCTTGCTTAGTTCCCGAGGATAAGAAGATCGTTGCCGCATGGATGTTCATGACGATCCTCGTTGTGGTTCCGGTCATTGGAGCCTCCTATGGAGGAACGGTCGCTTATCTTTATCATTGGCGCGCTGCCTTTTTGGGAAGCGCCTTTATTGCAACTCTTTTGATTTTTCCTCTATCGGCGTATTTAAAAAAAGTCAAAATCCCTCCACTAGCGGCAGGGTTTGATTGGATCGGTTGGGGGTTTTATGCTGTAGGGATTTTTTGCATTGCGTTTGCCTTGACCGCTGCCCAGCAGCTCGACTGGTACCGCTCTCCCATCCTTCTCGCAGCCATCCTTCTAGGTATTCCCTGTATAGGGTATTTCTTGCTGAGAAGTTTCAACCATGAGACGCCGGCGATCGACCTTCGCCTTTTTGCAAGCCCGGTATTTGCCTTGGCAATGCTTTGTCTTTCTCTTCTTTTCGGAGTCTATTTTGGGAGCATTGTTTTGCTCTCGATTTGGCTGACCTTGGATGCGCAGTTCACTCCTATTTGGATCGGGATGCTCATTGGATCGATGGGAATCGCAGGGCTTTTCCCTCGCTTCATCATCGAAAAAAGGCTCGGCAAGATCCATCCTTTGATTTTCATCGCAATCGCTACCCTTCTTTTAGGATTCTCCTGTTTTTACACAACCCAATTCGATAGCGATATTAATTTTAGCCGCATCGCTTTTTCAAGAATCCTTGCGGGTTTTGGCCTTGCCCTATTCCTCCCTTCGATTTTTACAATGATCTCGGAGAGCACCGGTCCTGATGCATGGATCGACGCCTTCGATATTTTCCAAGTCCTTCGCAGTCTATCGTCTGCACTTGGAGTCGCGTTTTTTACGATCGCATGGCAAAGGCGGTCGGTCTTTTATCATGAAAGACTCGGAGAAAATCTCAATGCGAAATCGGTAGCGGCACAAACTTTTTTCAATCAAGTCGAAACCCTCCATGTTCCGGGAGATCCTTTGGCGCAGCTGAATGATTATCTCGATCGGCGTTCATCATCCCTTGCCCTCGATGACATCTTTTACCTCATGGGCTGGATTTTAGCGGGGCTTTTCGTTCTCATTTGTTTTATTTTGATCGCTAAGAGATTGTTTACGAAACATGAATCAAAAACAGACCACCAACAAAATCCAAGAAAAGCACAATGATGTTGCGACTTGTAGTATTTTAGAAATTTTTATCGATGAGATGGAAAGAAGAATTTGGTTTCTTTTTGAAATACTGGGCTAAGGGACTGTTAAACAATAAAGTGTACTTTATTGTTTAACAGTCCCTAAGTGATTCTTTCTCATTCCTTCTTGTTTACTGGGATAATCCCTTTTTGTGTCGCTTCTCGTAGCTTATCAACAACTTCCGAATACCAAAAAACTATCATTTCTAAAAAACTGAAAGCAGACCACAATCATCGCAAATAACAAAACATTTGATTTAATTTAAACACAAAATATATTATAATATACATTATAATTAATAAAAAATAGGATTAAAATGCATATCAATTCTTTAATAAATATTGGGATTGGAGGCTGTCTTACAGGAATGGGAGCCTCGGTGCTAGGAGTGAATCCCCTATCGCTTCAATTTATCGCGCTTATATTTACAGGCCAAGGACTCGCGTGGATGCCCGATCTAGCCAAAAAAATGAGAACAACTCTTACGAATCGTGTATCAGCGACAACATTCCATACTTCTTCGAAATTGACACCACATGACAATCCTGTGGAACTGGAAGAAAAAGAACACTCGTATGAAGACTCGATCTCTGATGATAACCCTCTTATCCAAAGAATCCAATGCGTAGAGCGCCAGATCTTAGAGGGGATAAAAATACTCAATATCGATAAACCATTCTCTGTAATATGTGACATGAATGCCAAGGCTTTGTCGCCAAGTGTTAAGAAGAAAGGAGGAGGATTCGAAATCAAAATCCCCTTGTTATTTCTTTTAAAACCAGAAGATTTGGACCCGTCTTCGTCATGCCATTACTTAGTAAAAAATCTTAATTCTGAATCTGCGCAATATTTGAAATTATTTAAAATCTTCTGGCAAAATACAAAATTAGCGAATCAGGCAAAGCGTTTTGTCTTATTTCATGAGCTTGCGCATGTAGCTTGCGGACATATCCAGACCCCACCTCACAATATGAGAGAATCGCGCAGACGTGAAAAGGAAGCCGATCTTGTAGCTGCTGCAGCTTCGGGAGCGGCGGACGGAGGGGCTTATCTTTTCGACTTAACGGCTCTATACGCTCCCACGAACTTACAGACTCATCCACCAGATCGAGAGAGGGCCAATTATCTAAAAGAAATAAGTATCGGATACTATCCCTACACCATGTCATGAATTAGTAAAAAATCTCGATCATAAATTTCTGAAATATTTGCCATTTATTAAAGCTTTCTGGGAAAACAAAAAATTAGCGAATCAGGCAAATCGACTTGTCTTATTCCAGACAGAAGCTCACAATGTTTTGAATTCGAAAAGCGGACAAAATCATCCTGAAATGCGACGAACTGCCAGTTTGAGGACAGGTTCTAAGAGAACCTGCGTTCGCGGATCCATTTAGTCGCGATCCACTTTTCTCCTTCAAGGACAGGATTGCCAGCGTGGAGGGTCAATGGATCTTCCTGACCGCTTGGCAGGACATTATAAAAGAAAACCGCGTCGCCTTTTGTTGCAGTGACTTTGATCGACGTTTTCGTATTCGGAAAGCTCGTCTCTCCCCCTTGAGGCGGCGTATTGAGATACATGATTACGGTTGCTACCCGTTGCCCTCCACGACTCAAGGACGCTGCGCCTCCTGGCGAATTCGCATCAAAATAATCGTGATGTGGCCGGTATTCGCCTTTTAAGGGATACTGAAGGACGTGAAGCGATTCTCCGTTTTCAATCGGCATCCCTGTAACCGCCGCGATCAGTTCTTCGATCTTGCTCACCTTGTTATCCCTATCTTTCTCTTGCAGGAAATAGCCATTGCTTGTCCGCACGGGGGACGATATTGCATTCCCGTTCTGATCATCATTATTGACCACCATCGAGGGGGTCAGACGGTCTTTCGCAAGCTCGATCAGGTGGTCGCATTCTTCATTTGAAAGGAAATTCGGCAGGCGATAGATCCGTGGCTTAGCGCTCAATGTTTGCATTTCGATATCACCATACACCGTCGATATCGTTGATGAAGTAGGCGGAGGGGATGGAGAGGGGAACAGGCTGATCCCGAGAAGAGCCATAGCTCCTAGTCCGGTTATGGCAAGAGCTGCATAACAAGCCGGTTTTACCCACGGCGGGCGAAGATTTCTTTTTGAGGAAAGATCATTTACTCGAGCATCCAAATTAGTTAAATCTCTCGAGCTATGATGACGCGCTTTAGCTTTATCCGATGGTTCGTTTCCTCGAACCGGCAGAGGGCTTTCGTAACCTTGAACTAGACTCGTTTTCATTGACAAACATCTTTTTAAATACCTAAAAAATTATAACAAAACAGAGGAAAACTGTAAATATAAAATAATTTATTTATATTTATAGAAATCAATTATTTCCTATTCATCTTGAATTAGAAAGCTTACAGAAAATGATTCCAGAAAGACCCTGTCCTTACAACAAGGATCTTTTAAATCTTCCGGTTCCTTGTACTGGTTATAGTCCACAAGAATTTCTTCCCCAGCTTCGATCTTTCGAATCGTGTAAAGATTACCATCTGCTCTTCTTTCCACATTTGGATTATTAGAATGGTTTAAATACCAGCCTATTTCCATGTGATCGAATTATTGAGGACTTAAACATTCATTATCAATGTGTTTGATCAGTTAAATCACGAGAGTCAGCATAATTTTCGCAATATTGATGCAACAACTCAATAACCCGTTCTACCCCATTTTCTCGTTGTATTTCTTGGGAAAGCCGATTTGCTTGAATTTGATAAGAGGGAGTTTTTAACAATTGCTCTAATGACTTTTGAAATGTCTCATGTGTGAAACTTGTTGAAGGCAGTGAAACTGGCCCAGCACCATGCTGATGAACTCTATCTCCCCAATGAAATTGGTCACAGATAAAAGGAACAACTAGAGTCGGTTTCCCTGCAAGAAGGCTTGCGTGCGTAGTTCCAGCTCCCCCATGATGCACAATGGCAGCAACTCTGGGAAAAAGCCAGTCATGAGGAGCAGATTCAATCCATAATACGTGGGAAGGCAGTTGATCTTTTTTAATGTGAAGAAATGGCCCACAGAGAATAGTACGAATGGGCAGTTTGTGCAGCGTATTGAGAATAGCAGCGCTCATTTTTTCATCACATTTTTTTGTCAAGCTGCCAAATCCAATATAAACAGGAGGAGCCCCGGCATTAATAAATTGTTGTAGGGATGTAGGAGGAACCCATCCAGCTTCATCGCGGAGTTCCATAAAACCCGCAACATGAACATTTTTTGGCCAATCAGGAGCAGGAGGGACAAGAGCTTTACTTGCAGCAATGACTTTGGGCACAGCCTGAAATGGCTGATGCGAAAGGGGCGCAAAAAACCCTAGCTTTTTCAATCCAAGATCTTTGGTTCTCGTTTCATTGATGATTTTTCGGAAAGGCGCCCAAAAAAGCTGAGCGCCGATGAAATGACTCGCTCGATTTGCCCATTGCTGCAAAGGCATGCGAGGAGGAAATATACAACAAGCATAATAACGCGTGGGAATATCAGGTGTCGTATAAACCTTAATACTTGGAATTTTCAACGCTTCTATCACATGCTCGGCTGTAAATACAACCGGATGGTACACCACTGCATCCACGTTCTTGAGAAGATTTTGTAGGCTTTCAAATTGTTTGCGAGCAGATTCATGAACAAGTTGAATCATATTTCGTACAATCTGGACTTTTCCAATGCCAGAGTGTTCTGTACCTGCATTTAGGCAGTCTTCTAAATTTCCAGGCAATGGAACAAACTTAAGACTCTTTTGCGCAAAGAACTTTTTATTCGATTCGTTGGTCGCAATAAAAACATCATGCCCCTTAGTTTGTAACGCCAAGCCTAAGGCCAAAAAGGGACGAACATCTCCTTGAGAACCTTGCGTCAAAATCCCAATTCGCATCTTTCGTAAACCTATGGTTTTTGAGAGCGGAAACAAACTCCGGGTGTAAGATTCGAATTTACGACCAATGGATTAACAGTCCATCCCCGGTATAACTCTGAACGCAAGCGATTTAACCAGAACAGCATTTTCATAGGCAAGGAGATTAAGCATTTGTTCAGATTGATGCTGGAGCCCTCCACTCCGTTCAGGTCACTTGCGGAAAAATTGCGGAAAAATTAGTGACTATGGAATACCTAGGGCCTTCCAGCAATATCTTACCGGTGCTTTACGGCTTCGCCTATACCAGAAGCTCACCGCCCAACCCCTTCTACATCAGTCACCATACCAGCCCTATAATGGAATCTTTTGAAATTGGTCCGAAAGTACGACTATCATCATGCTGTGCAGCAAGGTTATCGGAGAGCACGAAAACATGAGCCTTGGGCACTTGGAGCAGATGATCAATAGCGTAGGTTCCGTGTTTCCAATTAGGCCAACTCCGAAGAATTCTGCCATCCCGACAAGCGACTCCATTTACGATTACTTCGCCTTCGATAATTTGAATCGTATCAGCCTCTAATGCGACGATGCGCGATACCCATCCTTTCCCCTCGTGGTTGAATGCAATAATATCTCCTATCCGATACTGCCGTAGATATGGAGATATGTGATTCACAAAAATATGACTCCCATCCTTGATCGCCGGTTCCATGCAATCGCCTGGAACGTTATAGGGATGAGCAAATGCCCATGTAACAATGGTCAATGCAAAAATAGCTAAAAAGATTTTCTTGTAATTACCTTTCATTTTTATAATCATATACTTCTGTCTCTTTAGGAGTCATTTGATGATCCTTCTGTAAAATCTGCAACTTTAACCATTCAAAAGATTTGTCAATGACATCCTGCCTTTTTCTGATATAATGATCCATTCCATCCACGCGAAAATAAGTAATCGGAGCTCCTGCATCTAAAGCTTTTTGGACGAATTGATCGGAAGACTCTATGATGCTGTCTTCCGCGCCTGCCACCACTAAGAAAGGAGTTTTGATCTTGGCATAGTCAACAGAAGGCTTTTCGAAAGCATCGGCATGATAGAGATAGGTCATTCCGCCCATCCATAAATCAGGGGTTGGATTAAGTATGATCTCTTGTACAAGAGCATCGAACTCGAGACGCGTAGGAGGTATGTCCGAAGAAAATGGCACCCATCTTGGTATGGAATCATAGAGTCTTATCCAGAATGAATTTTTCTTCCAGTGTTCAAAAAACTGCCAGAGCTCGTCTGCCCAGCTCCAATCGCCTGCTCCTGACCAATTGATAGTTGCTATAGTATTAGGGCAAATGATCGACAAATCCGTCACAAGCGGTCCGCCTTCCGAAACTCCTGCAAAAATAAATTGGCCATTCCATCCAGCGGGAGGATATTTTTCCAAATGGCGAATCACCTGCAAGTGGTCTTTAAGACGTTGAGAGCGAGTGTATCGGTTCCAAAATTCCGATTTATACCAAATATCAGAAATAACGTTGGGTTTGGCTACGTCAGCTCTGCAACAAATTTTTCGTCTTCACTCGTGCCTTGCCATGCTGGCAATGGTCACTCGTTCCAGACAAAAAATTTGTGCAGCTTCCTTGCCAAACCCAACGTTATTTCTGATATTTGGTATTATTGATCTCATTGCCGTCTATACCGCATTTTTCAATCGCTAGATATCCGATATCTAAAGAACGGATGCGTTCTGCAAAGAAATCTCTGACGAAGAAGATGCTCCTTTCGCTTCTTTTGCTTTCTGAACCGTCGCATATAATGAAGATGGGATACGTTGTTTCAGAGGCATCCGGTGATGAAAAATAATAGACGATGGGAGAAGGACTTTCTTCTCTGTCTAAAGTAAACCGGATCGATGGAGGGATATCGTATTCTGCGGCATTTACCTGAAGAGATAGGGAAATTACAACAACAGTAGTCAGATATCTCATACCGACTCTTTTTTGCCCTGTGCTTCCAACCACATCAATCGTTGGGGCTCGAGTTTTTTGAACCATTCGTCTTTTGAAAGATCATCGTAAGCTAACGCGGCAAATTCCCGACCTTTTGCTCCATAAATTAGAGCCAACTCCTCATAAACCAACCCACGGATAGAAGGGAGTATCTCTATGGGTATATCCAAAGATTGCGACTTTACCATAGAATCGTAAGTCTCAAGGAGAGGCAGCAAAAGACTTAAAGCTTCGTCAGTACGATCCAGCAAACGCAAGGCTCTTGCTACTGCCCATTCGGCAACTCGGATATTACAAGCATGTCCTTCTTGTTTCCGGATGCTTTTGGCTTTTTCAAGGGAATCAAGAGCGCGTGCATATTGCTTCTTTTCAATGTAAGCATGGCCTAAATTATTGTAGAGGCTTCCAAGCCACATACGAGCTCGAGAAATAGTTGAGCGTTCTGCAAGAGTAATCGCTAAAGCATTCCATTTGATTTTTTCATCAGGTGTATTTGCGACAATTGCAATCATATGAGCAGCATTACAGCGGTGATAATCCAAATGATGAGCTGCGGCCAAATCATACGATTTCTGAAAGAACGGCCTTGCTGCAGGGCTATCTCCTTGTTGCATCAACACCCGTCCGCGTTCCAGCAGAATGCGTGCTTTCGCCACGTGATCTTCAGGATTAAGGAAATTCTCAGCTGTATTGAGAGTTTCATTGGCTACATGGAATTTTTTTTGCATGGCCTGAGCCAACGCTATCTGTGAGAGAATTTGCACATAGATTGATTTATTCTCGACTGCTTGGGGAAGCAATTCTGTGAGATTTCTCTCGATCTCAACGGGTTGACCTACAAAAAGATCGTCAAAATTTTCGAATTTTATCATGGAAGGTGCGAGTATGATGTTATTCATGAGCGTTCTTTTCTCTGGAGCTTTGCGATTCGATAAAGTTTGCATAAGTTCGTAAACTTACGCGGGTTTGCTCAGAAAACGGCTGATTTCGCAGCGCTTCAATAAGGCTAGAGACTTTCTCAAAATAGTGAGTCTTCTGAAATCGAACCTCTTTGGGAAGCCCTATCGAGTAGAGATAGAGGCACAATTCCTTTAGTCTCAAAGCGCACTCTGATTGTTTCTCAGCTTCTTCAATCATTGCCAATTCGTAGAACAAATCGGCGCCGAGCACGCATTTATCCGTTTCAAGCCGACCTGCGAAGTCTTTGAAATGAGCAAGCATATATTCGTGATCGTAAAGGAGCAACAAATCGAGGTCCATTCTCAAAAAATAGCGCGCCGCGATGCGAACCTGTTCCCGAGTTTCTTTATATTCGCCAGCCTTTCTGCGGTGCATGATCGCCAAGAGCGCTTGAACAAATTGCTCTACGATTCTCATGATGTAATCCTGGTGCATGATGCGTCCTTCTGGGGGAACTCAGATTCCCCCAGGCTACCTGGAGAGATTGTCTCTCAATTTTTTACTATCAAACTGAAGGATTGACCCGCTTGTTGGAGCCGCAACTCTGATGCTTTCCCGTCGGCTCCTACAACAAACTCCATCGCGCAATCAGGAACTTCTTTGATCGAGAAGCGATTCCGTTTCTCAGGTTTCATCACACAAGAAGGTGTGCCTGGAACAATTGCTATCAGATGGCTCCCGTTCAACGCGATCTCCATGGGAAAAAGAGGGCCCTCGAAGACTCCGATAAAGTTTTTCAAGTATGCAGCCACGATCAGTTCGTTCGAGGCTTTGCGTTTGAAGACAATCGGCGCCAATTTGGGTTCGAAAGAGACATGCAATTCCGAAATGTCCCCAGATCGGTTGGAAACAAAGGAGCCCCCTATTTTTGCCTCTTCTCTTGACTCCATGGATAGGTTAAAATAATCGTAGCCTGTATGGCTGACCCAATAGCGAATATCATTGTGAGATGCGATTAGAGCACCATCCTTCAGATCGATCTGTATGACACCATAACCAGGATGTTCGAAATCGCCAGCGTATTGATCCAGAGGACGCAAGAGATTGAACTCAGAGGTCGCTTCTTCGCTACCCCCTGATTTCTTCATCCTCTCTTTCATTTGGTTTTCTTTTTCTTCGACTTTGGAGAGCCATGAGTCATTTTCCTTTCCAAGCAATAAATCGCCGATTCCATAGGCTGCCATCATAGGGAAAAATCCGTGGCTGTCAGAATTCGTCAAAATGACGACCCCTAATCTTTCTTTTGGATAAAGAGTTACTTCCGAAATGAATCCATCAATGCCTCCTCCATGTGCCACGATATAGTGTCCTTCATGAAGGCCTGTGAACCATCCCAACCCGTACCCAAATATATCCTCAAAAATTGGGTCATGTACGGGCATATGGACACGGTGCATGTCTTTCAAGGTCTCTTTACGGATCAACGGCTTTCCGTCGAGGTCGCCTTCGGCAAGCTGCATTTTAACCCATTTCACCATGTCTTTCACTGAAGAATTAATAGAACCTGCAGGTCCAATATTCGAGAGGTTCCTAAAGGGAATCACGTGAATTTGCTCATTTTTTTCAGTATGGGGAGAAGCAAAATCCTCCGCTTGTTGCGATACATCGACCGAAAAATTGGAACGGGTCATGCCGAGAGGTTTAAAAATCCTGTCATCAACGAATTCTTCCCAAGTGTTTCCCGAGACTTTCTCCATCACAAGGCCGGCAACGCCATACATAAAATTATTGTATTGAAATTTCTCACGAAGATCGCAGGTAGGTTCCAAATGTTGGAGTCGATTGAGGATCTCCTGCCGAGAAAATTTCGAATTATACCAGGCAAGGTCATGGCGGGGCAGCCCCGATCGATGCGTAACCAAATCTCGGATTGTCAGATGGTGGGTCGCATGAACGTCCTGGAGCCGGAATTCTGGCAGATACTTGATCACCGGATCGTCCCAAGCAAGGAAACCTTCATCTACTAATTGCCCTAAAGCAAAGGTTGTAAATGCTTTGGAACAAGACCCAATGGCAAATAAGGTATTTTCAGTGACAGGCGATGGGTCAGAAAAGCTTCGAACTCCGTATCCCTTCATGAAAATCACTTTTCCATCCACAACGACCCCAACGGCCATCCCCGGAATCTGAAAGGTTTTGAGGGCCTGGCTCATCATGGCGTCTATTTTCTCCAGTCTCTCTTTAAGAGCTGGCGTCGGTTCGGAGGCAAGATTGCCTCCGATTAAAGATAGTGTCCCAAGAGCGGCAAAGAAAGTGTTTTTAATCATTTTAATACCTCAACTTTCATGTATTTATTTAAAAAATTCTCGACTTCATTTGCGAATAGAATCATGTTTTCAGGTCGGGCAAAACCGTGGCCCTCATCGGAGATCACTACATACTCGACCTCTTTGCCTTTTTTCCGGATAGCGTCGACGATCTGATCGCTTTCCGATTGTTTGACACGAGGGTCGTTGGCTCCTTGAATGATCAAGAGAGGCCGACAAATCTGATTCGCCTTGAAAAGAGGAGATCTCGATTCTAAAAATTCCCTTTCAGTTTGGAGGTTTCCCACCCGAACATTGAATATAGACCTAAAGGGTCCCCAATAAGGCGGGGCTGTTTCAATCAGCGTCGCAATGTTCGATGGTCCTACGATGTCGATGCCGCAGCAAAACTCTTTAGGAGTGAAGGTAAGGCCAACGAGCGTCTCAAAACCGCCATAGCTTCCTCCGGCAATCGCGACACGATCGGCTTTCGCAATTCCTTGGTCAATCAGCCAGTTTTTTCCATCGATGATGTCGCAATGCATTTTTCCTGCCCACTCTCGATTGCCCGCATTGAGATACTCTTTCCCATAACCGGTCGAACCGCGGAAATTGACTTGCAACACCGCGTAGCCTCGGTTAGCAAACCATTGAACGATTGCGTTGTACCCCCAAATGTCTCGCGCCCAAGGACCGCCATGCACCCAAAGAACGGATGACAAGTTTTTAGGTTCCTTTCCATGCGGCAAGGTCAAGTAGCCGTGGAGAGTCATTCCGTCCCGAGCCTTAAATGTCACTGGCTTCATGGGAGAAAGCGGATACTTTTCCACTTGCGGTTTAGAGCTGAAAAGAAAGGTCGTTTTCTTGAGTGCCCGGTCGTAAATAAAATACTTCCCTGCATGAAGATCCGAAGTATGCTGAATAATCCAATGAGTATCTTTCAGGTTGCGGCTGACAATGCCAAACGTTTCATTCTCTTTCTTTAAAAGTGCAAGATCTGTCTCGATCGTTGGGTCGAGGACAATCCATTCATGCTTGTTCCGATTCACGGTAACGGCTTGGAGGGCATGAGTCTGCGGATGGAACAGTACTTGGCAGCCATGATCTCCGAGAACATCGTAATCGGGATCTTCGACCACAACTTCTTTGGATCCATCCGCAATATTCACTTTGAGAAGCCTAGTCACATTCGCATCGACATTCGAGACAACGTAGAGAAACTTTCCATCTGGTGAAAAACTGAAAATGCCTCCGAATTCCTCAGCGCTCCAGCGCATTAGCTCCCGCCACTCCTCACCAACTTTGACGCGAACAATCGTCTCCCCTTCTGGACCGAATGCGGAGGACGCCCGCACATTCAGATTCCAATCAGCGACCCACTGCAGAGTCCCGGTCGTATTTTCGACGACCCGATTCAGATCGCCCGTCTCCAAATCGACGCTGTAGACATCGAATAAACCTCGATTTTCCTTGTTCATTTGAATGAGGATCCGATTGGGAAATTCAGGTCCGTGAGCGAGAAGACTCGCCTGAACGCCCTCGAAGGGGGTCAAACAACGGGTGATTTTCGTTTCCAAATGAGTCTGATAGAGATGCCAATTTTCATCGCCATCTTTATCTTGGATGTAGAGGATGCTTTTTCCATCGAATCGCCAAAAAAAGATTCTGATGCCCCGCTTCTCATCTGAAGTGATCTTCTCTTCTTTCGAACTCGCCAAATCCCTCACCCATACATTCATCACATTGTTTTCATCGGGCGCAAGATAAGCGAGTCTGGATCCGTCGGGCGAAAGAGCGGGAGACAATTTCTCGGGGTTGCCAAACAGCACCTCATTGGGGATATGCTGTGAAAAGGCGCATGCGCTGCAAAGCAGCAAAGTCGTAAGTGCAATGGTCAAATTCATAAATACCTATTTGTTAAAAAAATTTGTCGCAAAAACATCGAATGCCTGATAGAGAAACTCCGTCAATTTCGGATGATACGCTGCGTAGTATTCCCTTTGATTCAAGAGGGCGTCTCGATATTTTAAAAAAATCTCCTGCGTCATGAAATCAAATTGCGCTTGCAGGTCGTAATACCGTTTGACGATCTTTTGGGCTTCTTTGGAACTGGGGTCAAGCTCCTGTTCAACGGCCTTAACGGCATCGTTCATTATCTGAATGGATTGATCTGTATATGCCTCGACCTGTTCTTCCGAAAGAGCCTCAATTTTTTTCTTGGTCCTTTCAAACGCCTCCTTTCCAAACTTCTGGATCTGCATCTCTTCTACTTCTTTTACGATCGTTTGCAAGGAACTGAATTTTTCAAGTCTCTCCTTTTGATTCAAATTACAATTCGCATATTGCGGAAGAACCGTGTCGATCCAGTCCGCGTAACGCTTGAGCTTTTTTATCTCCTGCAGAAGGGCCTTTTTCCTTACTGTCAGGGTAGCCGCAGCCGCCTGATTGGAATTCTTTGAGAGAAAGACCCCCTTGATCTTGGGCAAGCTGATGCCGACCTTTTTAAAGAAAACGATTTCAGCAAGGCGCATGAATTCTTTATCGCTGTAGACCCGCCTGCCGTTTGCCATCCGGATCGAGGGCTTGAGCAGGCCGATCTGATCGTAGTGGCGCAAGGTGCGGACCGTGACTCTGGTCTTTTTGGCGAGTGATGAAATGCTATATTCCATAAATTCCTGCATAGAAGAAGTTACGAGTATACAGGATTACGTAACGTCAACTACAACAGGAATATCTGTGAATATCAGAGAACAATAAAATACGAGGAAATTGCTGTGTTGCATATATTTCATAAAAAGAGCAAATCAGGCATTGCAACACCTAAGCAGGAGATCAATTTGATCCTTCAACGATTTAAGCAAGCGCAAATTGATTATTGTGAATGGAAGAGAGAACAATGAAAAAGAAAAATTTTGATATTACTGAAGGCAATATCTTCGCAGATCTTGGGCTGACAGATTCTGATGAAATGCTCACCCGCTCCGATGCTTAGACATTCGAAAATTTTATATAATCGAGACTAAGTGGATTGGGAATGCCCGGTCGGCGTTAAAACCTCGGTTGTTACCGAGGTTTTTTCGCTTTTTAGAGTATTCTCACGCTTAGCGCTTCCCCCCTTGCATCGATCGAGTCGTGATCGTCGATTCCAGGCTTCTCAATCCCTACCGTTTTCAGTGGGTCTAGGCTAGCACCACTGAACAAATACGAATTGTCCCTCTTCTTTTCAAATAGCTGACAATCGGATAAACTTAGGGAAAGGTCATGAAAATGAGCAGATTACCCATTAGGCTACCGAAAGAAAAGATCGAACGTTTTTGCAAAAAATATCACATTGCATACTTAGCTCTATTCGGCTCTGTGCTCACACCCAATTTCTCGGAGAAAAGCGATGTCGATATCCTTGTAAAATTCGAAAAAAAGCACACACCTCATCTTTTTGGTCTCATTGGGATGGAGTCCGAACTCAGCGACATCCTCGGATATCGAGTAGACCTGAAAACACCCAACGAGTTGAGTCGTTATTTCCGTGACGATGTTCTGGCCAAAGCAAGGGCGATCTATGGAGAATAAAGATCTTGCACGTCTTAAACACATGCTCGACTCCACACAAGCCATTCTTACTTTTGCCAAGGGCAAACAGAGAGCTTCCCTGGATAAAGACCTGCTCTTTCAGTCTGCAGTATTGCGGCAACTTGAAATCATCGGAGAGGCAGCAGGTCGAATTTCTGACAAAACAAAAAAGAAATTTTCCTCTATACCCTGGAAAGAACTCGTGGGTCTAAGAAACAGGCTGATCCACGCTTATTTCGATGTCGATCATGACGTTATCTGGAAAACAATCAGGGTATATCTTCCCCCTTTCCACGAACTACTACAACAGGTAGTCGCCAATTTCGAAGAATAAAGGATATAGAAAAGCCTGTGCAGAGAAAATTTCCACCGAACTGTCATCAAAGAACTCCGGGTGTAAGATTCGAACTTACGACCAATGGATTAACAGTCTAGAGAAAGCTCTTCCCTCCCCTGCCTTGGATTTCCTTAAATCAACCAAGATTGCCAAATTCTATAGGAGAATCCGGATTGATATCCAGAAATTCTAAGTAACCTAAGGAGATCCGATGCAAGTCCAGGAAATCGGCAACTCCGTTGGATTTCCGTTATATTTCTGCAGAGTACGCCTCTTTACCTTGTCGTACTTTGCAAAACGTCATTCATCGGTCCCCGTTCCACGTTCTTCACATAAATTGGCCTTAAGGGAAAGAATCCCTTCGCCCACATACTCAATTAAATGCAGCGAATTTTATTTTCATTTCGGTGAGCTGATCATAGAAGGGGCGTTCGTGTCGGTAAAACTCCAACCATTTCTCTCGATCTGTACAATCAATTTCTTCAAACAATGGATCTCCCTCTGTGTTGCGAGGGTAGATCCGCGTGCTCTTCTCGATGGCTACAGAATCATTCACATGGACGTACCACTTTCCTTTCCAAACGGGAGGATGAATAAAGTGGAGCGCTTTTGATAGGTAAGGCAGATGGAATCGCTCACAGAAGTGAGCATAGCTAACAACCGGGTCAGCTTCCAACTCATCAGCATCTAGGTAGTATTCGATCTTGAGTTGTTCAGAGAGTCTGGCGAGTGACTCATATCCAAGAAACACCAAGTCACAGTTGGGCTCCATTCGGTAGAGAGAGGGAAGGGATTTGATCGGATCGCGCATCAGTACCATGAAGTGAATATTTGGATCGGAAGTAAATGTTTCATCGGAACAGAGCCTATCCATCGCCGCAAAACCCATATCCTTGATGAAAACCGGTTTGGTTCGTGAAAGATCTCGAATGAACTTCTTCATCTCCTCATAGGAATTGGGAAACGCGGAGTCGAAGGTAGTTAACGCCTCGGAGTCTGAGAAGTGGTCTAAGTAATAGAGATAGGTAAACGGCTCGTGCAAAACAATAAGATCTTCTCGCTCCCGGATCATCCGCTCAAAAACAGTTGATAAAGACCGCGGATGAAAAAGCATGATGATAGGCTCTGACGCAAACAGAGGAACGACAAAGAAAATAAAAAGGCCAAATAATCGGCTCATAAACAAACTCCGGGTGTAAGATTCGAACTTACGACCAATGGATTCACAGCCCCCATCCCGGTATAACTCTGAACGCTAGCGATTTAACCAGAACCCTGTTTTCTTCTCAAGGGATTGAGGCTTCGTTCAGATCGGTTCTAAAAAATTCCCTTGGCTTCAGGTCAGTTGCGTAAAAAATGCGTAAAATCCTCACCATGAAAAAAAGATTGTTTGCCTTTACAAAAATTACCAATATCGGTAATTATACTTCAGCATGCATAACACTTGCCCGATCAGACCTATTCTCTGGATTGGTTCTTCCAAAAAAGACTTGAAGGAGATGCCATTAGAGGTGCAAAAAGAAATCGGCCACTCATTGCGAGAGATCCAGAAGGGAAAAGATCCAGGGAATACCAAACCGCTTAGGCATCTACACGAGCCGATATCTGAAATCGTGGTCGATGAACGGAGCGGCACTTTTAGGGCTGCATACACTGTGGAATTCAAGGATGCGGTTGCCGTGTTGCATATATTTCATAAAAAGAGCAAATCGGGCATTGCAACGCCTAAGCAGGAGATCAATTTGATCCTTCAACGATTGAAGCAAGCGCAAATTGATTATTGTGAATGGAAGAGAGAACAATGAAAAAGAAAAATTTTGATATTACCGAAGGCAATATCTTCGCAGATCTTGGGCTGACAGATTCTGATGAAATGCTCACCCGCTCCGATTTGCTATCTGAGGTAGTGAGCATCATTCGAAACAGCAGCTTAAGCCAAAAAGAAATCGCAGGAATTTTAGGCATTAGCGCCCCCAAGGTTTCTTCTCTGATGACTGGCAAAATTAACGATTTTAGTAATGATACTCTAATGCATTACCTCGCATTGCTTGGCTGCAACATAGAAATTCGGGTTCTTCTTGGACAACGACGTCTGTCCAAGTCGGTCAGAAGAGGTGCGGTCACTGTCAGAAGACGCTTTAGAAGAAGAAAGATTAAAGCTGCTCGTTAATTTTTTTAAGCTCTTTTGGATATGGGAGGGATTTTGAGAACTACTCTAGTTGTAACATGCTTTTTGCAGACCTCTAGCATACAGTTAAAGCAGCTCGCTAATCGGATGCCTTGTTCAGGAGAGCGATTGATTCCTGATCCAAATGCAATTGCGTCGCTTCAATCAAAGTATTGAGCTGTTCGACCGAAGTGGCGCTTGCAATAGCGGCAGTTATATTGGGTTGAGCGAGAAGCCAGGCAATGGATATATGGGCGGGTGTCAATCCCTTTTTCTTTGCTACTTGATCGAGCGTCGAAAGAATCCGAAAGCCTTTCTCTGTGAAGTATTTACCCAAGAGATCAGCGCGTTGGTTATTGAGCAAATCTTCTTTGGATCGATATTTTCCTGTGAGAAATCCGCAGGCCAAGGAAAAGTAGGTAATAACGCCAATGCCGTACTTAGTGCAGACAGGCTGAAGCGGGCGTTCATAGACAGCCCGATCATATAAATTGTAGAGAGGTTGGAGACATTCGTAACGAGGATATCCATGTTTTTCACTAGCTTTAAGCGCTTGTTCCAAGCGGTCTGCCTCGAAATTCGAAGCCCCTATCGCTTTTACTTTCCCCTGTTGCATTAGTTGTTCGTAAGCACTTAAAGGTTCTTCCACAGGCCAGGATAAATCATCTCGGTGGGAAAAATAAAGATCGACATAATCTGTTTGCAATCGTTTTAGAGATTCATCGATCGACCGAAGAATATGATCTTTGCTAAGACCTCTTTGCTCTTTCATTTTCAAGCCGACCTTCGTGGAAATAACGACCTTATGACGGCATTGACGCGACTTCATCCATTTCCCGATGATGGCCTCGGAAATGCCTCCCGGATTCCCCGGAATCCAATTTGAATAGCAATCAGCCGTATCGATGCAATTGAAACCAGCCTCTAAAAATGCATCTAGCAATTCGAAAGAAGTGCGCTCGTCAACTGTCCATCCAAAGACATTTCCTCCGAATATAAGGGGGAATATTTTTAAATTTGAACGTCCAATCGATTTAGCTTGCATATTCACTGCTCCAATTGATTATGAACTTCATTGATCTCGCAAATCTTGTAATTTGAGTCAAAATAGAGGATGGCAATCACTACTAAATCGCCTTCTCTTTCGGTGCTAAGCCGGTAACGAATGATAGCAGCCCGATCCTCTGCTGCAATAAGCAATTCCTGCACATCAATGGACCACGCCCCAAGCCACAACTTCCCCGCATCAAGCTGCGAAGGAAACTGTTCCCTGTCTTCAAAGAGGATTTTTTCATTGCGCACTTTCTTGCAGTTTATCGCACATAAAGAGATGATTTCATCTGTTTGATAATCACTCCCAGGATCTCCAATTTGATTCAGGATTTGTATATAGCGATTCGCTGCTTGCCTTATTTCCGGCAAGTAGATGGTCTCCTCATTTTTCAGTTCGCACATAAATGGTTGATTTCGATTTTCAGACGCGCCAACAAGAGAAATCCCCAACATCCACACAGCTGGGCAATATTTCTTCACTAAAAAATTCCAAGTATTTTAAGGAATATCTGAAAAATTAACCGCAAACAAAAAACGGATTGCGGAAAATCCTGAATCTAGCACCCTCTCAAGATCTATGCTAAACAAAGACGACCTATCCTAAGTGGCTAAAAATAAATTTCTTGATTGTAAGCTCAGAAACTCCGGGTGTAAGATTCGAACTTACGACCAATGGATTAACAGTCCAGAGAAACCGCTTCCTTCCGTTGACTTGGATTTCTTTAAATCAACCAAACTAGACAAAGTCTATAGGGAAGACGCGATTTTTTCCAGAAAATTTGGGTAATCGAGAGCGAGCCATTTCAAGCCAGAGCAATTGGCAACTGCGTTGGATTTGCGTTATTTTTCCGCAGGGTGGGTGGCTCCCATGAAGGAAGAAGGGCAGAAATGCGCCCCATTAATTGAGGCGCTCGATTTTTTTGTTTTCTAAGGTTTGGTCGAAGCCAGCTACAACGCCAGAAATGCCACATATAAGAGAGACAGCAGCAAAATTTGAAAGAGTAAATGCCGGCAACAACTTATGTGAAGTGAATCGTTCTATCAGGGCCGCTCCTCCAAGAATAACAGCTGGAGCGTAAGCTATCGTTTTCCTTATGATTACATGATTTTTAAGGAACATAGTAACCCTATTACGTGGGACGCTTCCTTCTTTTGGACGCACTGAACTAATTTGTGTCATAAACCACCTCTTAACTAACTCCAACGGCCTTGGCGCTTCCGCAACAAGCTAAACAGCCTGGATATCCGGCTGGGGTAAACAAGATAGCAGTACAAGCAGCCTGAGCGGCTCCAGCTTTATCGTTCACAAAATACTTAACACCGGCTGAGAGCAGGTTTGTCACTGCTCTTCCTGCGCCTGAAATAGGATTAGAGCAAATTGATGTGCAATCGATATATCCGCCCACAAGCGGTGTCGCAACCTTCCCGGGCGTTGATACAGTTTCCCATTTTCCGTTTTTCAACCCTTCTTTTACAGTTGTTTTAACCATTTCAGATCCATCTTGGCATGTTGATGTACAAATCCGTTCTGGCAGATCTTCTTTACCGCCTGGAAGCGGCTCACAGAGTACATCGCAAACCACTCGATTCAATGATCCATCGTCATTCTTTACACCTATACCGAAACTAAATTTATTCGGATTAACATCCGCATCCGCTTTTGCCATTGGCAAACAGGACAAAGCATTTATTGCCAGAAATGCAATGCTCAACGTTCCGATCATTTGTATTGGGTTTGTTCCGAGGGATGCAGAAAGAAAGTTGCTAGTCCCTACTGCTTGCAGTGCCATAAAAAACCTCTTTGGTTTTGAAATAAAGTCAAAAATAAGAAACAGACGAAATTCTTCAAACTAAAATATAAAATACACTGTTTGTAATTTTTTTTATTTAGGGTTGCGTCTAAATTTTTTGTGTTCTAGTGTTTTCCTCGTTTTTCAAAACCTTAAACCATTGAGGAGACCATGACAGGACTAGCAATATCACGATATGGGATGAGCACCGGAATGTTTTCGCTATTAGCTGCGCCATTCACTTTGATTCAATTGGCTGACGCCGTTTCAAAGCTATCCGTTCCGCTTATTGGTTTGTATGCGCTATCTAATGTTCCCGTAGCAGACGCCAAACATCACTCTAAACCTACAGGCGGAAAGGGTGGGGGTGATATTTTCATAGATTGTATCAATGCTTGCGATGAGAATGGGAAAGATGCTCATGAAGTTGCAAAACTTTTTTGCTATGGTATGTGTGGATTGATAAGCCTATTCAAGAAAGACAAATAAGAATCGTGAGGTCAAATGAAAGAACTGATGCTTAGTCCAATAGGGATGTCAGTAATCTTGGTTGTGAGAATATTCTTAGGATCGCTGTGTTTGTGTGGCGGGACCCATTTGTTTGGCTTCAAAAACCTTACCCCATTTTTTTCATGGAAAAGGGTGGTAGGCATTGGCTTGCTGACATTCGGGTTGCGGCTGCTTATCGACGCTATATTCTGCTTCAATCTTACGTAATTACCTTGGAGTTACTCCTCATTTCTTTTAGGAATGGGGTGTATCAATTTCATGATTCCACTATCGATAGACGAACTCCAGTTACTGGTTACGTTACGAACTTTTGACTGGATAGGTTTCTCCGACAAGCTCTCAAGGAGCTCATTATCAGCCGGATAAAAAATATTGAATGATATGTATCCTTTAGGATACAATAGGCTCATGATAGAAATAGACGTTGAGATCTATGAAACCTCCAATGGGAAGCGGCCATTTGAAGAATGGATTAAAGACATTAGAGAGGTTCATACGCGAGCTAAAATCTTAACGCGCATTGATCGTCTGAAGATGGGAAATTTTGGAGATTGCAAAACCCTTCAAGATGGAGTATGTGAACTTAGGATTCATTATGGGCCAGGGATCAGAATCTATTATGGAAAGATTGGAAACAAACTTGTCCTCTTACTCTGTGGAGGCGACAAAGGATCTCAGGAAAAAGATATCGAAAAGGCAAAGGAGTACTTGAAGGACTTTCAATCAAGGGAGAAAAATCATGGCAAAAAGTAGAAAATATCAGGACTTTTTAATCGAGCATCTAAAAGACCACGATGAGGCAGTTGCCTATCTAAATACTGCATTGGAGGAAAGCCTCAAAGGCGATGCAGAATCTCAACATCTTTTTCTCACCGCCCTCAGAAACGTCGCAGAAGCTCAAGGTGGAATCGGCAATCTTGCAAAAAAAGCTGGCATAGGCAGAGAAAGCCTCTACAAAACTCTTTCAGAAAAAGGCAACCCCAAATGGCATACTCTTGTTTCTTTAGTAATTGCTTTAGGCTTGAATTTGCGACTAGCTTGATTTGGATTTACTGCTAGGTATATAAAGTTGGAAAGAGACCCGACTTATTGTTGAATTTTTAGATTCGCTATTTATCCCTCCAGAGAGCAAGCTAGCAACCTTAATTCCGCCTTCTGTAGAATTTTCAACAGTGACGGCAACATCAAACTGAACGTTTTCTGAATTTCTATGGACGAAACAAATATTCCTGTCTACCTCAGAAGCAGCTTCGTCTACCCCACTGATTATTTCTACTAGCGACTGTTTTATAAATGCTTTTAATTCCATAGGACTCTAAAGAAACTCCGGGTGTAAGATTCGAACTTACGACCAATGGATTAACAGTCCACTGCTCTACCACTGAGCTAACCCGGATCAAAAAGCACTGCCATCGTATCTTCGAAGCTCATTTTTTTACAACCGAAATTCTCCTTGAGGATGGATGGAGATCCATGATACTGTATGCCTTCCGAGGCAGTATCTTCTATGGACGAATTAAAAGGGAGCATCGAAGCCATCGTCTATTCCCAGCCGGAAAACGGCTTCACCGTTGCCCGTCTCAAAGAACCGGGAAAAAAAGAGTTTACAGTGATCGTAGGCATCCTCCCCTCTTTGCAGCCGGGAGAGGCGGTCTGCTGCAGCGGTTCTTGGAAAGTCCACCCCTCTCATGGACGGCAGTTCGAAGTGGCCGACTACACAGTCGAAATGCCAAGCGATCTGGCCGGTATCCAAAAATATCTTGAATCAGGCCTCGTCAAGGGGATTGGACCGGTCTATGCGAAAAAAATCGTCGCCCGGTTCGGACCCGACACACTCAAAGTAATCGAGGAAATGCCGGAACGGCTCTTTGAGATCCAGGGCCTCGGCGAAAAAAAGATCGAGAGCCTGAAAGAGAGCTGGCGCCAGCAGCGTTCCATCCGCGATGTCATGATCTTTTTACGGACTCATGGAGTCAGTCCAGCTTACGCGCAGAGAATCTATAAGGTGTATGGGGATCAAAGCATCGAGAAGGTGAAGGAAAATCCCTATAACCTGGCAAAAGATGTGGCCGGAATCGGATTCAAGCTGGCCGACGCGGCAGCGCAAAAGCTGGGCTTCGCCCTCCACTCGCCGGAAAGGCTCATGGCGGGAATCCAGTTCGTCCTTTGGGAACTCGCCGGAGAGGGGCATACATGCTTCCCTCAAAAAGATTTTCTCCCTTTGGCAATCGCGGCGCTCGATGTGAAAGTGGAGCTATTGGAGGCCGAAATCACCGCTCTGGTGGAAAAGAGAAACTTAATAAGCAAAGAGGGCTTTCTGTGGCTCGCGCCTTTTTACGCCTATGAGCAGGGCATTGCAAATGATTTATCTAGGATTAAGAACGGTTTGCAGGCGATCCGGCCGATCGACGGGCTGAGGGCAGCCGACTGGGCAGAAGAGCAGCTGAAAATCCGGTTCGCCGACCAGCAAAGAGAGTCGGTGATCCATTCTTTGACCGACAAGGTCCATATCATTACGGGCGGACCCGGAACGGGAAAAAGCACGATTACGAACGCGATCCTGCGGATCATGGAGAAGCGCACTGGAAAGATCTTTCTGGCTGCCCCGACAGGCAGGGCCGCTAAGCGGCTAACCCAAATCACCCACCGGAAAGCGTTTACCCTCCACGCGCTTTTGGAAATGGATTTCAAGACAGGCGGTTTCAAGCGGGGGCGGGACAATCCGCTCGACTGCGATCTGGCCATCGTCGACGAGGCCAGCATGATCGACACTCCCCTCCTCTTCCATTTTCTGCGGGCCATTCCGACGCACGCAAGGCTTTTATTGGTAGGCGACATCGACCAGCTTCCGAGCGTGGGACCGGGTACGGTTCTGCGGGATTTGATCGCTTCGAAGCTCGTGGGAGTCACCCGCCTGACCGAAATCTTCCGTCAGGCAAGAGGCTCCAAGATCATCACGAATGCGCATCGGATCAACCATGGGGAATTCCCGTCATTGGAAACGCCTCGAGACAGCGATTTCCATTTCATCGAAGCGGAAACGCCTGAGGCGATCAAAGAGATCATTTTGGAGCTTGTTGCGAAAGAAATCCCCGAGAGGTGGAAATTCGATCCGGTCGATGAGATCCAAGTTCTTTCACCTATGAAAAGAGGAACTGTCGGAGTCGAGCTACTCAACGAATCGCTCCAAGGTCTCTTGAATCCCAGCAGCCAGCCCCTCTTCCGGACAGGGCGCCGCTTCCATGTCTCCGACAAAGTCATGCAGATACGCAACGATTACGACAAAAGCGTCTACAATGGAGACATCGGCCGGATCGCGGGGATCGATGCCGCGGAGCAGATGCTGACTGTGGTGTTCGATGATAAAACCGTCGAATACGACTTCACCGAATTGGACGATTTGATTTTGGCTTACGCAACCTCGGTCCATAAATACCAAGGGAGCGAAGCGCCTTGCATTGTGATGCCCATCCATCCATCCCACTTCAAACTGCTGCAGCGCAATCTGCTCTACACGGCGGTGACACGGGGCAAGAAACAGGTATATCTTGTGGGAACGAAAAAAGCGATCGGAATGGCCATCCACAACGATCAAGTTCAAAAAAGATACACAGGACTCGAAGCGACCTTGAAAGAAATAGCCGGAACATCCCAGCAGCCCTTAGTCCGGCAGCTGGAATTTATGTACGGCCGTCCGCAGCAGGATGCTTAAATATAGGATCATTTGCGGCAAGAAACTTGCCGCCCATGACCAGAGCGAAGACTCTCTCCACTCAAGAGAGAGTTCTTCAAATTCTGACGATTTGCCTGTCTCCTAGGTTTTCCAAGATCTCGCCGAGCAAATAGACCGCTCCCCCGCTAAGAGCTAAATAGGCCGGGATCGACTGCATCGCAAGGATCATGGAAGCTCCGGAGCTCATCATCAGGCCGATGGCTGCAAGACTCAGAATCCCTGCGAGATAAGCCGCATATCCCATCGCCTGGAATGCGGAGGCTAAAGCGCACCGGATCTTTTCCGCAGTCTTCGCAACAGGAGAACTTTCCTCTTCCGCATTTCTTGGGATTTTTAAGCCAATAGTCAAACGATTTACTCCATAAGTCATAGCAACCTCCATTAAAAAAAAGAAAAGATTACAAAGAGACGACTTTAGGTCAACTGCATTCGAAGATGGAAATCGGATAGTCTCTAAGAAATTGAATCAGGCTCTGCCAGCGACGAAGCAGCGGTCCGTTTCAGCGGTCAAAATAATGCCAAAACGCGAAACCTGAATTTTATAGGTTCTAAGAAACGGAACTGCCTGGAGGAAGGGCTTGGATCATCGGCAGTTCTAGACCGGAATCGAACGAAGCGGCCAGAATCATTCCTTGGCTTTCGATTCCCATGATCGTCGCTGGCGCAAGGTTGGCGACCAGGATGACTTTTTTTCCGACGAGTTGCTCCGGATCATAGGAAAGGGCGATCCCTGAAACGACCGTCCTCTTCTCAAAACCAAGGTCGACGAGGAGCTTGAGAAGTTTTTTTGATTTGGGAATTTTTGCCGCTTCGATGATTTGCGCAATGCGGAGGTCGAGTTTATCGATTTGGTCAAATTGGATCGGAGCTTTCACTGCAGGCAAGCTGGCTTCGGCTGCCATAGCTTTTTGCGCATCCTTTTTTTTGCCGAGCTTCGCAACCTGCTCTTCGATTTCCTCATCTTCAACTTTACGGAAAAGGATCTCGGGCTCAGAGAGTTTTTGGCCGGTGGGATAAGGCATTTCGCGAATCTTCGACCAATTTTGTTTGGCCAGATCCGTCTTGAACCCAAGCATCTGCCAAATCTTCTGAGCTGTCTCTGGAATGATTGGAGATGCGGCCAAGGCGAGGTTCACGATGCAAGAGATAGAGACTGCAATCGTGGTCTCGAGAATCCCTCTTTCTGCAGGGTTCTTGGCTGAAACCCAGGGCTTTTTCGCATCGAAATAGGTATTGCCCAACTGGGCAAGTTCCATGAGGATCTGACAGGTCTTCCGCAAATGGAAAGCGGAATAGCTGCCCGAAATCATGTCCATTTGAATTTTGATCTGCTCGAGAAAATGCCGGTCTTCGCCCTGCAGATCGCCGAGCGGCGGCATTTGAGAAGAACAATGAGTCTTTGCGAAAACGAGGACGCGGTTGACGAAATTCCCGAATTTCCCTAGAAGTTCCGTGTTGCATCGCTTTTGAAAATCTTTCCAGCTAAATTCAGAATCGGAGGTTTCCGGCGCATTCGCAGCGAGGGCGTAGCGAGCTTGGTCAGCAGTATATTTGGCAAAAAAATCTTCGAGATCTATCGTCCATCCGTCCGATTTGGAAAATTGCTTTCCTTCGAGCATCAGAAACTCGTTGGCGGGGATCTCGTCAGGGAGTTTGTAGGGCAGATCCTGCCCCATGAGCATCGCCGGGAAAAAGACCGCGTGGAAAGGAATATTGTCTTTGCCGATAAATTGGACAAGTTTTGTTTTCGGTTCGAGCCAATAGTGCTTCCATCGATCGGGTTGACCGACCTTTTGCGCCCATTCTTTTGTGGCGGAGACGTAGCCGATCGGCGCATCGAACCAGACATAAAAGACTTTTCCTGGCCGCTCCGGCACGGGAACGCCCCAATCGGAATCGCGAGTGATGGCGCGAGGCTTCAAGTCGTCGATGTAATGCATAGCGAATTTGACGACGTTTTCCTTCCAGTCTTTACTATTGATCCACTCCGCTAGCCGCTCTTTGAATCGGTCGAACCGTAGATAGAGGTGGGCGCTCGGCTTTAAGACAAGCGGAGAGCCGGTCAGCTTGGAGCGGGGATTTTTCAGGTCAGTCGCCTCGAATGAGCTAGCGCAACGCTGGCATTCGTCGCCGCGGGCCTCTTCGAAACCGCATTTGGGACATGTGCCGACAACGTAACGGTCGGCAAGAAACCGTTTTTCCGTCTCCGAATAGAGATGATTTTCGGTCTTCTCTTCGATCAGCCCCTTTTCTTCAAGGGCTCTAAAAAAATCTTGAACGACAGGGACATGGCCGGGCCAGGTAGTCCGGCTGTAGTGATCAAAAGAAAAATGGAGTTTTTCAAAAAAAGCTTGAATGATCCCATGGTAGAGATCAACCTGTTGTTGAGGCGTCCGCTTAGCAAGGTCGGAGCTCAGTGTAATGGCAACACCATGCTCATCGGAGCCACAGATATAAAGGACATCGTTTCCGATCAGGCGCTGGAAACGAGCATAGCAATCGCCCGGCAGATAAGCTCCAGCGATATGCCCAAAGTGTAGAGGCCCGTTCGCATAAGGCAAAGCCGAAGTGATGAGAACCGTTTCCACAATGCTACTATCTATTTCTTGGCGTCTTCGTCGGCCCGTTGTTCCACGGCCTCAAGAATTGCTCCCAAATTCGAGGGAGCTCCACCCATGATGATGTTGCGGCCAATATTGATGGCGAAATTGCACAAGTTGAAGTTGTTCTTAAATTTTTTTCTTAAACGTTCGGTTGTTAACGAATCTGGATACATCTCTTTTTCCCTTTGCCAAACAGCATCGGCAAAAATAGAGTTTAATTCAACCGAATTCTATGCTCCTCAGCGATAAAGATCGAGCGAAAGATCTCGTAGGCCAGTTTCAAATTTTCATTCACGATCAGATAGTCGTAGCCCTTAGAGGCTTCCATCTCTTTCTCGGCCCAGGAAAGGCGCGTCTCAATCGATTCATGCGACTCCGATTTTCTGCCATGCAGCCGTTTTTTCAGCTCTTCAAAATTGGGAGGGCAGATAAATATATAGACCGCATCGATTACGTTTTTCAGCGACTTTGCCCCTTGCGTATCGATGACGAGGGCGACATGTTTACCTTTCTTGAGATGCTCTTCGACCGCCTTTCTCGACGTTCCGTAATCATTGTCGAACACATGGGCATACTCGAGGAAGTCCCCTTCGGCTGTCATTTTTTTGAACTCTGCTTCGCTTACGAAATGGTAGTCGCGACCTTCTATTTCATTGGGCCGCATCTTGCGAGTCGTATAGGATACGCTCTCCACGACGCAATGAAATTCTTCGGTAAGCATCCGGACGAGCGTCGTTTTTCCCGTTCCAGCGGGTGCGCTCACGACGAACACGATCCCCTTCTTCAATCCACCGAGCAATTTCATCATTCGATATTCTGTATCTGTTCCCGGACCTTTTCCAATTCACTTTTCATTTCGATGACGAGATGGGAGATTTTCGCATCGAACGACTTGGAGCCGATCGTATTGATTTCACGCCCCATCTCCTGGATCAAAAAATCCATCTTCCGGCCGATGGTTCTTTCTTTACCCTCAAACATCTCGTAAAATTGACTAAAATGAGATTCGAGCCGCGTGATTTCTTCGGTGATGTCGACCCGGTCGGCAAAAAGAAGCGTTTCCCGCAAGATCCGATCGTCTAGCTCGGGGCTTGCCTGCAGTTCTTTCATCTTATCGACGAGGTTTTTCTTCATCCGCTCCGAGGCTTCGGGGGCGAGCGATTCGATAGCTTTGAGATTTTTTTTCATGGCGGCGAGCCGCCGCTTCACATCTACCGAGAGCGCTTTGCCTTCCTTGATTTTCATTTTGATTAAGCCTTCCAGAGCCTCCTCTAGGCACTTTACGACTGCTTCGAGATCCTGATCTTCCGCTAAATTCACTTTCTGTTGGATGGGGGAATAGAGCATGAGGAAGGGAAGATCGATTGTTTTGGAGTCGTAACCGAGACTCCTTGCGATCTTCTCCCATCCCCGTTTCAATTCCTTGAGCGCTTGGGGATTCGGGAGCTGTGCCAGAGTGGCATATTCGCTGGGAATCACATGAATTCTCACGGAAACCTGGCCGCGGGAGATCTTTTCCCCAACGCACGTACGGATATCGTGTTCGAACCGTCCGAATTCCTTCGGCAGGGAAACGAAGATTTCAAGGTATTTGCGGTTGACTGACTGGATTTCGGCGATCAGTCTTCCGAAAGGAGCATCGAAGATCGCGCGTCCGAAGCCCGTCATGCTAGCTAGCATAGTCGGCCTTTATGTCCATAGTAGGGAAAATATCCAATCCTTGTCAATGCATTCCACTTTTCTTTAGAAAATGTCTGCTTTTCGATAAATCTGCGAAAACCGCTTCAATAGGCTTCATCGGCTCTTGATATTGTCCCTTGCATTTAATCCCAAAAGCGCCTTAAATCACTCCCAAAAACGACGAAACCGGAATTTTACAACACCCCTCTAAACCTTCCAAGTCAAAAATATTGGAGCGGATTATGATCCATTTGGCGCGAACACTCGAATCCAGCCTGCTTCCCTTCCCCGATACCATGTCCTGGGAAAAAGGGAATATCGTCAGAACCGAATGGTCGGCGGCCCAGAAAATCCAATACCGGGCCGGACAGACTTTTCACTTCCTTGCTAGCGTCGCCCTTTTTCCTGTAGCGCTCGCAATGAGCCTAGGTTCCCGCATGATCGCCCTGTTTCATGGCCCCGCTCCGCGAATCGAAAAAGCCGATTCCCCTGCAGATTTGTCATCGGCGCTTCCTGCTGATTTCGGATTCGCCGATTCTCTTTTTCAAACATCCGGCCTGGGGACTTGGGCTTCAGCGACCGAACTAAAAGGGAGATCGAACTGGAACCAGTGGCTGAAGCCGGAGCATATCGAAGGGCCAAATACCTACCCAGAACGCTTTGTCGATATTTTGAAAAACCCTCTTCCTTTCATCCAAATTCTGAAAAACGACCTAAATGTCACAGCCCACCGCTTCTCTCTGGAATGGGCCGTCATCGAACCTACGCAGGGCAAACTCGATCTCGAAGCCATCGATCTCTATCGAAACTTCATCAAAGAGCTGAAAAAAGCAGGAATTGAACCTTATGTGACGCTCCATCATTTCGTCCTACCGGAATGGTTCGGAGATTTCGAACAGCTTGAGAACGTCGATCTTTTTGTTAGCCATTCTCTTAAAATGATGGACCTCTTCCCGGAGGTGAAGAATTGGATGACCATCAACGAACCCGGCGTTTACGCCTTGCAAACTAGGATTCGCCGCGTTTATCCGCATCCGCCGAGCAAACGCAATGACCTTGATAGCGCTGCCCAAGTTCTCCGCAACCTCCTGATCGCCCACTGCAAAATCTACAAAAACGCTAAGGAAAAATTCGGCGACAAGGTGCTAGTCGGCATCACCCACCAGTGGTTGAATTTCGAACCCCTTGAAGGAAACCCTTTGGAAAGAATAATCTGCTATTTCATGTCCAAAATTACCCACTACGCCGTTTACAACTTCTTCAAAACGGGCCGCTTCGATTTCGATATTCCACTGAAAACTAACGTCCATTTGAATATTTCTGAAAAAGAGTTCGAAAAAAACAACCGCTTCCTTGACTTCATCGGCGTCCAATTTTATGGGTATCCCCGCTTAAAAGCAGGATTCAACGGAGCGCAGGAATACCCTGGACACGGAACCATAAACATTCCTCTCCTGTTCACCGGCCTGACATTCGGATCCACCTGTCCCAAAGGAGGAAAAGCCATGAGCTTCGGCCCAAGCTTCTATCCTGAATCGCTCCAGGACTGTCTGACAGAAGCGGCAGCTCTAAATAAGCCGATCGCCATAACAGAAACTGGCTGCGACGCGAGAATCCAAAAATGGGGAGACAAAGAATTTACGATCGATAACGAAACTCAAAAAGAATACTTCGTGAAAATTGCTCCCATCTTGCATCGCTTTAAATACCAAATGAAAGCCTTTTTCACTTGGACTCTCTGCCGCGGCCACCTCGAGTGGGACCGAGGCGCTTTCCCCGCTCTCGGAACCGTGGAAGTGATGAAAGACCGCTCTCGCAAGATCACAGGCTGCAAGCTATACCCCGCCGCAGAACTGCTGCAAAAAGTCTATGGCGAGAGGAAATTCACCAAGCAAGCAGCTTAGGAATTGTCTAAGGAGGCAAAATGGCTTAAAAGGGCGATTTTGTTGGTCCCGCGAGTTTTGCAATTGGCTCACCTAAATAAAATTCATTCGCTGCGGGGCAAATAGCCCAGGCGCCCAGTGCCGAGAAATGGACAAAGTCCAGTTAGAGGGTGTGATAAAATTCAGCTTTCGTCGCTTTCTTTCATAGTCCATGAATGAATTTTTTTTATTTATACTATAAAATATTTTATTAAAACTATTTAGTTTTCTTATAATGACAAAAACAATACAATACAAAAAAAGGAGCGGCGCATGTCAATTTCAAGTTCATTAATTACGAGTTTGACCAACTGGAGAAATCCAGAGGGAGCTGAAGAAAACTGGAAAGGCCGGGAGCATAAATATACCCATCTTCCTTCGTTTAAAAGAATCTTAATCTCTGAAGCTGCTTTTGCGGCGGTCGGGTTGGCGGCTATCGTCGAATCAACCATGAACGCGGCATTCATCCTCTTTTCTCTGCCTTTCCTCTTGATCGATAGCAAATCACTCCAACTTCCCCTCCAGCGGCTGAACAGCAGTGCGTTCGCAGCGGTGTGGTGCGCCGTGAATCTCGTATTGAATATTGGAGTATCGAACATGACGGCAAAAGAAGAGACAGCGCGGAATTTTACTTTCAAAACTTATCAATTATTCATAAAACAGTTCGCCTCATAACCTGAGAGGGCCTTGTTGCATAGATCAGCCTGCGGCTGATCTATGCAACAAGGCCTATCGGATTCACTTTCTGTCGATTTTTCGGTTCTTTTGAGCCGATTTTCGATTCAAAGTTTGAGGGTAATATTAACCCGAAATTCAGGTTATTAACTACAGTCTCTGAGAGTGGGTTCGATCCGTCTTTTAATAGAAAATGCGTTCATGGAGCCATTTTGTGGCAATCCACTTCTCTCCCGCTATCACGGGAGCGCCTCCATGAAGGGTCAACGGATCGACTTTTCCATCAGGCGTGCAGCTATAGAAGACGAGCGCAGTCCCCTTGTGAGGCGTTACTGAAATCTTCACCGTTGGGAAGATGGTTTCTCCTCCTGCCTCAGGAGTATTGAGATACATGATCACTGTGGCTACTCTTTGCCCCCCTCGTTTCAATTGAGCAGCGCCTCCCGGCGTATCTGGAGAAAAAAAATCGAAATGAGGCTGGTACTCAGCGCCCATTTGATAGGCAAGCACTTGAATCGCTTCACCATTTGCAACAGGCAAACCCGTCAGCTGGGCTATCCTGTGATCTATGCTTCTTAAAACGGGATCTTGGTGGTTCGAGGGAAAAAACATCCCCTTACTGGATCTTCTTGAATCAACTACATCTCCGTTTATTCCATGATCATCGAGGACGGTCGACCTTTGTAAATGAGGACGAGCGGCCTGAATAATATAATCGCATTCGGCCTCTGAAAGAAAATCGGGGATGAGATAAACCCGAGGAGACATCGAAAGGGTTTGCAAAGAAAATTCCGCATGAAGGGCGGAGACGAAAAGAAAAATAAGTCCAAATATCTTCATAATCCTTCCTAAGGGACTGTTAAATAATAAAGTAAACTATTTCACCGCGCCAAATCAACCGAAAATCGACGATCAGAAATGGGGTAGTATTCATGCGACACAACCCCATTTCTGATCGTCGATTTTAGGCGATTTCGCGCAGGTCAAATGGTTTATTTGGTATTGCTTTATTGTTTAACAGTCCCTAAGTGCCTTGTGGATTTTTTCAAAAAATTTATATCAGCACTTGTTTTACATCAATTTCAAAAATTTTTGAAAAGAATCTCTTGAGATGAACCTTGAAGCGATTTTACCGGCTCGAAAGATATCCGGTGAAGAGGACAGGGGCCATATTTACGTATTGCGTCTACATGTTCTGCCGTGCCATAGCCTTTATGTTTCCTAAATCCGTAATGAGGCCACTTGAGATCGAATTCGACCATCATCCGATCCCGAGTGACTTTCGCTATAACGGAAGCGGCTGCGATGGAAATGGAATGCGCGTCCCCTTCGACGATTGGGAGTGTCGGTATAGAAAAAACAGGCACCTGGTTTCCGTCGATCAAAAGATAATCGGGAGGAATGTTCAAGGCTTCGACAGCTTGGCGCATCGCGAGGAACGTCGCTTGCAAAATATTGACGCGGTCGATCGTCTCGACATCGCTGATCCCTAATCCGTAACGAGTTTCAGGATGCAGGGTGATGCTCTGATAAAGGTTTTCGCGTCTTTCGGGAGTGAGTTGTTTGCTGTCGTTGAGATGCTCGAAATACGAATTTCGAGGAAGGATGCAGGCTGCGGCTACGACCGGTCCAGCTAAAGGGCCTCGTCCCGCCTCGTCGATTCCGGCAATACGGATAAACCCATCATCAGCCAAGCGCTTTTCATGGAGGGACATGGTTTGTAAACGAAATAACTCCGCCTGTGAGATGACTCGCTGCATGCAGCAAATCTAAATCGGGCGGAGCTTTTACAAAAAGATTTATTTTTCAGTGGCGTCGGATGGAGGAGCTTCGGCCAAAGGTTCCGTCTCGGCTTCTGCAACAAAGAGCTCGCGAAGTTTAGTCGCTTTACCGGCTTTCCCTCGCATGTAGTAGAGTTTCGCGCGACGCACTTTACCGGAACGGATAACTTCGATTCCTGCGATCCGAGGGCTGTGGATCAAGAAGACCCTGTCCATGCTCGAACCGTAAGCGGTACGGTAGATCGTGAATGTTTCAGAAAGGCCAGTGCCTTTCTTTGCGATCACAGTGCCTGTAAAGGCCTGGATCCTCTCCTTGTCCCCTTCGACAATCCGTGTGTTGACACGGACAGTATCGCCGATTTTGAAAACGGGAACCTCTTTTTTCAAATAGTGAGCTTCGATCTCTTCGATCGCAGGTATGCGGCTCATGTTCTCTCCTTAACTAGTTCAGGCCGAATCCGGCTTGTTTTTTTTATTGCTTCTGTTTCTCGCCATTTCTGGATCTCTGCATGGTTGCCTCCGCGCAAGACCGCCGGCACTTCCAATCCTTCAAACACCTCGGGCCGCGTATAATGCGGCGCGTCGAAGATCCCATTTTGGAACGAATCCTCTCGCACGGCGTCCGGATGTCCGATCACCCCGGGGATGAAACGGGATACGGCATCGACTAAGACGATCGCGGCGGCGCACCCGTTCGTCAATACATAGTCGCCAATGCTGATCTCTTCATCGACAGCGATTTCAATCGCCCGTTCGTCAATCCCCTCATAATGGCCGCACAGGAGGATCAGATGTTCCTTACGAGACAACTCCTCGCATTTAGCCGCACTTAGCAAGACGCCTTGCGGCGAAAGGCAAACCACATGGGAACGCGGGCTCCTGACGCTTCGGATCGCTCTCACTACCGGATCCGGCTTCATCACCATTCCGGGACCGCCTCCGAAAGGTCGATCGTCGACTCTCTGATGCTTGTTCTCAGCAAAATCCCTGATATCGGTGTGCCGGATTTCGATGCACCCCTTATCTTGGGCCCGCATCAGCATGCTGACATCAAACGGGCCGCGGAAATATTCAGGAAAAAGCGAAAGAATATCGACCAGCACGGTTATTTTTTCTTGCGTTTGGATCTCGCCTTAACCCGCTTCGCTACTTGTTTCACCGTCATCTGCTTCACGATTTCAGGAGCCATCGTTTTGACGAGAGAACGAACTCGGTCGCTGATTTGGGCACCGTTATCGATCCAATACTGGAGACGGGCAAGATCGATAAAGTGGTTTTTTTCATTCGGAGCGAACGGATTGTACCATCCGAGTTTCTCGACATATTTGCCATCTCTTGGATATTTGACGTCCGTTACGACAATCCGGAATCTCTGGCGGCTGTTGGCGCCCTGCTGTCTCATTCTAATGATCAATGCCATTTATTTTTACCCTCAAACTGTGTTTTCATTTCGTTCAGACCCTTCATTTTTCCTTTTAGGTCTGGCATATTCTTAAATAGTTGCTTAACTCTCTTAAAACCTTTCACCAAACGGTTCACATCATCGATATCGACGCCGCTTCCCTTTGCGACACGTTTGCGCCGAGAAAATTCGAGTTCGTCTTTTTCTTGCCTTTCGCGGGGCGTCATGGAGAGGATGATGGCCTCCATTTTGCCAAATTCCTTATCGGAAAAATCGATATCCCCCAAAGCGCCAAGCCCAGGCATCATCTTCAAGATGCTTTTGAAAGACCCCATTTTCTTCACCATGCCCATCTGCTTGAGGTAATCTTCATAAGTGAAGGTCGCTTTGCGGATCTTTTTTTCGAGTTCTTCGCTCTCTTTTTCATCAATGTGTTCTTTCGCCCGCTTGACGAGGTTGATCACATCGCCCATTCCGAGAATCCGGTCTGCCATCGAACGGGGATTGAAAAGCTGTAAATCACCGACCTTCTCTCCCACCCCTTCGAATTTCAGCGGCTTTTGCGTCACTTCCCGAATCGAGATCGCAGCTCCAGCGCGGGCGCTTCCGTCGAGCATGGTCAAAATCGTTCCGGTGATTTGCACGCGCTTATCGAATTCGGCTGCAGTCCGGACGGCGTCTTGACCAGTTGCGGCGCTTGCGACAAAAAAAACTTCCCGCGGATCCAGCGCAGCCTTCATTCCTTCGAGTTCTTTCATGAGCTCTTCATCAAGATGAAGGCGTCCGGCCGTATCGATGATCAAAACATCGTACGCTTCCTGCTGAGCTTTCTCATACGCCCGCTTCGCGATTTCAAGAGGATTGCTTTCTCCATCTTGAAAAAAAACGGTTACGCCGATGTCAGCACCAAGCTTCTTCAACTGCTCAATCGCCGCAGGGCGCTGCAGATCGCAGGCAGCGAGCAAAATCTTCTTGTGCTTTTCAGTCTTTCCAATGTATGCGGCCAACTTGGCGCATGAGGTTGTTTTCCCCGAACCTTGCAGTCCGCAGACCATGAGCACCGAGATTTTTCCTTTCAAATCGAGAGGAGTCTCGTCGCTTCCCATCAGAGCGACCAATTCGTCATGGACCAATTTGATGAACTGCTGGCCCGGCGTCACAGACTTCAAGACGGCATCGCCAACGGCTTTTTCCTTGACCCGACTTATGAATTGGCTGACAACATGATAATTTACATCGGCATCGAGCAAGGCAAGGCGAACTTGACGGACGGCATCTCCGATATTTTCTTCGGACAGGGTCCTTTTCCCGGATAGACCAGAGAAGAGATTTTGAAATTTTTCAGTAAGAATGCCGAACATACAAAAAGTCTTTAAAGGACATTACTATACTCGAGAAAGTTATTGCATTTCAAGGAAAAAGAAGCGGTCTTTTCCGGACCAATCGGCAAGCTTCTCCCTTTTGGTCCAAATAGACGAAGAAAAAATTCTTTGCACTGCATCCCCTTGTGTAGATCCAATTTCCAAAAATACCCGAGCTCCGGTATTGAGGCATGGGGGCAGCGTTTTCTCTAGCCTTTCAAAAAATTCGGTACCCCGCTCGCCTCCTACAAGGGCTATTTTGGGTTCAAACATGCGAACCGACGGGTCTAAAGAAAAATATTCATTTACCGAGATATAAGGAGGATTGACCACGACCATGTCCGATTTCCTGCCTTTGAACGGTTCAAGAAGGTCTCCTTGCAAAAACTCGACCTGCACCGCATTCGATGCGGCGTTTGCTTTTGCAACAGCTAAAGCGTCGGGTGATTGATCGGAAAGAGAGACGGCAATGCCGGGAAATTTCTTTTTGAGCGCGATCCCGATGCACCCGGATCCGGTACAGACATCCCAAACCGACGCGGGACTCCCGAACCGCTTTGCGATATGGTCGACCAGAATTTCAGTTTCAGGACGGGGAATGAGCACCCTTTGATCGACTTTCATGTTGCATCCGTAAAACTCAACCTCGCCAATGATATATTCGAGAGGCTCCCCCTCAGAAAGCCTTTTGATCCAAAGCCTCATCTTTTCCAACTCATTCTCGACGACTGGACGGTCGAATTGCAGATAGAGATCGATCCGCTTAAGTCCCAGCGCATGGGCAATGAGCTCTTCGGCAAGGCGCTTGGGTCGGTCTATCTTCTTGCTCTCAAGAAAAGCCGACGACGCTCTTATGATTTCCCCTATCGTTTTCATGATTTGAGTTTTTCTTGATAGAAGTAGTTGACTAACGGAATCGTCAGATCGTCGAGATCTCCTTCCATGACCCGGTCGAGTTTGTAGAGTGTCAGGTCGATCCGATGGTCCGTCACCCGGTTTTGGGGAAAATTGTAGGTTCGGATTCGCTCAGAACGGTCCCCGCTGCCGACCTGGCTGGAACGGGAGGCCGACATTTCGGCTGCGGCCTTGCGCCTTTGCTCTTCAGCAATGCGCGACGAGAGAAGGCGCATGGCTTTTTCTTTATTCTTATGCTGGCTACGTTCTTCCTGACAAGCAACGATCGTTCCCGTGGGAATGTGAGTGATCCGAACAGCGGAATCGGTTCTGTTGACATGTTGGCCGCCAGCGCCGGAAGCTCGATAGGTATCGATCTGAAGATCTTTTTCGTCAATCTGGATCTTTTCGGTTTCATCGGGCTCAGGAAGGACGGCGACAGTGATCGCCGATGTGTGGACGCGCCCTTGTGTTTCGGTGTCGGGAACCCTCTGGACTCGATGCGTGCCCCCTTCATATTGCATCAAACGGAACACGTTGTGCCCCGCAAGGGACATGATGTATTCTTTGTATCCGCCTAATTCAGAAGAGGCGGTGGATAGAATTTCGCACTTCCACCCTTTTTGAGTCGCATAGTATTGATACATCCGGACGCAGTCTGCCACGAAAAGAGCGGCCTCGTCGCCGCCTGTGCCAGCTCGCAACTCTAATATGATACTGCGGCTGTCGCGGGGATCGGGAGGGACCAGCAGATTCTGAACAGTCGATTGAGCCGCTTCGCGCTCCGCTTCCAAACGGGCGATCTCTTCGCGCAGCATCTCCTGCATTTCTGGATCGGATTCGTTCTCAAGCAGGGATTTATTTTCAGCTAACTGGTTTTCAGCCGACCGTAAAGCTTCCCAAATTTCTTGTAGCTCAGAGAGCTGGGCATGTTCTTGAGTCAACAGCCGATATTGTTTTTGATCGGAAAGCGTTTCGGGAAGGCCGAGCAGGTCTTCGACTTCTCTAAGCCGGCCCAGCAGCTTCTCTACTTTCTCGTTCACTTTTTCTTCTGCTTCGTCTCTTTAGCTTTCGCTTTTTTCGCTTCTTCCTGCTTATCTTGCGCTTTTTTCGCTTCTTCGACTTTGCGCTGGTATTTCTTCGCGAATTTATCTACGCGTCCTTCAGAATCGATGAACTGATTTGACTTCGTAAAGAAGGGGTGGGAGGAAGAAGAGATCGGAACGCGGCAAATTGGATATTCCTTGCCCTCGAATTGTTCTTTTTCTTTGGGTTGAAGGGTCGTGCCGATGATATAAGTCGATCCCGTTGATGAATCGACAAAAAGGACTTCTTGATAGGGAGGGTGGGTTTTTTTCTTCATAACTTAACTCATTGAATAAACCCTACCGAGTATAGCGAAGGCATCGGATAAAAACAACATTTTTCATGAAATGCCCGTTTGTGCTAAAAATTTTATTGTCATGAAAACGAGCTTCACCCCGTCAAGGACTCCCCTGTCCTTGAAAATCCTTCTTCTTTGGATTTTCGGCATCAGCGCTTTCTCTTACTACCTCGGCCCTTATTTAGCGCTTACCGCAGGCGGCATCCGGCACCTCTACCTGTGGCAGTTCGCTAGCTACCTATTCGTCCACCCCTTTCCGGCCGCCATCATCCACTTGGCCTTCAACCTCTATTTGATCTGGATATTCGGCGCCAGTCTCATGGAACGACTACATCCTCGGCTCTTCTATTTCCTTTTTTTCGGATCTGGAATCACCGCCGGGCTGCTCGCTTGGTGCGCCATGATCGGCTTCCATCTCTTCTCGCCCCTAGTAGGAAGCTCTGCCCCTCTTTATGCCATTCTTACAGCTTGGGTCATCCTCAACCCCGAAGCTCGGATGCTCCTGTTTTTCGCCGTACCGTTCAAAGCGCGCTATCTCCTGCTGGGACTCATCGGCTTCAACCTCCTTATCGATCTTTCGCGCTCCGACTGGATTTCCCTATCCGCCTACATCGGAGCTACCTTGTTCGGCTATCTTTTTACTGTCATTGCCTGCCGAACTAGCAGTCCTTTCTCCTTTCTTTCAGGCTTGGAAAACGGAATTTTACGCTCGATCGAACGGCTGACGCATGTGGGAAAAACACCGGTTCGCCACACAAAGATCTATGACTTCAAATCAGGCGAACCTGTCTTGAACGACGATCAATTCATGGATGCGATGCTCGCGCATATCTCCCTATACGGGGAAGATTCGCTGACTCCGGAAGAAAAGAAGAGGATGCAGCGGATTTCTGAAAAAAAATCCCTAGATAAGAAGTAATAAAATCTACTGCACGGTCATTTCAACTAAGAGCGCGGCTTTAGCAGCTTGAAAACCATGGAGCAACCCTTCTTCATAACGGAAATTGGGATGGAGTTCCAATTCGGGAAAATCATTCGGCTGAAGCACATCATCATCCGTAACGTGAGGTATGATCTTCCGCGCCGTTTTCAGGAGATGCCGCTTCTGGTTTTCGATCAGCTCATCCAGCAGAAGAACGATCTTTTTTTTCACGATTCCTCTGTTTCTGAAAAAAACGGACCATCAAATCGGCAGCTTCCTCTTCGAGGATCTTGCCGGTAATTTCGATCGCGTGCATAGGATGTTTGTAAGCGAAGAGATCGATCCAGCTTCCATTCGCTCCTAACCGAAGATCGGGGGCAGCCCAAACAAGCCGCTCAACCCTTGAGGAAAGGAGAGCCCCCGCGCACATGGGACACGGCTCAAGGGTACAATATAAAGTTGTATGCGCAAGGCGCCAGTTCTTAAGAACCGCGGCTCCGGCCGTAAGGCAGATCATTTCAGCGTGGGCCGTTGCATCCTGCAGAAGCTCTACTTGATTATGTCCCCGGGCAATCACCCGGTTCTCACAAACAAGGACAGCGCCTACCGGCACCTCGTTAGCCTCGAACGCTTTTTGGGCCTCCTTCAAGGCCTCTCTCATGAACACCAAATCATTCATTGGCTAGCGAGTTGCTTCTGGAGCGAGCGAATTTGTTTTTTCAGCGCCTCTACTTCAGTCGTATATTTTTTCAGCACTCCGGCAACTTTGTTTTCATATTTTTCATGGAGCCTTGCGACGTCTTTTGAGTAGCGGTCAGTCAGCTGCTGCAGATTCAGCCGCTCTTCCGTTTCTTTCTCTTCCCCTTTTATTTCTGCTTCTTCTTTTTCTGCTCTAGCGCGCAGACTTTCGAGGACCGATTCAGGAAATACCACGCCATTGAGCACAGAAAATAGATAAGTCTGCAATGTGCCGAATTTGCTGATCGCGCTGCGAAGGATATGTTCGCTTTGTTCTTCCGTGAGGACTTGGATCTTAGTATAGTCGTCGGCGACTAGGTTCAACATCTCGGCAAAATGCGAATAAATATCCCCGTGCTTGAACACCCAGCGATTGACAACCCACTCTGCAAGATCTGCATCGCCAGACAACAAATTTTTTTCGTAGGCTGAAAAAATTTCTTCCATAGTCAGGCGGTTGAGAGGGCGGTTGCCGAAATGGGTTCGAACAAAGGCGGGACTTCCCGGCAAGTGGTCGGTCTTAATATCTTTTTTGATCGCGGTAAGGACCGAAGCGATCCATGGCTTTATAGTTTCAAATTGATTTTTCATATCCATCTAGGAGTGATTGATCCTTTAAAGGATAGCAGCGACCCCGCTAAAAGGCAACGGGGTTGAACGTTTATTCAAATTCAGGTACAATGCGTATATTGACTTAAAACTTAACTCGGAGACCCTCCTCGATGTCTTTAGATAAAGGTACCAAGGAAGAAATCACAAAAAAATTTCAGTTACACGAGAAGGATACTGGTTCTGCCGATGTCCAAATCGCTATTTTGACTGAAAGAATTGCTGAATTGACAGAACACCTTAAGCTGGCTCCAAAAGATCACAGTTCAAGGCTTGCCCTCCTAAAGCTCGTTGGCCAAAGGAGAAAATTGCTCGATTATCTCAATTCCACGGACACAAAACGGTATCAGACGTTGATCGTCCGTTTGAACCTCAGAAAATAATAGGGAGAGTCTCTTCTCCCTCCTTTCGCCCCCTATTTAAATCCCGGATGCGCGAAGGTTTTACAATGGGGGGCATGGGTATGTACGCGGGCAGAAGGCATTAGTCATTTAGGCTACTGAGGGAGTGTGCCGTAAAGATTGCTTCATCGCTTTTTTGGATTATTTTGGCCGCTTTTTGACTTCAAAATTTGGGGGCAATATCGACAAGTATATATGCCCCAAAATTTTGAATCGAAAATCGGCTCAAAAGAACCTAAAAATCGACAGAAGAATCTTTACGGTACACTCCCTAACACACACTCCAGACGGTTTCAAGCAAATGGGATTTTATGGGGTTCTGCAGGCTCCTATCCCTCACTTCGCGCTCCTCCAATGAGCAAAGCGATTTTCGATCAGAAGGCTAGCTCTCTTTTCGCGTTTGTCTTTTAAGCTTTTTTGTTTTACTCTTATCAGTTCACACAAATGGAGAAACGCAAAAATGTTGCATAGAGAAACGATCACAGTCCAAGTCGGAAAAAAAAACCTAAAATTTGAAACAGGCAAAATTGCCAGGCAGGCCAACGGTTCAGTCATGGTCCATTGCGACGAGACGGTCGTTTTCGCTTCGGCCTGCGCATCGCCTTCTGCCGGCGAAGGCATTGATTTTCTCCCTTTGAGAGTCGACTATCAAGAAAAATATTCTTCCGCAGGACGTACCGCAGGGGGGTTCATCAAACGCGAAGGCCGCCCTACAGAGAGAGAAATCCTGGTGAGCCGCCTCATCGACCGCCCTCTCCGGCCAATGTTTGAAGAAGGATACCATAATGAAGTACAGGTCCTTTCCTACGTTTTCTCCTATGACGGGGTCAATATCCCCGACGTCTTGGCGATTTGCGCTTCGTCTGCAGCTCTCGTCATCTCGGATATTCCCCTCGTCAAACCGATCGCCGCGGTTCGAATGGGACTGGTAGACGATGAATTCGTCGTCAACCCGAATGCCGAAGAAGTGAAAAGGTCCCGGCTGGATCTCGTGCTTGCGGGAACCGAAGATGCGATCCTCATGATCGAAGGTTTTTGTGATTTCCTGACCGAAGACGAGGTGCTCAAAGCGATTGAAAAAGGACAGTCGGCGATTTCCGATATTTGCAAGCACCTCGCTGCATGGCGCGAAAAACTAGGCAAACCGAAAAAGCTCGATACCCTCCATAAGATTCCTCATGAAGTGACTAACGCCGTCCATGCTTCCGCTGCCGCCTTGCTTGAATCAGCTCTCCGGATCGGATCGAAACAGGATCGGGAAAAAACTCTTGCTGAAATCCAATCGACCGTTATTTCAACCCTCCTTGCGGGAAAAGAAGACTCGAAGCAAGCCAAGACAGATGTTCTCCTCGCTTATAAGAACCTCCAATCTTCGCTCATGAGAAAAATGATCTTAGAAGAAGGGCGCCGGATCGATGGCCGCGGTCTGAATGAAATCCGGCCGATCGACATCGAACAATCGATTCTTCCCCGGACTCATGGAAGCTCGCTCTTCACCCGCGGTGAAACTCAGACGCTCGCAGTCTGTACGCTCGGCGGAGAAACCTCTGCTCAGCGTTATGAAGACCTCAATGGCGAAGGCTTGGCCCGATTCTACCTCCAATACTTCTTCCCTCCTTTCTCCGTTGGAGAAGTTGGCCGCATGGGCGCTCCGGGCCGCAGAGAAATCGGCCATGGCAAGCTAGCCGAACGGGCTCTCGCCTCCATCCTTCCTAAACAGGAATCCTTTCCCTATGTCATCCGGATCGAGTCGAATATCACTGAATCGAACGGCTCTTCTTCGATGGCCTCGGTCTGCGGCGGCTGTCTAGCCATGATGGATGCAGGGGTCCCAATCAAACGTCCCGTTTCGGGAATCGCGATGGGTCTCGTCCTGGAAGAAGGAAAACATGCGATCCTCTCCGATATCCTTGGAGCAGAAGACGCGCTGGGGGATATGGACTTCAAAATCACCGGCGACGAGCAGGGGATCAGCGCCTTCCAAATGGATATCAAGGTGGAAGGGATTACCCACAAGATCATGCAAGATGCCCTCGCCCAAGCGAAAGAAGGCCGCACCCACATCCTCAAAAAAATGCTCGCCATCTGTCCTAAGCCGAAAGAAGAAATGTCTTCCCACGCTCCGCGCATCGAGACGATCCAGATCAAACCAAGCAAAATCGGCGTCGTCATCGGCCCCGGAGGCAAGCAGATCCGCGCGATCATCGAAGAGACAGGCGCTCAGATCGACATCAACGACAGCGGACTGATCAGTATCGCTTCCAACAGCGCGGAAGCGATGGCCCGAGCAAAGCAGATCATCCATAATCTTACAGCCGAAGTCGAAATCGGCAAGATTTACAATGGACGGATTACATCGATCATGCCGTTCGGCTACTTCGTCGAGATTTTCGGCAAAGAAGGGCTTTGCCACATTTCCGAAATTTCCCAGCAGCGGCTGCAGAACATTCACGATGCCCCATTCCGCGAAGGGGATCAGATCGAGGTGAAAGTACTCGACGTAAACGACCGTGGACAGATCAAACTGAGCCATCGCGCCGTACTCGAATCCGGCCACCAACACGCCCATCGGTAAAACGACAACCGTAAAAGCGGGGGAGCTCCCCCGCTTCATAATTTTTGTCATGGTGATTTTATGCAGCGTATCTTAGCCCGTGAATTGCCGAATTGCATCGGCCAAACAGTCTACATTCGCGGATGGACCAACAACCTCCGTTCTCTTGGAAAAGTTTCTTTCCTCCTGGTGCGCGACCGAAGCGGTTTGATGCAAGTCGTCATCGAAAATAAAGAAGAGCTAGCGAAAATAGAAACTCTTCAGCCAGGTTCAATCCTTGTAATCGAAGGGCGCGCGGCCGATTCCCAGTCCACGTTTAAAGTCGAAATCGTCGATCCGAAAATCACGGTAGAGAACCCAATTCGCGATATCCCGCCGATCGAATACTACAAACCGGAGCTCCACAATGATCTCGAGTTCATTCTAGACCACCGCCCCATCGCCTTGAGAAACCGGCAGCTCCAGGCCGTGTTCAAGATCCAAGCGGAAATCGCCCACGCCTATCGCCTCTACATGCACGACATCGTACAGGCCAGCGAATACTTCGCCCCGAATATCATCGGAGCCTCCTCTGAGGGCGGCTCTGAATTTTTCAACGTCGACTATTTTGGATACACGGCGACTCTCGCCCAAAGCAGCCAGCTCTATAAACAGATCATGGTCGGCGTCAACGAGCGGGTGTTCGCCCTGATGCCGTTTTTTCGAGCCGAACCCTCTCAGACCTCGCGCCATCTTTCCGAAGGGAAGCAGTTTGAATTCGAGATGGGATTTTTCAATCATTGGCATGAAATCCTCGATGTTCAGGAAGGCTGCATCAAGTTCATCGTCCAATATCTAAACCGCCATGCAAAAGCGGAGATCGAAGCGCTGAAGGGGTCGATCATCAAAGCTCCGGCCGATATTCCCTTTCCCCGACTTACCTTTGCCGAGGCCCAACAACTATATTTCGACCGAACCGGCATTGACGAAAGGCATGAACCCGACCTCAGCCCTGCGGCGGAGAGGGAACTCTGCACCTGGGCGGCCGAAACTGTGGGCACCGATCTCGTTTTTATCACTGATTGGTATACGGTCAAACGCCCCTTCTACGCTTTTCCGAATGAAAGCACCCCCAATCTGACGAACACATTCGATCTGCTTTGCGCCGGCACCGAGATCACCTCTGGAGGGCAACGGCGCCATACCTATGAGTCGATGTTGGAAGGGATCCGCTTGAAGGAGATGAACCCATCGAATTTCGAAGACTATTTGAGTATTTTCAAATATGGGATGCCCCCGCATGGAGGCTTTGGCATGGGATTGGAGCGGCTGACCATGACGCTTCTCAAGCTAAAAAATATTAGGGAAGCTTCCCTGTTTCCCTCCGATACCAAGCGTATCGCCGGCAATCGCATCAAAGCTCATATCTTTTTCGGCGGCGAAAACATCCGCAACGAAATTATCCGGCGGTGCCGCGATCAAGGCATTTCGTTCAAACATACAAGCCACGAACCGACTCCGACTAGCCAAGATTCAGCCCGCGTCCGTGGAACGCTATTAGAGGAAGGGGTCAAATCCCTCATCCTCCGAGGAAAGAACACCAAGAAAAATTATCAGTTCAATATTCCTTCTCATCTGAAACTCGACATCAAAGCTGCCTCGGAAGCAGTCGGCGAAAAATGCGAATTCGAAGATCCAGCAACAATCTTTGAACGATTCGGACTGATCATCGGAGGCGTCCCGCCCTTCGGGAATCTCTTGAATCTCGACAACTATTTCGACGATCAAGTCTCGTCCCACAAGCGTTCAGCGTTCAACTGCGGGCTGCCCACTGAATCGATCGTCATGGATTCGAAAGATTTGATCGCCATCGCGGAGCCGAAGTTCGGCAAATTTGCAAAGAGCTAAACAGTTGAGAGAGATAAGCAATTTTCCTCTTGCTTTCTCGATGGAGCGCCTCAAGATTCTTGGGGCGTTCATTCTTCACAATTCGGGGTGGCCGATTTGACCTAGAGCAGCTTGGAGCATTGTGTCTACAAGATGTTTTTTTAAGGACGCAGGACTTCCTGCGAAGCCACTCTACCGAGTGGAAAGACAGATGAGGGCAGAGTTAGAGCGATCTCCCTGCTCAAATTTTTAGAAGGACATCGCAAGCTGCGGCGATTGACTTGAAAGGTCATGTCCCGAAAAATCGACACAACTAAATTACCAATAAAACTAAACTTCTAACACCTTCTTATAATGATACTTAATATTCATTTCTTAACCTTAACCCTAAAATCTGATTTCCTTAAATATTCATCGGCCAGCTCTTGGGCTCGCTTCGTAAGGTAATCATCGCTATCATGTTCTTCGTCGCCATCGTATCCCGCCTCCCTTCCGCATATAGAAGCAACTTCTGAGGTTTCAGAGAGTGTGGTTATAGCTTGAGAATCAACAGAATCATCGTCTGACGATGTAGATGCAGGATCTGACGATATAGATGCAGAATCTGAAGTAAAATCCCCAGGCCAGAGGTCTTCGGAGTCATAGAAATCGGAAGAAGAGGCAGGAGAACTGTCTCTCTTAACTTTCATGAGTTCGATAAGCGAGAAGCTTCTCGATGAATTCCAATTGCTGCAACTCGAATGGATAACATCCGGCAGAGATGATTTTTCAACTGGTTCACGATCTATGGAAGGTAAGGGAGGAAATGAATCTATAGCTTTGATTGTTGTTGACACACATACCCCTGTTTGGTTGTTATTGAAAAAACGTAGTATTTTAAAGCCCTGACTTTAAAATGACAAGATTTTTTTAGTACGCAGAACTTGAGACCTCAAACGAGTAGAGACTGTTGAAGGATCAGAGCGAGAGAAGCCCCGTGTTCAAACTTTGAAATGTGAGGCAATTGGAAAACTCCCGGCGCCAGAAAAATCGATGATTTTCAGCCAGTTTGCCTGGGCCGTAGGCCCTTTACCTTGTGGCCGAGCACAACTTTGAGCAAAGTAGGGCTCGGCCACAAGGAGGCAAAATGGCTTAAAAGGGCGATTTTGTTGGTCCCGCGAGTTTTGCAATTGGCTCTAGTGTTTAACTCAGAACTTTTGCCTCTTTTCCTTAGCAAAATCCATTTTCCTGAAATATTCATCGGCCAACGTATCGGATCGCTCGTCAAGGTAGTTCCTAGAATGTACTTCCCTCTCCCCGTCGTCCATATCGCTACCGTATCCTGTCTCGCTTTCGGATATATAGCCAGCATCTGTTATAGGTGAAACCTCTGGGGCTTGAGGGATTCTGGCTGTAGCGTTTCTCACCTCGATCGAGCGTTGGATATAAGAGGAGCTTTTCTCCGGATCCCATCCACTGAAACTCGAATGGATAACTGGAGCCAAAGATGATTTTGTTCCTGATTTACCATCTATGGCGCTAGGTAATGGAGGAAAATCAAGATCATAAAGCGAATTTATTGGTGTGCCTGTTGACATACTTGCTCCTAATTTGGTTGATTGTTATTGAAAGAAGTGTAGTATTTTAAAGACTAGATTTCAAAAAAAGCAAGAGTTTTTTTTAGTCTTTGAGAAACTCTTCTGCGGTCATGATCTTGGCGCCTTTGTCCTTCATGGCGTCGATAGATCGGTTCTCATCCCCGAGCCGGCGATTGATCGCGCGGCAGGCGTCGAGAATGACCGTAACATGGTACCCGAGCTTTAGAGCATCCAAGACCGAATAGAGGATGCAATAATCGGTTGCCACTCCGACAAAATAGATCTCCTTGAGCTTATGCTCCCTGAGAAAATCGTCAAGGCCGGTCGAGCGGTGATGGTTACTGTCGAAAAAAGCGCTGTAGCTGTCGACTAAAGGATCCGTTCCTTTGTTGAACACCGCTTCGATCTTTTCAGTTTGGAGTCCATCCGCCAACTGCGCTCCGCGGGTATCTTGGAGACAATGGTCGGGCCAGAGAATCTGCTCAACGCTGCCGATCTTGATTGTTTCACCGGTCCGTTTCCCGTGCGTGGAAGCGAAGCTGACATGTCCGGGCGGATGCCAATCGCGAACCGCCACGACATGGTCGAACTTGGGAATCAGCTGATTGATGGTAGCGATGATGAAATTGGCTCCGCTGACTCCAAGAGACCCGCCGGGCATGAAATCCCTCTGCGCATCGGTTACGATCAACGTCAAGATTCTTTGTTTGGCCAATGCCCACCCCTCAGTTCGCGGATCAATTCGATTTTTTTGTGATACAGCCCCTTCTCGAGTCCGGCAAAATAGGGCTGCGGGTTTACAAGCCGCTCCATACTAGGCGGAAGCCGCGACAATTCTACATGAGCGCGTCTTTGGATTTCAGGAAGAGAGGGAAGATCGTAGACTAAGTTTCCTTTCCTGAAAATGGGCACTAAAAGATCCTCAAAATGCAGCGTCTCACCCGACAGCGATCGCTGGTCGTTTGGATCGAGAATGTCGACGATTTGGAGCGGACCTTCAATTTGAATCAGTTCATCGAAAATCCCGTCTCCGATATAAAATTTCCCGTCGAAAAACCGACGGATTTGCAAAATTCCCGGATTGGTCACTTTTGCCGTCTGCTCAGATAGTTTAACTTTATGGACCCACTCCCCTTTTTTATTCTGGATCGCCGAGAGCTTGTACACACCGTCGAGAGCAGGCTGGTCTTTTCCCGTCACGAGGTTGGTGCCCACGCCCCAGATCGTGATCTTGGCCCCTTGCTGCTTCAAGTCGCGGATCAGGTATTCGTCCAGTTCATTGCTTGCCATGATTTCCGTTTTGGGAAATCCTTCCCGATCCAAGATCTTCCGGACCTCGATGCTTAAAAGAGCCAAATCTCCAGAATCGAGCCGCACTCCGTACAGATCGGATCCTCTCTTTCTCATCTCACGCCCAACTTCGACAGCCTGTTTCGCTCCTTCGATCGAATCGTAGGTATCGATCAGCATGATACATCCTTTCGGCATGATTTCAGCGAACGTTCCAAAGGCCGCTTTTTCTTCATCGAAAGCCATGACCCAGCTATGCGCGTGAGTTCCCCGAACGGGAATCCCGAAGAGCTTTCCTGCAATCACGTCGGAAGTCCCTACACAGCCCCCGATATACGCCGCTCGGCTGGCCGAAATCGCTCCGTCGGGGCCTTGCGCCCGGCGCATCCCGAATTCAACGACAGGATCGGGACAGGCCGCCATGCAGATGCGTGCCGCTTTTGTGGCGATCAGAGTTTGAAAATTGATCAAGTTGAGCATCGGGCTTTCGAGAAGCTGCGCTTGCCAGATCGGCCCTTTGACCCGAATGAGCGGCTCGTAGGGAAAGACGGCGGTTCCCTCTGGCACTGCATCGAAATCGCAGCAAAAATCGAACCTGGAGAGAAAGTGTAAAAATTCCTTCTCGAATAATCTCTCCCCTTCTGCGTCTTCCAACGAGGCTAGATAGTCGAGATCGCTTTTCGAAAATTTGAAATTTTTGAGGAAATGGACAGCGGTCTCCAATCCGGCGGCAATGGCAAACCCTCCCTTGAACGGCCATCTGCGAAAATTCAGATGGAACACAGCCTGGCGCTCCGCAAGCCCCGCCTTCCAATAACCATACACCATCGTCAATTGATAAAGGTCGGTCAGAAGGGCTAACGATTGATTGTAAGGAAAAGAAGATTCAACGCGTTTCATCCTGATTGCAAAAGTTTGCGTCTTTCAGTCTGAAGACGGTCAATCTCCTGCTGCACCCGATCCGCTTTAGCCCGGTTTTCATCCGCTAGCTCATTATGGCGCCGGGTCTCCAACATCGCCCTATCCTCGAACTGAAGCCGTTGGGCGTAGTCTTCATGCCTCAAGGCGCGCGCTTCAAAACCTCGTTTCAAATTTTGAAGCTCAGAAATCTGCCGGTCAATTTCGACTATCTGAGCTTGGATCGTCGGGTTCTCCACAAGGAATTGAATTTCTTCTGGCGTTAAAGATGCAAGACATGCAGACCTCTCCTTGGTTTGCTTGACCCGGTCGGCGCCAATGCGGTCAATCGCGGCAAAAGCCCATACGAAGAGAAACAGGAGCAAAGTGATTGAAAATGTTCGCTTCATGGCCATGACTATTACTCAATTTTTTACATCTATCCCCCCTATATCCCATTTGGCACCTGATGGCAACTTAAAACGAGTAGCCTCTAAAAGGAGGGTCGACTAAACTTAGGCAGTATGTTACGAAGTTTGATCATCTGGGCAATCCTTGCTGCTTTGCCCCTTTTAGGCTCCCCTTTGCAAGGCCGAATCAACCGGGCATCTTCCGGCGACTACCTCGTGGTCGAAGGAGGAAAGCTGATCACCGTCCTATCGATTCGATCCGTAACCTCCGCCTCGATCGTTCTCGAAGAGGTCAGCATTCCCTCCCAAAATCTAAAAACGAGACCTTCTTCCTGGAGCGAATGGATCAAAGCCAAAGCCCCGGGCCATACCTCATGGTCGATGATCGAGCTCGATCGTTCTACCGGAGACATCCTCGAATGTTACTCTTTTACCCGTTCTTCTTGGATCCAACTCTCGTCTCAAGAAAGCCTGTTAGCCACCCTGATTTCCCTTCCTCTAGAGCCAGTTCCTTTTGATCAGAGACGCAAGATCGGCCCGCCTCCGTCCGATGGAGAACCCGATACCAGAAAAATCTGGAATCCGCCCGCCCTCTTCGAAGGCAAAAAACAAGAAGGCGTCTACTTCGACGTTTATGAGACGACTTGGCCGAAAGACAACTCCCCTCTTTCAGGAAATAACGTGATCCTCTATTTCGACCGGGATGGAAAATTTCCCCTCCCTTTTTGGGTTCAGGTGGAAACAGCCCATGCAAATATCGCCCTTAGGACGATTGATACGGGGAAAAATTTTCCTTCTCCCTACCGCAAATTCCCAAAGCGGATTCCCCAATTTGTCGGCGAACCCCAAAAGAGTAGAAACGGTCTTAAGCTTTCCCTAAAAAGCCCAAAATATTTCCGCCATTTCGATCTATTCGCGATCGATGTCACTAACCGCGAACGACAACTTTCTCCCATCGCCCATTCGCTTATCGAAGGAAACGAAGAATTCCTCACTCTTGAAATCCCTGAAGCAGAATTGAATCAAGTGCTGAAAGCCGACCATCGCTATACTTGGCTAGTCGTCCCCGAAGGGCACAGCGACTCCTATACCGAAACAACCAAGCCTTTCACCTGGGAATCACCACGGTAGAGGCGAGAATGAAAATGAGGGCCGTTAACGGTTTCTTAATGACTTTTGAACAGATCATCCCCAACTATTTTTTCTCGATCTCAAAAAAAGAATTAAGCCCCTCACTTACAATAACTTACAGCTTAGTACAAAGCTCTCTTTAAGAAACACGCTTTCAATGGGTTATTGAACTTATGAACAAGTTTTCCACACCTCTTTTCCCCTTGTTATTTACCCAAAGAAAACATATCCTTGCCGAAATGGAGTAAGCTTTCTCATGGTCGTAAAAAAAGTTACATCACTCTACACCTTGAACAAGATGAAGCGAGTTCTAAGGCAAACCTATCGCCTTTATCGCAGAAAGTCGAATCACCTAGATTCCGCATCTCAAGAACGGCTCCAATCACACCTTACGAGCCTCCAAACAGCGATTCTTCAAAAAGATGCGGGAATCGCCGCGCAAATTGGAGAGCAGCTCTCAAAAACGGCAAGACGCCTGATGCCGCGAACCTTCTGGGATAAAACAAAAGATTTTGTCGGCGCGATCACCTTTGCGCTTCTTGTAGCTGTGGCGATCCGAACCATGTGGTTTGAACCTTATACCATTCCGACAGGCTCGATGCGCCCTACATTAAAGGAAGGCGATTTCCTGGTTGTCTCGAAAACCGATTACGGAATCAATGTCCCATTGCGCCCAGCCCATTTTTATTTCGATTCTTCTCTTGTTCAACGGGGAGGCATTTTTGTCTTCTCCGGTGAAAATATGGATATCGCCGATGGAGACACGACCTATTTTTATATTTTTCCGGGAAAAAAATTGTTCGTTAAACGATTGCTTGGAAAACCTGGGGATGTCCTCTATTTTTACGGGGGACAGATTTATGGTATTAATGCCCAAGGCCAAGAGATCACCGCTCTCCGAAATCCCGAATGGATGCAGTCGCTCGAACACATCCCGTTCATCCGTTTTGATGGAAAAGTGGAAACTTCGGGACTCAAGCAAGGCGTCTTTACGAACGCAACTTTCTATCAGATGAACAAACCGGTCGCCAAACTGAACCTCAATCAGATTGGAGCGGTTACAGGAGAAATGTTAGCAGACAAAGAGAAAACTCCGCTCTCTTCTTACAGCGATCTTTGGGGATTTAAAAATTATGCTATGGCGCGGCTTCTCACTCCAGAACAAGCCCAACAATTTTATCCCGGGTCCACGCAGGATATCGGCAAAGGCGTTCTTTACTTGGAGCTGATTCATCACCCGAATCTGCGAAACGGAAGTGTCATTCGAGATGAAAACAATCGTCTGCGGCCCGACTTAGGATCTTATACATCCCTCATGGCGCTGACACAAGAACATGTTCAAGAGATTGCTCGCCATCTCATCACCTGCCGCTTTATCGTTGAAAACGGGATCGCCTACCGCTACGGGATGAACATTAAGAATCCTGCATCCGTTTCCTACTTGCCGCATCTGCCTGATGTTCCCGATGGAACCTATGAAATCCAAAACGGTATTGCTTATAAAGTGATGTGGGGAGGCGCCACTCGCGAACTTCCCGCGAATCATCCGCTTTACCGCAATGATCCCGAGCGAGTCCAGCTGCTGTATAACCTCGGCGTCGAATTCGTCAACTTTTATAATCCGGCCAAAAATAGCCGCATCCATCCTTCCCGGTATGCCTACTTCCGTAACAACGACCTCTATCTTCTAGGCGCTCGCATTGTGGAAAAGGGAGATCCTGAGATGACGCTTTTCCTCAAAAAAGAATACCAAAAACAATCGATGTCCACGTCAGTCCGCCCCTACCTTCCTTTCGATGATGCAGGACCGCCGCTTACCAACGATGGAAAAATCGACGCCGATTTCATCCGCAAATATGGACTCGTCATCCCGGATAAGATGTATCTTGCCCTCGGCGATAATCACGCGATGAGTGCCGATAGCCGCCAATTCGGATTCGTCCCTGAAGATAACATCCGAGGCGGCCCCAGCTTCCTTTTCTGGCCTCCGGGATCCCGTTGGGGGCGCCTGGCTCAACCCCCATTCCCCCATCTTACATTCCCCAATCTTTTTGTATTGTGCGGAGCGATCGCGATCGGATTTGGATCTTCCTACTACTTGCGGCGCCGACTCCAAAAGCCTTTGAAGTTTGGGAAGGTACCGTAAAAATTGCTTCGACACTTGTTTTTTGCACCGATTGTTCGATTTACAATAGAGAGCCAGTTGCAAAACTCCAATTCGGACCCAAACCCGCGCTTTCTTCGCCGGATTCGGATTTTTCGCAAATCGCCTATGACCAATAGGATATGTCGATTTGCGAAAAACCGAACCGGCTTTGAAATCATCGAATTTGGGCAGCGAAGCGAGTTTTGCAACTGGCTCTAGAGGCACTGTCTTAAATCTTTTGTAGATGGATGATCGCTTCCTCGCCATTGAGATCCCAAGCAGTCCCTTCGCTCGGGCCGAATTCGACATCTACTGCCAAGACCTCGCCTGCGATATAGCTTTTATAGAGAGAGAAACATTCTTCTACCCGCGCCGTCGTCTGAATCCGGATCCGGATCCGATCAGTCACTGCTAAGCCTTGGTCGCGGCGCATTGTATTGATCTTGTTGACCAGTTCTCTCGCAAGCCCTTCGCGAAGAAGCTCTTCATCGACCGCCGTATCGAGAGCGACGGTCAAATCCCCCTCATTGCCTGCGGCAAGCCCTTCCCTCACTTTCCGTTCGATCTGGACATCGCCCGGCTCGAGTTCGACCATCTCCCCACCGATCTCGACCTGCAGTGTCCTGCCTGAAGAAAGAATTTGGATCTGCTTGCGATCGAATCCTTGGATCACTTTTTGCGCTTGAGGCATCAGTTTGCCGATCTTCTTGCCCAAGACGGGGAAATTCGGCTTGGCCAGCCACTGGACGAATTTCGCTTCGTCGCTGTGTAGCTCGATCTTCTTTACATTGAGCTCGTCCGCTATAAGCTGCGCTTGTTTTTCAAGCGCGTGAAGAAGCTCCCCGTTCGAAGTGATGAGATGCGCCTTTGCCAAAGGCTGGCGCACTTTTAGCTTATATTCCTTTCTCAGCGCGTGGCCGAGCGAAACAGCCACTTGCGCAGCAGCGACCTCTTTCTCTATTTCCTCGTCGCGATAACGTGCATCGGATACCGGGAAATCGGAGAGGTGGACCGATTCGGCCATCCCGTCGGATTTCAGCTCCAAGTAGACCGATTCGCTCAAGAATGGGATCAATGGCGCGGCTGTTTTGGAAAGCTGCAAAAGCGCCATGTATAGAGTAGCGAACGCCTCGCGCCGGTCCGGAGTATCGGCGTCAGCCCAAAAACGGGAACGGCAGCGGCGGATATACCAGTTTGTCAATTGGTCGATGAACCCGACGAGCGGCTCGACTGCGCGATTGAGCTCATAAGCTTCCATACCGCTTTCTACATCTGAGATCAGCTTCTGCGTCAAAGACAAAATCCAACGGTCGATCAAGGCCGATGGCTGCTTTGTTAATGTTTCGGGATGCCATTTGTAGATTTTGGCGTAGGTCGAGAGAAAGACGAACGCGTTCCAGAAAGGAATCAAAACCTGGCGGAGTGTTTGTTCCACTCCCCTCTCGGCAAAACGGAGATCTTCAGCCTTCACGGCTGGGCTGTTGAGCATATAAAGACGTACCGCATCAGCCCCAAATTTATTGATCACCATTTCCGGATCGGGATAGTTCTTCAGCCGCTTCGACATCTTATTGCCATCTTCAGCTAAAATGATCCCATTCACAATGACGTTCTTGAAAGCTGGCTTGTCGAAGAGAGCTACAGCCAAAACAGTCAGCGTATAAAACCAAGCGCGCGTCTGGTCGATCCCTTCGGCGATGTAATCGGCCGGAAAACTCATCGCGAATCTTTCACGGTTCTCGAACGGGAAATGGTTCTGCGCATAGGGCATCGAGCCCGATTCGAACCAGCAATCGAATACTTCCGGCACGCGGCGGTATCTGTGCCCATTCATTTCGAATGTCAAATCGTCGATGAAATGGCGGTGCAAATCGGTGATCTTCGCGCCGGTCAACTTTTCCAGTTCTGCGATGCTCCCCACAACGACGATATCGCCTCGGTCATTTTTCCAAAGTGGGATCGGCGTTCCCCAATACCGGTTGCGGCTGATTGCCCAATCGCGCGCATTTTCCAGCCATTTGCCGAAGCGGCCTTCTTTGATAAAACCCGGTACCCAATGGATCTCCTCGTTGGCCTTTAATAACTTGTCTTTGATTTTTTCAACCGCCACGAACCAGGAACTGACCGCCTTATAGATCAAAGGCGTATCCGAACGCCAGCAGAACGGATAGCGGTGGCGAATCGTGGCGTGATGGAAAACGGATCCTTGTTTTTTTAGATCTCGGATGATCGACGGATCGGCGTCTTTGACGAGTTGGCCTGCATAAGGAGGTGTTTCATAGGTAAACCGTCCATTGACGTCGACCGGGCAGACGATGTCGATGTTTTCCCGCTTACAGGCGTAGAAGTCGATTTCTCCGAAAGCCGGCGCCGAATGGACGATTCCTGTTCCATCTTCGAGAGACACCGCCTCTTCCAGGATAACGCGGAACGCGTTCGAACGATCGGCGAAGAACGGAAAGAGCGGCTTGTACCGTTTCCCTTCCAGAGTTAGCCCGCTGAACCGGTCCAATACTTCAACCTCTTCTTTGAAATTCGCAGTTAATCGGTCAGCTGCCAGGACATATTTCTTCCCCGATTTCGGATCGAGGACTTTTACATATCCATGCTCTCCCCCAACCATCAGCGCCAAATTCGAAGGCAGCGTCCAAGGGGTCGTGGTCCATGCAAGGAAATAAGTACCTGGCTCATCGACCCATTCGAAAGCCACCGTAACTGAAGGGTCGTCTACCTCTTTGTAGTTGAGGTTCGCTTCGAAGTTAGAGATGGGCGTGCCCAATTTCATGGAAAACGGCATCACCTTGAATCCCTCGTAGACAAGGCCTTTATCATAGAGCTGTTGGAACACCCACCAGACGCTCTCCATGAAGGAGGGATCCATCGTCCGGTATGCGTTGTCAAAATCGACCCAGCGTCCCATCCGGTTGACCGTTTTCTTCCACTCGCTCGTATAGCGGAGGACGATCCCTCGGCATTCCTCGTTGAAATTGGCGATGCCGAATTCTTCGATCGAAGCCGATCCTGAAAGCACCTTTGCTTTCTCTATCTCGTTCTCTATCGGCAATCCATGGCAGTCCCACCCGAACCGGCGAGGCACGCAGAAGCCTTTCATTGTCTTATACCTAGGGACGACGTCTTTCAATGTTCCTGCCAAGATATGGCCATAATGGGGCAGCCCTGTTGCGAAAGGGGGGCCGTCGTAGAAACAAAAGAGAGGGCACTCCTTTCTTGCTTCAATCGATTTTTCGAACAGTTTCCTCTCGTGCCAAAAACGGAGAACCCGCTCTTCTCTACGGGGAATCGTCTCTTCCTGATCGAATTGGAACATAAAAACCTCTCAAAAAGCCTTTATTTTAACCTCTTTATCCCTAAAATGCTACCCCCTTTCAAAGAATTCCCTTTTCAGATATAATTAAGGTATAATCCATTGCTGCTTAACGTCCCCGCATTGGGCATGAAATTCGTGCCTGATGCGGGGGTGTCAAGGTTTCGACTTGGGAACTAAGCATAGGTGGCATGCGGAGGATGATCGGTTGGCCTCCTAAAAAATCCGGTCAAAACAACAATTGTCGACTCTAACGAGGAGATGGGACTCGCAGCTTAACCGCTAAGAGTTCCCGGTGGCCTGGAATCGGACCGAGAGTTCCAGAGTTCCACCGTCATACATCTCGGTATGGATCCCGTGTATTCGAGCGGTTTTTGCGGGAATCCGAGATCAAAACGGTTTAGTCGGCCCCTAGCGGAGCGCCTTCCGGCAAGGCCGACTTAATAAAAGGGCACTAAGCATGTAGTCATCGATGTAGCGTTTGCCAAGGACGAGAGTTCGATTCTCTCCACCTCCAATTGGTTGGATGCATCAAGCATCCAACCTTCGTTTAAGCATTCATTCACTTCATAGTCAAAAGTTTACACCGATTAGCTTTGAGTTCTGAAGAACTAAACTGAGAAACTTTTATTTTTCGACCGTTTCAGAACTGGCAGTAGAAAATCCACTTAAAATGATTGCCCTTCTGTATCCTCAAGAAATCTGATAAAGTGTCCCTTTTTTGGGGATTATTATGAATTTTCTAAGCGTTTTATTTTTTATGCTAGCAGGAACCTTTTCTATCGGCCAAGCAAGCACCTTACAAGTAGGCTGTGCCAAAGAAATACCTTCTCAAACAACCGCTAACAACCAGGCTATACAGGTCAAAGCAATCATTTTCGACTGCGATGGCACGTTAATTGATAATGGAATCGGATATTTTTTAGATTGGCAACACGCCCTTCGGTGCCAAGGATATGAGCTAAATGCTGATCAGTTTTGGGATTTTATGAATAAAAACAGACTTGTTGGAGCCCCAGGAGCTGATGAAATCATTGTTAAATACTGCTGTGAGTTATTAGGACGTGAATGTCCCAATGAAATACTGAAAGATAAAAAGACATTTTCAGCAAAACTTCATCAGGCCTATGAATTTCCTGAGATCGAACCAACTGTCAGCTTCTTACACGCCATTGGGAAAGAAAAAGAACGCCTTGGTCTTAAAATAGGTTTAGCATCAGCAAATACAAAAGAACATCTTCTGCGCGTTTTGAAAAGATTGAACGTTGCTCAATATTTTGATGTGATTGTTTCTGCTGATGATCTTGCAGGCTATACCGATCCTGAAGGAACAAATAAGCCAAAGCCTTATATTTACCTACATGCAAGTCAACTACTAGGACTACATCCCGAACAATGTGTAGCTATTGAAGACAGCTATACTGGTGTTTCTTCAGCCATCAATGCAGGCTGTATGGCTATCGCAATACCCAATGCATATACAGCCTATCAAAATTTTTCTCATGCCCACTTAAAAATAACCTCATTTGCTGATATGACCCCTTCGGGTTTTTTACAAGTTGTCAGCGATTTATTGCTTAAATAACCGCATGTGTTTTTCAATTTACCCCAATCAACAGTTCTGAATGCATCTCTCCACCTCCAATAAAAAAACAGGCCCGGTTTTCCGGGCCTTTTTTATAGGAGGTGAGCAAGGCAACAATTTGCCTTGCGTGAGAGAATCGAGTTGAGCGCGTTGTTTTGCTTTGCAAAACCGAGCGTGTCCGGTTCCTTGCAGAGCTCGTCACCTCTCAACCGCCGCGACCCAAACTGTTGGGTCGCTTTTTTCCTGTGGAAAAAGCGGTTTCGAGCCGCCGGCCCGGAAGTTTAGGGGCCTTGGCCCCTAACGCGAGGGATTCTCTCCACCTCCAAAAATCCAGGCCGGGAAATCCCCGGCTTTTTTATTTCAAAAAAAACTTTCAAAAAAAACTATTAACTTTTACTAAAAACCTCATTACCTGTATTATTTATGTTTTTGGAGAAAAAAATGAAACAAAAAGCAATTTTCATTTTCGTGACATTTTTTATGATGAACTCCGGTTTCCCAAACTCTCTTCCGATCTCTTCAGTCGAAGCAAATTCAGACATACAACAATTGAAATATATAAAACTTGGCACAGAAGTAGGAGCTGGCTATCGATTTGTATTTGTTCAGGGGGTATAGCAGGACTGGCTAAAAATAGTGGGAGCCGACGAGCCTGTCTTCCAGGCGCCTAGGGCTTCCGTAAGATAATCTAAGCACTTCTTCCCCTGACGTTTCAGGGTGGTTACAACACTGTTGATTCTCTCGATAAACCGATCGCCGCGTTCGCTTTTAGAACCGTAGCTAATCCTACGAGTAATCACGATCCCTCTTTTGTGCCGTTAGGGCAACAAGCTGTTGCCCAATTATAAATCTAGCAAAGCCCTTACTCTTCTTCTCTCTTAGGAGACGCACTGCTTCCAGCAAGAATGCCCCCATCCACAGTCAACTCGATACCCGTAATATATTTTGCCTCATCGGAAGCTAAGAAAAGTGCTGCGTAGGCTACATCTTCAGGGGTTCCGAGCTTACGCATTGGAATATCTTTCGCAATCTGAGTCAATCTTTCTTCTCTTTCTGCTCCACTACCAAGCATTGGTTCCCACATCGGCGTTAAAATAGCGGCGGGGTGGATAGAGTTACAACGAATATCATATCCTTTCTCACAACAGTAAAGAGCGACACTCTTTGTATGATTACGAACAGCTGCTTTACTAGCCGCATAAGCAGCCGCTCCGGGAATCCCAACCATACCGGATCGAGAAGAGATATTTACTATTGAGCCCTTGCGCTGCTTCATATGCTGAATTGCTTTTTGACAACCAAGAAAAACACCATCTGAATTGACTGCATGAACCTTTCTCCAGCTATCCAAAGAGGCGTTCTCTGGGTCTTGCAACCCAAATCCCTCTTGAAATCCTGTAATCCCAGCATTGTTGACGAGGATATCCAGCTGTTTCTTTTGTTTAATGACCTGCCCAATAGCTACATCCCAATCATTTTCGTTTTGTACATCTAGATGGAGGTACTGAGCCTGAGGACCGATTTCCAAAGCAGCTCTTTTACCTAAGTCATCATTGATATCAGTGACAAAAACAAATGCACCTTCTTTTGCAAATAGCTCTGCACAAGCTTTCCCTATCCCTTGAGCTGCTCCAGTGACAAGAGTTACTTTACCGGCTAATCTATGCGCCATATTCAACTGTCCTTCTTCCTTTTTACTCTTTTTATCTTCTGAGCTGAAATGCGCTCAACTCGGCCTCAATTTCCCCACAGCTTGTGGGTAAATTATCATACATTAACGTCATTAAACTCTTTTTCAAAATTTTCGATTGTTTTTAGAATTAATTCCCAATCTGGGATCTTTCTGAAAAACATGGCCTTCATCAGATGATAATCCTTTTCAAGTTCTTTGAGGATTCTTGGAGGAGGGAAAAGCTTTAAAGTTTTCTTTCGAGCTGTTCCATAGTTCGCCCAGCTTGATGCAAAGTAAATGCTTTTATGGATTGCAACTCGTTCAAGTAAAGCTGTCTCAATAAGTGCTTTCTCTTTGATTTCAGAATTTAGCAAACGAAAAAAGTCATAAAAATGCCTTGAAATTCGTGGTGGAAGTTTTTTATCTTCTGGTAGATGCGCATATTGGTGAAGGATTGTCGCTTTCTCCCAGAAAGTTCGTTCAGCATTCAACACTCGAACCCACGTTTCAGGCTCATGAATTTTCTCCTTCAGCGCCTCTTTAACATAGCTCTGTATTTTATGTTCACTGACAGGCCAGTGTTCTGATCTTGCACCGATTTCGATTTTTACAAGCGGCCGAATGTATCCGGCTCTTGGAGTCTCACTTGGATATTCAAATAGCAGTGTTTGGGCATCTGGATCTTCTAGGTCGCAGAAAATTTTCCAGCCGTTGGCAGTTTCAAGCTTTGTACCAATAGCATTTTTCAGATCATCTAACATTTCAGATTGCACATAGTTGGAGCAAGCTTGTGAAAGATTATCTAGAATCGTTCTTTGTTTCTTTTTGGAAGGCGCATTTTCAGGGTCGCTGGGGGCTTTAAAACCAAAGAATTCTCTTTCAATGGAAAGATCAATATCTTCGGAAAATCGGTCGATTAATCCATATGCTTTTGAAAGTGAAGTGCCTCCCTTGAAGGTGAGGTGAGACTTCATTTTCTCTAACGAAAACAGCCTTTCCAAAACCCATACAACCCAATAATCTTTCTCAATAATTTCGAAAGGCATGTACATGATCTCTGCCGCCGTCCTAAAGAACAGCGCACGTTCCTCTTTAGATAAGAGGTGGAGGTGGATCTCATTCATGGCTCAAACTCCATAATTTCAAAAACAAGGGCCCGTATCCATGCAGGAGCAAATTTCATATTTTGTCTAATTTCTTTTTCGTTTGAACCCTTGAGGAATTTTGAAATTTGCGCGCGCGCTATCTGGTCAATGTGATCTTTTCCTAAATTTTTCAAAGCTTGAATCAAAAGACCTTCTCTAGTTCCGGCAGAAGACATGACTTTTTTAGTGGCCTTTTTAAAAATGATTTCTTGATTACCAATTTTGACTTTCCTTGAGGGACCTTCAGTTAGAAAAATAATTCGACCGGGAACCTGTAAAGAAAGGCCAACCAAATTTGCAGCGTAAGCCCCAGCTGGTTGAATTTGAACTCCATTTTTTTCCGCAATTGCTTTCGCAACCTCATTCAAATCTGGAGGGATTAGGCCCAATACATCATGCATTTTGGGATAGTCGTAAACACCCTGCGCGAGCCGTCGAATGACGTTTTGTTTTTGAAGTTGTGAAAGAGCCTTGCGAATAGAGGCATCGCTACCAAGATCTGAAAAGTGCATGGGGGTAAAACACCACCCCCGGCCGTGATCGGCAATCCTATTTTTGACCGCGATTTCAATACTTTGACCCATTTTAACCGCCTCTATTTTTCACAAATATAGCATCTTTTTGTGAAATTATGCAACAGAATCATCATAAATTTCACAAATATAGCATCTTTTTGTGAATACTACATCAACCTATGTCTCTTATTTCCAAATAGATATATTAAATATTCTTTTAAAACCCCCAAAAAGCCTGTTGGCTATTTGTAAGTCCAGGGGCACTCCAGTAGTTTGAACTACAGTTCTGTCTCGTCTAGTGCGTAAAATTTGCGTAATTTTCAGTTACGCACCCAATTTTTTTGGCGCAGATTTTTGATGAATTTCGTCTATAAAAAATTGAAGGATTTTTCAATCTTGAAAAAGTGGTCCATTCAACCGTATTCGATTCTCTCCACCTCCAAAATGACAGAGCCGGGAAACCCCGGCTTTTTTATTTCAAAAAAAACTATTAATTTTGTTGGTTTTGCTAGCCAAGAGCCACTGGATTAATATCCGTCCAATGTATAGCCATACTGTTCCATCAAGCTTCCTAATTCTGTTTGAATAATGTATAGGTCTTCATCGCTAAAATGATGCAAATGCTTTAATACCCCCCCTCTAGGAGGATGTTTTACGACAGCACGCTCGATAGCCTCCTGGCTTACCTTGTAGCCGATAACTTCAAGAATCAACTTCAGGTATGGTGATGGATTGTTATAAAAATCTTCATAACGAATTGTCAGAACGTTTTCTGCAAAATCCCAATATTGCTGAAACTGAAGCCAGGATCGAATGAATCTTCTCAGATCCCTTTGCGGCATCCTAAATTCCGGGACTGCGTTGCTATTTTTTATTTCATAAACATATAATGAATAAAAACTATCGATGGGATGGCGGATGATCCGAATTGCTTTGATATACGGCAATCTTTCAAACCATGATAGATAGATAAAGGGAAAATGTGTTTTTACTACAACACTTTCACCTTGTATTGGATACCGAGCATGCCCTTCATAGCCATGATCACAACAAAATCCTCCCCACGGAAAAACAGACTCTAAGTGCAAAGGATCAAAATCTCTATAGGTGGAACTTGTAGCAATCCCTGTTGCTTCCTCAATTAAATAGCGCATCCAATGATTTCCAGAACGCGGATATGTGGCTAGATAAACTCGATTCTCCCATTTTTTTGCTTTCTCGGCTTGTAATGGTGTTCCAATAATAAGATGATTTTCTTGGTAGCCTTTAATTTTTGGATTTAAAGACAGCTCTTCATTATAATCGTTTGAAACAAGAACTATTGCTAATAGAGCGCTAAACATGTATTGCCCCATTAATTTATAATATAATCCATCGGCACACAGTTGGTTTTCACTTTTTCATTCCTATGTATAAATGGACAAAGTCCAGTATAAACACAAATACAAAACATAGAAATCGAAAACTATTCTCATCGCTTATTTTAAGGAACTTTTAGGATAGCCTTATTGATTCCAAACTTCTAAACTTACCTGAGTCTATCTTTTGTTGAATAATAAAATCTTCATACGATACTTTCTTCGCCTCAAATTAAAGGAGTTACGCCTTGGGAAAATTTGAGGATCTCGAAGATATACTGCGCGCGGCTAACAAGTTAAATTCTGCCAGCGATTGTAGAACCACTGATTCCATATTCCTGGAGCGCAACTAAGCAAGGTCACATTTGAACTATTCTCTTACAAGAGTCCGGACACAAAAAATTCTATATATCTTTACGATTAAAAGACCGTGATGTAAATTTTTTCTTTAAGTTTAAACGGTGGGGAAGTCCGTGAGAAAATACGTGTGGAGTGTATTCCTTATCACCAGTTTTTTTGAGTCATGCCTTGGCCAAGAGCACATTATTTTACGCAGCAAACCATATGGTATGTTCAGTATGCTTCATCACGTTTTATTTTTTTTAGATAAATACGATAAAAACGAAATAGATGGTCTTGATATCGCATTTGAAGAAACTGGATTATATTATAAAAAAGAATTGGGACCAAATTGGTGGGAATATTATTTTGAACCCATTCACCTGCAGAACAACATCGAAAGTCATGAAAGAACTATAATAAGGGAGGATGATTACTATTTAAACGCAAAAATCATTATCTTTGAATCTAACACATCAATTGAAAGAATGAATTACTTGGTGAAAAAATACATAAAACCAAAACAATGCGTGACAAATAAAGTAAATAAATTTAAACAAGCAAACTTTGAGAATAATTACATTATTGGCGTTCATTATCGCGGTACAGATAAAATACAAGAAGCAAATCAGGTAGGATTTAATGCTATTTTTGAAGAGATTGTTCTAATAGTTTCTGCAATCCCACTCCATAGAAACTATAAGATCTTTATTGCTACAGACGAATTTTATTTTCTCTATTATATGATTTACAAATTCGGTGATAAAGTCTGCTATCTTCCATGTCATCGCTCGGTGAACGGCGTACCTATCCATTACGATCTAGCGTTCGACCCATATATAAAAGGAGAAGAAGCCCTCTTGGACTGCCTTTTGCTAGCAAGCGCCAACGTGCTAATCAGGACAAGCTCTAATCTAAGCCTTTGCTCAAGATATATTAATCCATTTCAACGAACAATAGAACTTAATCAAAGATTCCCAGGTACTTACAACGGTAGAAATGTTGAAGGATACTTGACTCCTACTGAACAACCCACTAGCGATTATCTCAAGGAGATCGTTCCTGCGAGACCAAATGATGAAGACCAAGGACAACACTAAAACCGATTCTCCAAATTTAAACGAGGGGCCAACGTATGGATAAATATGAAAGAAAATATAAGCGAATATTCCTCTGGTTCCACTTAGCCACTATTTTCCCTCTTCTGCTCTTCGCTGAGCGCCCGTTCGTTACATGTGAACTACATGGGCAATTGGCGAATAACATGAATCAAATTGCAACGACTTTAGCCTATGCTTGGGATTATGATGCGGAGCCTTTTTTTCCTGATTTGAATAAAGACATTTGGAAAATTTCCTATAACCGCGACTATGTCTTTTACCGGTTAAATCCGAATACACCTCCTAGACCAGTGCAGCATGTCTATAATGAATACGATAATGGAGGTGGTTGGTGGGAATGCAAACCCATCCCCTTTCATCCCGATCAAAATATCATTGGCGATTTTTTTTGTTGGAAGCATTTCCATCGCTATCGCGACCGCCTTCTACAGGTATTTGCACCTTCCGACGAAATATTAGCTACGATTTATAAAAAATATGGAAGCTTATTGCTGAAACACAATACTGTTAGCATTCATGTGCGTACGTACAATAAAGAATACCACGATAATGTTTTGAAATTTGTCGGCCTTAGTTATTATGAAAATGCAATCAGTTTTTTTCCTCCTGACAGTCAATTTGTTGTATTTTCGGATCGTATCAACTGGTGCAAAAAACATTTTCCATCGATAAATCGGAATTTCTTTTTCATTGATGAAAACGATCATGTTGTCGAATTTTATTTAATGTCGATGTTGAAGAGCCATATTATTGCCAATTCATGTTATTCATGGTGGGCAGCCTATCTCAACAATCAGCCTGGTAAAATTGTTGTGGCTCCCTTGAGATATGATAAACGCAGTGTTAAAGAAAACGTCAATCTGCCTGATTGGATCGTTCTTGTTCCTAACCCAAACGAGCCCTATCCAGACGACATGAACAACTACGATAAAGTCTCACAATCTGTCGATACACAATAAACCTACTTAGCTAAGGAAGTTACGGAAAAAGGTACATAGCACACATGACGATCTTTATTGTTCGATTCTCTCTATGCGCATTTCGATGCGCTCATCGAATTTCTTGAGATAAATCCGGTTTGGACGCAGAAATTCATCATCGCAAAAGAGCGTTTTATTTTTTAACTCTTTGCTATTGACGCGTCATTGAGATATCCGACAACATATATCCAGGAAAACTCCTATCTGTCATCTCGATTTCTATCGTATTCTTTCCTTGATGTAGAAAATGAGAGGAGATAGAAATATGAGTATCGCCTCGCCATCCATTGCCGACATAATCGTCAATGGCCCGAAATTCTTGCACCAATTCCCCATTGATCCGGAGATTGAAATAGCAGTTTTTTGTATCGAAAGCATTGGCGGCACCATTCATGTTAAGCAGCATTTCCTCATTTGGTTTTTCGGTTAGAGAAAAATCAAGAACCAAAAGAGACCGCCCATTATATCGATTAAATGATAGGTAGGAATGTACTTCTCCCTGCCATGTCGGTTCATGGACAATTTCTACATTAGATTCTGGAGCGATTTGAACTCCTGAGCATTCAACATTTCCATCTATAAAATTAAATGACCATAAAGTTTGCAATTTAGATTCGTCTATTTTAATAGAATCAACCAATTTATTTGAAATTTCTTGCATATACATACTTGACCTCCATCAATTATACTTCGGTTATATCTATAACAAACCTGAACATAATAACAAAAGACAATAAAATCTTACAACATACATAACAAATAATTTCTAGTTATTAACTTATTTTCATTTAAAAGAGGCAATTGCAAAACTCCCGGCGCCAGAAAAATCGATGATTTTGTTGGTCCCGCGAGTTTTGCAATTGCCTCAAAATGTTTTCATGACACCACTTTATATGAGCAAAGAAATAACAAATTTGCCAGCGGCTCTCTCGGAGATGCCGCCAAAAAATTGTACAAAGTCGAGGTAAAGAAAGACTCGGGGCTTTCTTTAAATATCAAGTCCTTCAATGATCACGCAAGAAGAGTCGGCGGTAGGGATGATTTTTCCAATAAGCCAAACTCTTTCTCCGGCCTGTTCAAGCTTGGCTTGAATTTCCGCGGCTTCTTGTTCAGACACGATTAAAACCATTCCAATGCCGAGATTAAAGGTTCGCATCATCTCTTTAGATTCTATATTTCCCATTCGAGCAATCCAGGAAAATACGGGCGGCACTTCCCACTTTCTTGCATCTAACTTCACTCCTAATTTTTCAGGAAGCACTCTGGGAATATTCTCTAACAAGCCCCCTCCTGTAATATGGGCCATCGCCTTGATACAGCCATCCTTGATCAAAGGCAATAAAGAGCGAACATAGATCTTCGTCGGCACCAGTAATACTTCTCCTATCGTTTTATCGGAAAAAGAGGGATCCATCAGGGAGAGTCCTTTAAGCGCCATAGAATGCCGGATGAGCGAAAACCCATTTGAATGGACGCCGGAGGAAGCTAAACCAAGAACCACGTCTCCCGATCGGATGTCGGCCAATCTCGGCAAAACTTGTGAGCGTTCTACAACTCCCACGGCGAAGCCGGCAAGATCGTATTCCCCCTGTGAATACATACCGGGCATCTCAGCAGTTTCTCCCCCTAGAAGAGCGCACCCATTTTCTTGGCACGCTTTAGCTATTCCGCCGATGACTTCGTAAGCTTCTTCTACTTTCAAACTACCCGTCGCAAAGTAATCGAGAAAAAACAAGGGCTCTGCGCCTTGAACGATCAGATCATTTAAAGACATAGCTACCAAGTCGATTCCTATTGTCTCATGCTTCTTTAAGGCTTGGGCAATTTTTAATTTTGTCCCAACCCCATCCGTGGTCCCCACCAAAATGGGATCTTTATAACCACATTGAGCTAGGTCAAACAATCCCCCAAATCCACCCAAACTAGCATCGGAGCCAAGACGGGCAGTCATTTTGGCCAACGGCTTTATTCTTTCAACGAGCTGATCTCCCGCATCTATATTTACTCCCGCCTCTGCGTATGTTCCCTGCGCAAAAACCTGATTCGAAATCAGAAAAATAAACAGCAAAACCATTCTCATGATGATCCCTCACATTTTGAAACTCTCAAGAGCCTATTAAAATTTTTTCATTTATCCCACCGAAAAGTTCTGAATGCGTCTTTCCACCCCCATCAAGGCCCGGGAAAAACGCCGGGTCTTTTATTTTTCAAGACCCAATAGCTATGAAATTATAGCAAATCATTGCAGAATTTGCGCTGGACGAATATTCTCATCTAAAAAATGAGTTTATAGAAGGAAAGTGCAATGATGAAAAAGTCAAGGACCTATACGTTAGGGCTTTTACTTTTCTGGTCGTCATTGTCATGGGCAGATAATACAAATACGGTGATTGCAACAATTGGAGTAGGTGATACTCCAGCTGGGATAGCTGTCACTCCTGACAGCCTTTTCGCATATGTTGCGAACAACAACAATGATGGACTCCCCAATGGAGACAGCGTTAGTGTACTGAATCTAACTCACAATACTCTCCAACAAACTATTCATGATAGCAGCTTCAATGAACCCTACACAATCACAATCAATGCGGCAGGAACAAAAGCTTATGTAACCAATAGCGGAGGTTCTACTGTCACTATCATCGACATAGCTTCCAATGCAGCGATAGGCACGATTAGCGGTTTCGATGGCCCTTCAGGTTTTGTTATAACCCCTGATGGGAATCACGCGTATGCCAATAATTACGGAAGCGCTGGCGGTGTTGGAAGCGGCAATGGAACCACGGTTAGGGTTGTCGACCTAAACACGAATGCCATTGTCGGATCGCCACTCACAGTGGGACGCGCTCCTGCTGCATTGGCGATAACTCCAGATGGAGCCTATGTCTATGTGGTCAGTTATGTCGATGGGAACCTAGGCACTGGCACAATAAGCATTATAAAAACAAGCGACAATTCTGTTCAGCTCAACGCGATTCTAGGTTTTTCCGGGCCGTTTGCTATTGCAATCACACCGAATGGAAAATATGCTTACGTAACTAATTTTGGGAGCAACAATTTTTCACCCGTAGGCACTACAGTGAGCGTTGTCAGTATAGGCAGCAATACGATTGTCAATACGATCACCCTTGGGATACAACCTTCCGGCATTGCCATTACGCCCGACGGTTCTTACGCTTATATTTCCAATTATAGCACCGTTTATAATGGCATGAGTTTTACCGATTTGACATCTAGCCAAGGAACCGTTGATATTCTCTCCCTTCCAACGAATACGGTAATCTCTCCCATTATCGGCGGTCTTGGGGTTGCCCCGGATGCGATCACTATATCGCCCAATGGCCAGTTTGCCTATGTAACCAATTATTCTTCGAATACGGTGAGCGTCATCGCATTGCCATCAACGCTCTATAATATCAATCGATTGACGCAGCCTTATAATTTACAACTTGACGATACAATCACAAAACTCAATCAGGCAGGACAACAATGAAGCGGCTTTTATCGATGGTACTCTGTTCGGCAAGCGTTGTCTTTGCTGGTACGTTCAAAAATCAAGAAATACCCCAATGCAATCCCCCAAAACCGGTAGGAAAACCTCAAGGATGGTCTTTTGACATTGGAGGTAGCTATACTTGGATGTCGTTTTCAACTCCTCCCACCTTTTCAGGAAGTACCGGCGGCGTTCTGGGCAAGATCACGTATCAAGTACCAGATTCCTATTTTGGCCAGGCTCGTTCTTATTACAATATCGGACCCTTATCGAGTTCAACAAACAAGATGAGTTTTCAAGAATCGTACTCTGAATTTCTAGCAGGATATTGTATCACTGCTGTGCAAAATTGGACGATTACTCCCTATGCAGGTCTTGGATTCGATTTTCTCTTTGATGATCGTACAGGATATGGCTCTATTGCTCCGATCGATCTAAAATACACGATCTATTATGCAATTGCCGGTTTTGAAACTCACTATACCTGGCCAGATTGGACGTTAGGTTTACAATTCGATTGCTTTCCCACTTTCAATCAATATCTCAAAGTCGAAGGTTTATCTGGAGCTGCTTGGACGCTTAAAAATAGAGTAGGTGCGGAAGTACAACTGCCTTTTTCCTATAGATATACAAGAAATTACTGGCTAGAATTTGCACCGTATTACCGATTTTTCCCTATCGGAAGATCGAGTATCCTAGGCCTGCCTGAAAGGGATCTCAATCAATGGGGATTCTTTGTTACCTTTCGCTTTTTCCTCTAGTGGTCTTTTAAAGGAGAAGCTTCAGAGTCTATAGCAAAGGAGTACTCACGCATCTCGAGCAAAAGGATGAAATCTTCCAAGAAAGCTTTCGTCTTATGAAAAACGGTGGGCTGCTCGTCATCACGGACTGGCTGAGTTCCGATGAGAAAAAGTGGGGTCCGAATATTGCCCGACTGCTCGAACTAGAACATCTGGTCCTTTTTCCTGAAAGCGAATCAGGATATGTTGAAGCATTAGAGAAAAATGGATTTACTCTCCTGTCTGTGCGGGACGATAGCCAAGTCTATCTTCGATTCAATCAACAAATCGTAGCAAGTTTGCGAAATCCCGCAGAACACACAGCGCTCTTAAATTGCTTCCATGGCGCATCGCTTGAGTCCTCCATTGCCGGTTACGAAGCGATTGTCAATGCGATCGCATCAGGAGAGCTGAGAGTTCTTCGCTTTGTCGCACAAAAAAATACTCTCTAAGAGCGTGTTATCATATTCAGTTGCAGTCGATTTTGTGGTTCTTTTGAAAGGCAAACGTAGGGTGAAATTAGCGAAAACCAAGCAAGGAAGGTATTCTAATGATAAAAAAATTAACCATCATCTTTTTTTCACTTGCTTCAACCAACCTTCAAACCCAAGACTTCCTCATCTTAAAAAATCGACATGGAAATGGCTTATTTAGTGCATTTATGGAAGCATTAGGGGGACTGCATGCATATGAACAACATCAATTGAAAGGATTATCTGTTGATTTTGCGACTTTCGGCCTTTACTACGATCGAAGAAGAGGACCTAATTGGTGGACATACTACTTTGAACCTCTTCACGTAGGAGAAGTGATTGAAGCCAATTCATTCACAGAGCTATCTCCTGTCTCAGGAACTCATGTAGAGTTTTGTTATTCAAAGGAGGAAAATCAGAAACTGATTGCAAAATATATTCGAATCAAGCCCGATATTTTGAAAGAAGTTTTTTATTTTGCTCAAATTCACTTTAGAGACAAGTTTGTTGTCGGAGTGCATTATCGAGGAACAGATAAAACTGTTGATCCTGTTACATGCGAAGCTCCTCGAGTTAGTTATGATAAAGTTGCAGAGGCTGTTACAGAACAAATATCTCGGCTCGAAGGGACCCCATATATTATTTTCGTTGCTACCGATGAAGAGGCATTTCTTCAATACATGCTTGAATGCTTTGCAAATCGCATTTGCTTCAATGAAGAAGCGGCTCGTTCGAAAGATGGCTATCCTCCTCACCATCTGCCTGAACGGAATCGATATGAATCAGGTAAAAATGCTTTGATTGATTGCCTATTGCTGTCAAAATCAGATGTCTTAATTCGGACAAGCTCAAATCTAAGTCTATGTTCGGTCTATTTCAATCCTGGACTCAAAGAGATAGAATTGAGTCGCAGAAATCCAGAATATTGGCAAGGCGATTGCATCCCAATCCAAGAACTTTGAATTATAGATTTTTCAGAAGAATTAAAAAACACGTCTTGCTATAATAAAACTAAAAAAAGGATGACGCATGAAAATCGAAACAAATATATCATGTAAATTAAATAATAACCTTACAAATAATTTCATTTCAGAAGAAATCGGAAAATATACAATTAGCGCCATTGATGATTGGGGAAATTCTCTTATTGTACACCTAACCTCCCTTAACACATGTTATAATGACATAATAAAAATTTATGTAGATCAAGATAAATTTAGATCCTTTTTTTCCGCAGGCGACATGGTCACTCGGTTTCGACAAACTCCAGAAACAGGAATTAAAGTTATAGAATTGGAGGGAGAACTGCTAGCAGATAACACAATGGATTTTTTCATCAATACTGAAACAGGAAATCGAAGTGAACTTTTTTTTCCTTGGGATCCCTATTGGTGATAAAAAAGTTCTGAATGCGTCTCTCATCCTCCAAGAAAGACCCGAGAAATCCCTAGTCTTTAACAGTCCCTTAGCGCAAACACTTCGACTCAGTCCATTTACTATTGAGGACTATCTCAAGGAATACAATATTCACTCAAGATGAGCGGGCGCGGTATAGCTTGCTTCTGAATAGAGGCCGAGCAAAAATGCCCGTTCAGCCTTTACAAATATTTGTTGTTCTGACATCTTGCTTACGCAAAAATGAAACGCTTTCTTCTTTGCTTGTTGTATCTTCACCTTGTTGCTGGCGAGCAGAAGAAAACCGCTTTGATTTTTGGGGTTACGGGGCAAGACGGTGCCTATTTAACCGAATTGCTCCTGAAAAAAGGATACGTTGTCCATGGGGTCAAGCGAAGATCCTCTTCTCCCAACACAAGCCGTCTCGACTCGTTTTACGAAGAAAAGCAAAACGCCTCCCGTTTTTTCCTTCACTACGGTGATGTGACAGACGGAGCAAATGTTCTTGCGCTCATCCAGAAAATCCAACCCGACGAAATCTACAATCTCGCTGCGCAAAGCCACGTCAAAGTCTCTTTTGAGCTGCCTGAATATACCGCAGAAGTGGACGGTTTGGGAACTCTCCGAATTCTCGAAGCGATCCGGGCGTTAAAGCTTTCTCAGAAAATAAAATTTTATCAAGCATCGACTAGCGAACTCTATGGATTAGTCCAAGAAATCCCTCAAACTGAAATGACTCCCTTCCATCCTAGATCACCCTATGCGACCGCTAAATTATACGCCTACTGGTCTACTGTGAATTACCGAGAAGCCTATGGAATATTCGCTTGCAACGGGATCTTGTTCAACCACGAATCCCCTTTGCGCGACGAAACTTTCGTTACCCGAAAGATCACTCTCGCCGCCTGTCGGTATAAAGTCGGCGTAGCGAAGGGTCCACTCTACTTGGGGAATTTGAATGCGATGCGCGACTGGGGCTATGCGAAAGATTATGTGGAGGCCATGTGGAAAATACTACAGCAAGAAAAACCTGATGATTTTGTCATCGCCAGCGGAGAAACTCATTCGGTCCGAGAATTTGTCGAACTGGCCTTCAACGAGCTTGGAATTGAGATCGAATGGCGAGGTGTTGGAGTAGACGAAGTCGGAATCGATAAAAAGACCGGACACGAGATTGTGAAAATCGATCCCCATTATTTCAGGCCCTCAGAAGTCGATTTCCTTCTGGGCAACCCTGAGAAAGCCAAACGACAGCTCGGATGGACGCCGAAGACTTCGTTCAAACAACTGGTGAAAATAATGACCGAATCCGATTATCAAACTGCGCTTAAAGAACGGCTCTTGCTCAAATAGAGGTTTGAACTTATGAGATTATTGTTTTCTCTGTTATGGATCTCTTTATCTTTGTTCGCGGAAATCGATCTTCACGCGAAAATTTGGGTCGCGGGCCATAAAGGACTCGTAGGTTCCGCCATTGTCCGCAATCTGCACGAAAAAGGTTTTAACAATCTCATCTTGAAAACGCACCAGGAATTGGACCTATGCGACGGCGCAGCAGTGAGCGCATTTTTTGAATTGGAAAAACCCGAATACGTCTTCATCGCTGCAGCGCAAGTCGGCGGCATTCTCGCAAATTCTACCTATCCGGCGCAATTCCTACGCAATAACCTCGCCATCGAAGAGAATCTCATCCATTACGCCTATCTCCACGGAGTCAAAAAACTCCTCTTCCTCGGATCGTCCTGCATCTACCCGAGAGACTGCCCTCAACCCATAAAGGAAGAATACCTGCTTACCGGTCCGCTTGAAACGACGAATGAGTGGTATGCGATAGCCAAAATCGCAGGGCTGAAGTTATGCCAAGCTTATACGAAACAATATGGCGTCCAATTTATCTCTCTCATGCCTACCAATCTCTATGGTCCGGGAGATCACTACGATTTACACAATTCTCATGTCATCCCAGCGCTCATCAAAAAATTCGTCGATGCCAAAGAATCGAATCTTCCCGAAGTGGTCATTTGGGGAACTGGAACCCCCAGGCGGGAATTCCTCTATGTCGACGATCTCGCCGATGCGGCTGTATGGGCCATGCAATCCTATAAAGACAACCAATGGCTCAACGTGGGCACAGGAGAAGATCTGACGATCTTCGAACTCGCACAGATGATTTCCGATATCGTCGGCTACCCCGGCAAAATTGCCCTCGATACTTCCAAACCAGATGGCACCCCGAGGAAACTTCTCGATATTGCGAAAATCAACGCCCTGGGCTGGAAAGCCGCTACCAATCTCCGCAGCGGCTTAGAAAAAGCCATCGAATGCTATTTAGAAAACCATACCACTAGTGGTTCTTAACAAAATTTCTTGGAGTCATTTCGATCGTGAAAGCTCGACTAGAATGTGATGCCAGTCTATTATTTCGAAGTCGTAATCAGAAATTTGTGAAGAAACCGTTGAAAAATAGGGGCTATAATAATCGCAATTACAACAAGAAAAACAATCCCACTAAATAGCGCATAGGTACCTGCAAATATCTTTGCATGATCCGATGCCAAAGTATCCACTGGTCCCATGCCCGATAAAATCATCGCAGCGTTTTCATAAGCGTCCACCCAGCACATTCCTGCAAAATGGCGATAACCCGTAATCCCTAACAAGAGAGATAGCGCAATAATCATCAAACCAAGAACCAAATTGCAGATGAATTTCCTAACAAATATCCGGAATGGAACTAAAGGAGTATGTCTTCCTGCAAACATAACTTCCAACCTATAGAGCTATTGCGAATCTTGTCAACCACTAAGAAATAATACAAAGCAAGACGAGCCAGTTGCAAAACTCGCTCCGCTGCCCAAATTCGATGATTTCAAAGCCGGTTCGGTTTTTCGCAAATCGACATATCCTATTGGTCATAGGCGATTTGCGAAAAATCCGAATCCGGCGAAGAAAGCGCGGGTTTGGGTCCGAATTGGAGTTTTGCAACTGGCTCAGACACCTGTTTGTTAATGGGTAGCGGTATCGTTCTGGAAAGAAGCTTCTACAGGGGCGTCACTGGAAGGAGGAGTGCAAGGAAGATTCCTTCTTAACTGGATACCGCAATGGCCGCACCTTTTTGCTTGAAGAGGTATGGACATCAAGCATTCTGGACAATTGCGTTGCAGCGATTCTTGTTTCGATTCCAACCGTCGAAGAATATTGATGGCTTTAATGACTAAAAAAGTAGCGAAAGAAACGATGAGAAAATTAAAGACCGCATGGAAAAACGATCCCCATCTCATTTCGATGGGTGGTCTTCCGCTTCCAGGAACATATAATTTAAGAGAGAGTTCCGCAAAATCCATCCCACTGAAAAAAAAACCGATGGGAGGCAGCAGGATATCCTTCACTAGAGAATTTACGACATTGCTGAAGACAACCCCGAAAATCACTCCGATTGCCGTATCGAAGGCATTTCCTCTAAGGGCAAATAACTTGAATTCTTTCGACCAGGACATGATTTCCCTCCTTTTCACCAATCAATTTCAGAAGGAAAAAATTCAGAAACAAGATCTTCATAATAAGGCATTAAAGCATCTAGATTGAGTTTCTCTTCTGTTTTCGAATATAAGTCATAGCTTCTGAATAATTCCAACCACGGAAGCATCTGTTTGTCATTATCGTTCATCAAAGACTTATAAGCCCCGTGCAAATGAGCAGGATAAAAAGAATGATAACGAATGATGTAACATGCCTCTGTAGGAAGATAATTTTTTACAACGTGATAGAGATATTCATCATGTCCCCAAGACATATGTACGTTATTGAAACCGCATCCTTCTGAATAGATCCCATATTCTGTCTGATACAAAAGAATTTGATGATTGGGATTGCCAGCAAAATATTCAGGAAAAACGATCCTATCAGAATACGCGCATCCTACAGGAAATGTATCGCCTACGACAGCCCATTGGGGTTCTCCAAAAAACGCAAGCATCTTGCCCAAATCATGAATAAAACCTGTCAAAATTAGCCATCGTGGATGTCCATCTCTTCGCAGAGCTTCTGCTGTTTGAAACAAGTGATATCTCTGAGGCAGATCCAAATCGGGATCGCTTTCATCCACTAGCGTATCGAAAATGCGAAACGCTTCCCAAATCCCCATTCTCCTATGTCGCAAAGGGAGATATTCCTTTTCTTTTTCAAGTACAAATTCGACGGTTTGATAAGTATGATTTGCGCGATAAAAATCTTTCACATGTTGTGGAGTTGTTTCATCAAAAATACGATATTCTTCCCTTTTTTTCGTGCAAAGTGTTTCTCCATAGGCAGTCGTAAAAGCAAAAATCCCAAGCACAAGCACAGACAGCATGAAAAACTCCTGTTCATACCTCATCAAGAGGATGTGAAAGATGTTATAGGAAATTGCAAAATTTTCCCACTTAAAATTTCGGAACTGTCCCAGCTTTTAACGAGATTTTAATGACTAAAATTCATGTTCTAATTGCATAAACGTGCGAATCTCCTGCCATTTTTCTTTCGGCAATTCGGACCCAATGTGTTCGATAATCGAGCTGCCCAGTCGATGGCCGATCCTAGCGCAAACAGGCAAAGGCAATTGATGAAGAAGGCCATAAATAAAACCGGCTGTGAAATAATCGCCCGCGGCCGTAGTGTCGACGACTTTTGCAGAAAAGCCTGGTATATGAGTCAATTCGCCTTGACATCCTACCAAACATCCATCGGCTCCCTTCGTTACGACAACGATTGGACATATCGCTTGTAGCCGCATACATCCTTCCTCAGGAGACAAACCTGTCAAATGACCGATTTCACTTTCATTTCCGAACACCACATCGACATATTTTCCCAGCCATTCAAGAAGTTTTTCCTTATGTTGACCAACGACGAGAAAATTCGACAAATCTAAGGAAACCGGAACCCCCGCCTCATGAGCTAAGAAGAGGCTCTGTTCGATAAAATCGGGCGCCTCCCAGAGCAAAAATGACTCGAAATGACCCCATTTTACATTTTGGAAATGTTCAAGAGCAGGTTTAAAATTCCAACCGACAGGTTTACATGTACTGAGAAACGTTCTTTCTCCTTCCGGCGTAATCAAGCAAAGGATGCAAATCGTTGTGAAATCGGGATCTCTAACAATCCCTGAAATCCCCATCTCATGCATCTCCTCGTAGTACCGCTTTCCATGGAGATCCTCTCCGACGAGACTGATAAAGATAGACTGCTCTCCGAGTTTTGCCATCGTTCTGACCGTATTTCCCGCGCTTCCTCCAAGAGCAGTTTTTGGATTAGATTCAATCGCTGCAACGACTCGGTCAAACGTTTCCTGATCGCAAGCAATACTTCCCCCTTTTTGCCCTGGAATATGCTGTGCGATAAAATCGTCGTCCACCTGAACTAAGAAATCGATGATGGAACTTCCTACTCCCATAAAATGGGTTGCCTGATTAGCGATGAGATGAATAGAGAAGAAAAGACATAAAACAATTCGATGAAACATAGACCTCCTATTAAAATGGACAAAGTCCAGTTAAACGTCTTAAAGTCATAAAGAAAAAGAATATAATATTAAAAATATTGCAACTCGTACTGATTGGAACATGCGATATTTTCCTGCTTTTATTAACAGAGTTCGATCGTCTTGGCTTGGCAATTAATTTTCGCTATTCCTCCATTCGGAATCATCAATTGAGGATCTGTATGGCCAAAATTCAGGTTAAAGATGACCGGAAGAGAGGAATCATAATCTTTCAGAGCATTTTTTACGGCGTTTTGCTGATTTGAAATAAAAGCCGTTCGACCTTCTGACGGCTCCCTACCGCAAAATTGAGCTTTGGGATATGCCATCAAGATCGCTTTCAATTTCTTTAACAAGCCTATTTCAGCGAGACTCGCTATAAAGCGATAGACGAACCCATGAGAAGGCATCTCTTCAGAGGTCTCAATGAAAAGAATAGCGCCGTCCAACTTTTTAAAATCGGGTAAATACTTTCGAATCGATAGGTGCATATCAAGAACCTCGAGGCATCCTCCCCAGAGTCTTCCTTCAATGATTTGGTTTTGGTTGTTATGCCAATGCCATCCATGACAAGGATACATTGTCCGTTTTTTACTTAGATTTTGCGGGTCAGCCCAATCCAAATCGGCATCGCTATACTCGAGGGTTGAACCTACTTTCCCGATAAGTGGATCGAAGAGAGCTTTGCTCATCGATTGAATTGTATAATCGTGCATCCCTCCACCCATTGCAAATTGAGTCATGACAGCGCCCCCATAATAGGAAATGATCCCTAGATTCCATAAACACAAATGAAGATTGGTGCAATCGCTATAACCCATGAAAATTTTGGGATTCGATACAATCATTTGCTGATCGAGGTAGGGCAGAATTCGAATTTGATCATTTCCTCCAATGGTTGCAATGATCCCTTTGATGGATGGATCGGCAAAAGCCTCATTGATGTCTTCTGCGCGAGCTTTTGGATTACGGGAAAGGGAATCGGGACTTTGCCGAGCTGTGGGAAATTCAACAGGGGTCAGTTTGAAAACTTCCCGAATCCTATTTAATCCTTGTTCATACACCCAAGGAAATAAGAAGGGCATACCTGAGGACGGAGATACGATGGCAACTCTGTCTCCTGGTTTTAATGATAAGGGCCGTTGAAATTTCATAAGTTCTCTTGGAATTTTCGCTGCAAAAAGCAGAAAATTTCCAGGCTTTTTTATGACTGTAATATTTTCAGAGTCCTCTGAATCATTTCTGACTCGTCGACATCGACCCTTTTAAAGCAGCTGCCTTGCCGTTGCATAATTGCAATGAGTTCCTGGGGATCAAGCCATTCAATCAGGCTCACACCTTCGAGATCATCAGGATCGCGCTTTGCAGCGTCCCACTCGACCACTTGGCAGGCAATGTAGAGAGTGGTTTTCTCAAACGGGAATTTTTCCTCGGGGAGATTGCCGACAAGCGACCCTAAAAATGCAACTGGTTTGCCTATTGCGCCGAACTCTTCCCTCAGTCCCCTGCGTAGCGTGTCGAAAATTGTTTCCCCATTTTCCATGGTCTCTCGCATGAGGATGTAAATGTCCTCGTGGCCAGGGTGCCCCGGGACTTTCTTAAAATGGTGGCAGGCGATGCGCCCACTTGAGTCGAAAAGGACTGCCCCAACCGAGAGATGATAGGGATTTTGAGAACTGGAGCGGAAAAAAGAAAGCTCTGAGGCATATCCCGCTACGGCTAGAATGATCACTCCGAAGACTATTCGTAGGTGCATAAAAACTCTTTTGTTAAGAGACTGAGCCATGGAGTCTAAGAGAAAGCGGCCAGAACATGCAATGGCAATGTTGAACCTATCTGAATCATCGGATAGGTTCTTCTACCGCTCGCTAAGGGACTGTTAAACAATAACAGTCCCTAAAGCAAAAATTGAAAAGAATTCGGTGGAGCTTGTAATAGCTGCTCAATCAATTTGGGAAAGGCCTGCGTTCTGCGAATGAGATCTTGTTGGGTCCAAGGACAAATTCCTAAATCCGTCAAGAATTGCACCGCAGAGAGGATAAATTCAGCGCACTCGAGAGGTGTATCCGTCTGGAAGATTCCCTCCTCGCATCCTTGCTGGATAAGTTTGGCATAGAGGGGGGCCTGTTTCATTAAAGCGGCGGCAAGCAGCCGAGTGTGCATGGCTTCATTCCCTCTTTCATGAAGCTGCTCCAAAAGAGATTGAGCTCCGATCTTGCTGCCCGCATCGACAAGAGCTTGTATTTGCTGCAAAGCATTGCCTTTTGCCTCCTGCATCGCTATTTGCATCTTCTCGAGATGTTGATTTACGATATTTTCCACAACTGCTTCTAGGAGTTCCTCTTTGGATTTAAAGTAATGATAAATCGTTCCTTTAGCGATCTCTAATCGATCCATTACATCTTGTAAAGTCACTTTTTCATATTCTTTCGTTTGAAATAGTTGACTTGCAGCCTCCACAATATCCGATCTTCTTTCAAAAGGTTTTTTTACAATTCTAGCCATACAGAACTCTCTTCTCCCTGGATTTCGCAAATACATTGACCGACGGTCGGTCTTTTCTTATAATCTTACCCTTTCTGAAGTTAAAAAGGAACCCCATGAACAACAAAAATATACTGATCTCAGGCGCAGGCATTGCAGGCCTCGCGCTCGCCTACTGGTTAAAAGAATATGGTTTTACTCCAATCCTCATCGAAAAACACCCCGCCCTACGCGCAGAAGGTTATAAACTCGATATCCGCGGAGTTGCAGTTGACGTCGTAAAGCGGATGGGCCTTCAGGAGGTTGTCTTTAAGGCACGGACCCAGATAAAGGAAGCAATATTTGTAGATCAGTCGGGAAAACAGTTCACGCGTACAAATCCGGATCTCTGCGGTGTCCGTGACGAAGGAGATCTTGAGATTGTCCGTGGCGATCTCTGCCAGATTTTGTATAAGCAAGCTGCTAATGTGGAATATTTATTTGACGACTCGATCGCTAATATTTCACAAAGCGAAAAGGGCGTGCATGTCGAATTTGAGAAAAATGAGCCGCGCCTCTTCGATCTTGTCGTGGGAGCAGATGGATTGCATTCAAAAGTACGGAATTTGGCTTGGGGAGACGAATCCCAGTTCTTGCGTAAACTAGGTTTGTATATCTCTTTTTACTCAATTCCTAACTATCTACATTTGGATCGTGTTGAGATTGAGTATCATTCACCCAAGAGATTTGCTATCGCCTATTGCCCTCGAGACGGCATGGCGAAAGCCGGATTTGCTTTTTCATCTCATCCCCCTTTGCATTTGGACCTGCGCGATCAAAGCACGCAGCAAAAGTTCTTGCAAGAGGCTTATGTCGGCGCTGGATGGGAAATTCCTCGGCTTCTCGAATTCATGAAAGATGCTCCTGATTTCTATTTTGATTGCATAGCGCAAATTCACATGCCTCAATGGACAAAAGGACGCATTGCTTTAGTGGGAGATGCAGGATATGCAGTCGCACCCATAGCGGGACAAGGCGCAAGCCTTGCGCTGGTGGGCGCATACATTCTTGCCGGGGAGCTTGCGGAAGCGCAAGGAGATTTCAACAAAGCCTTTGATCGCTATGAGGAATGCTTACATGAATTTGTCAAAAAAAATCAGGACTTGGCCAAGATGAATGTCGCACTCATGGAAGGAAATGGTGTATCTTGGATCTCATCTAAGGTCATTCGATTGATTTGGCAGATAGGGAAGATCCTGCCGGCAAGCGTGCTTCAATTGATCAAAAAAAGAGGATTGAGACAGACTACGAAAGCTGCGAATGCTCTCTCTCTGAAGGATTATCAGCGATATTGAAAAACTCGGAAGCCTCGCCTTGCAAAAAATGATAAAAATCAAATAGTATCGGGAGGCAATTGCAAAACTCCCGGCGCCAGAAAAATCGATGATTTTCAGCCAGTTTGCCTGGGCCGTAGGCCCTTTACCTTGTGGCCGAGCACAACTTTGAGCAAAGTAGGGCTTCGGCCACAAGGAGGCAAAATGGCTTAAAAGGGCGGTTTTGTTGGTCCCGCGAGTTTTGCAATTGCCTCTCGGGAATCATGACGCGCTTTATTCTTTTCTTACTGGTGATTTCGATCTTTATGCAGGAGACTGAAGCTAGTATGAAAAATGAACTCCATCAATGCCTTGTAGAAATTTATGGTTTAGAAGAAGCTCCCTGTGCAATGATTCTAGAAAAACTCAGCGACCCTTGCAACGACCCAAAAAAACACTCTCTGATCGATGCATTTATCTCTCAATCCAAAAAAACAGTTCCTGTGTCTGCAATTCAACAAATATCCATTGCGTTGAACACCCTCGATGCTTTGGCCGCTGCGCCTCTCTCGCATCGCATTCTCTTTGAAAATGAACGCTTCCGCATTTTAGAAGATCATGTCGCACCTGGAGAAACCGTTCCGCTTCATACCCATGATTGGGATTGTATCATGATCATCATGCAAGGGTCCCGTTTTTATGTGCAAAAAGCCGCAGGGCCTGTAGTGGAGGAAGAATGGGACTCTCTAGTAGAATTTTATAGAGGAGGACCTGTACCCTACTCCTTTACGAATATTGGCGAAAAAGAATTCAAAGCAATTGCCTTTGAAATTAAACCGCTTGAAAGTTCCGAACACATCTCTTCCTCTCTCGAAAGACGTTAGAAATGATCCTAAAACCGGGTCGAGTTTCGGGCGCTTTTGAAAAATCGACAGAATCCGGTTTTAAGACTGTCAGTTCACTTTGTAAATCCGCAGTAAGTCAAATACGCTCCCAGTACGATCATGACGATTGAAATGAGCCGCAACTTACTTTCAGTAATTTTAGAAACCATCTTTTTTAATTTATCCGGAAAAACAAATCGTAGGATTCCTCTTAAGATAAAAAGATATCCTAATACCGTAATCAACCCCCTCCAACTGTATTCCCAGATCGAGTGATCGATTGCAATTACCAAACCAAAAAGCAGGCTGATTTCTCCTGAAACGGCCAGGGTACATTTCGAGCAGACTAGATCCTTGGCCATGATTCTAATCTGGTGGCTTCTAAGCAGACACATAAGGCCAAAGATTCCTAAATAGAACCCGATTAATTTTGCCAAGAATTCTGAGGTTTCCATGCTAAACACTTCCTTTTTAAGATAGGTTCCTATCAACTGCACCATGGATAAAAAAGCGTGAAAAAATCCAGAAGATTCTGATTTTATACCGATTGAAAAGAGAGAGAGCTCCCATAAAAATTTTTTTTTTGCACAAATTCTTAGTTATTTCAATTATTCAGCAAACTTCGTATAGTGAAATTATGGAATTCAGATTGCCAAGACAAGAAATCAATCAAAAATTGATTGATTTAGGAAATAAGAAACTTAAGCAGAATAAAATTCGCGTCCCTCGGGTACCAAAAAAAACATTGAAGGAACTCCTAGCAATTTTAGAGGAAATTAGCAAGAATGGACTACCTAAATATCTGGTAATCAAAAAGCTTAAGAAAAAACTCGGGTATGGCATATTCTTGCACCCCAAGGCTAAGCCGATATTGAAGGGGGAACCGATCGCCCCTTATTCCGGGGAAGTCTTTATATTTCCGCAAAACGCTGAAGATACCACCGACTACGCATTCGCTCTGATCTCTGATTTGCATCTTACCAAACAGGAGCAACTGCATTGGGATCCAAACAGCCGATATCATCCCCGCCGTCTTTATTCAATAGATCTAGACGCTGAGAAAAAGGGAAATTTCACCCGTTTTATCAATCATTCAGATCGGCCGAATGTCGAAGCGATGTTTCTTAGCATTCCAGCCAATTCCCTGGGTCTTGCGCCCGCCCCCTTCGAACTCATTTACGTTGCAAAAAAAACCATCCGGCCCGGAGAGCAGCTTCTTGTCAGTTATGAGCCGGAAGAGAAAAATTATTGGGGTGCTTTGAACGTCAAACCCTTCCCCATGACGCCTAAAACATTCCGGCTTAATTCCTCTTTAAAGCTTGTCTCTTACGTCTTACCGTAGATCCTATTCGGCAGCTGTCACTTTTTTGACTTTTTGAGTGGCGATCCGGATGCCGCGGGTGTGCGCGCCTTTGAGAGGCGCCTCATTGAAAGAATAGACCAAGTTTTTCACCTTCTGCTTGCCTTGGGAAGCAAAATGAAGTTCGATCGACTCGTTAGGCTTCGCCGAGATGTGGAGAAGTTCGGCGTTTTCATCGAAATACCGATAGATTTTGTCGAGAATGAATTTTTCGACGATGAACCGTTTAGCCCAAGCCTGACCCGTCTCTTTCATCTTGTAGATGACGTTCACGACCGTTTTTTTATCGGCGATCCCTACCCATGCGGCCTGTTCGAAATATTGCTTCTCGGGGATGTTGACCGCTTTGTAGGTGCCGTCTTTATGGAAGACGAGAAGTTTGTCGAAGTTGGTGCAGTGTAACTGAATGGGACCTGGGATTTTGGTTCCCGCGAAGCCTGATGCGGGATCGAAACCCACCTTGATTTCCTTCGTCTCTATCGCGCGGCGGTCGATTTCCTCGATCGCCTTGATCCGAGTTTTTCTAGGGAAATCGTTGCCGAATTTTTCGATCAGGGTTTGAAGATACCGGATCGTGAATTTTTTTACGTTTTTGAGATTTTTTTCCACCTCGCGCTGCGTCTCTTCGAGGATCCCTATCTCCTCCCGGTTCTTATCGATATCGAAACGAGAAATCCGCCGGATGGGGATCTGGAGAAGCTTTTCCCTGTCATCATGCGTAGGATCCCGAAGGAGCTTTTTTCTAAAGGGCTTGAAAGAAGCTCCCAGGACATCGTGAATCCCTTCCAGGGTCTTGACCGTCTCGATTTTCTTGTAGATCTTGTTTTCGATAAAAATCCTCTCGAGAGTCTTGTAGAAGATCTTTTCATCGAGCCGGTCTCTTTCGATCTCGAGCTCCCGCTTGAGGAATTCGACCAGTTTTTGCGTATTATAAGAGAGGACCTCGTTGACATCGGTCTCCCAGGGAAGGTTGTCTTTGATCACGATGATCTGCGAGTTCAGAGAAACTTCGCACTCGGTAAACCCATAGAGCGCATCGAGAATCTCTTCAGCATACTGTCCACGGGGCAGTTTGATCTCGATTTCAATCTCTTGCGCGGTATAATCGTTGATCGCCTCGATTTTGATCTTTCCCTTTTTCGCCGCCTCGTCGATCGAGCGGATCAGGCTCTCGGTCGTCGTGCCATAGCAGATCTCCCGGATGACCATCGTCTTAGGGTCTTTAATTTCGATCTTGGTTCGAAGCTTGACCTTGCCTCGACCTTTGTCGTATTCGCTCTTGTCCATGATCCCTCCGGTCGGGAAATCAGGAAAAATCCTGAAATTCCTTCCCTCAAGGCAGGCGATTTGGGCTTCGAGCAGTTCGGTGAAATTATGGGGCAGGATATGGGTCGACATCCCCACCGCAATCCCATCGGCTCCCTGCATCAAGAGAAGAGGGATCTTCGCAGGAAGGGTCACCGGCTCGAAATTCCTCCCATCGTAGGAAGGAATTTTTTCCGTGATGTCGGGATTGAACAGCGTCTCGCGTGCCAGAGCGGATAGTCTCGTTTCGATATAACGGGCGGCGGCCGAAGGGTCTCCCGTATAGATGTTCCCGAAATTTCCCTGCCTGTCCAGCAAAAAGCCTTTGTTGGCCAAGGTGACCAGCGCTTCGTAGATCGGGGCATCGCCATGCGGATGGAGCTGCATCGCTTGTCCGACTATATTCGCTACTTTATGAAGTTTGTCGTCCCCTTGCCTAAATAGCGTTTCCAGAATCCGTCTTTGTACCGGTTTGAGCCCATCGGTCACATGGGGAATGGCCCGGTCGAGAATGACATAGGAAGCATATTTGATGAAGTGGTCCTTCATCTGGTTCTTTAGATCATCCATCTACATTCTCAAGATTTTTCATGATGAAGGCTTTTCTCGCAGGGGTATTCTTGCCCATATAAAATTCAAGGGTCGGTTTGATATCGGAAAGATTTTGGACCATGACCGGGATCAGGCGGATATCTTTCGAAATGAATTGCTTGAATTCATGGGGAGAGATCTCTCCAAGTCCTTTAAAACGGGTAATCTCAATTCCTTTCTTGAGCTCCCGCGCCGCTTTTTCTTTCTCTTCCTCGGAATAACAATAGATTGTCTTCTCTTTATTTCTCACTTTGAACAGGGGTGTTTCGAGAATGTGAAGGTGGCTGTTCATCACGAGCCCTTCGAAATAGGTCAAAAAGAAGGTGATCAGAAGGTTGCGGATGTGCATGCCGTCCACATCGGCATCGGTAGCCAGGATCACTTTGTTATACCGAAGATGAGAGAGGTCTTCCTCGATATTGAGGGCCGACATGAGGTTGTACATCTCTTCATTCTTGTAGAGCTGGTCAAGTTTCATGCCATAGACATTCATCGGCTTTCCACGGAGCGTGAACACAGCCTGAGTGAGCGGGTCGCGCGTCATGACGATCGAGCCGGACGCCGACTCCCCTTCCGTGAGGAAAATCACCGAGTTCTCCCCTTCTTTCGATCCGTCGCCAAAATGGAATTTCGAGTCGCGCAGCTTAGGGATCTTGAAGGAGATCTTTTTCTGCTTCTCTTTCGCCTCTTTTTTGACCGCCGCCAGCTCTTTCCTTAGCTTTTCATTGAAATGGATCCGCTCGACGATCTTCTTTCCAGTCTCCTCATGCTTATAGAGAAGGTTTTGGACGGCGTCTTTGACCTCTTGGACGATGGGAGCGCGGATCTCGCTATTGGACAATTTGTTCTTGGTTTGCGATTCGAAAACGGGATCTTTGACCTTGATCAAGATAGTGCCCACGATCCCTTCGCGGACATCGACCCCTTGAAAGTTATTTTTCGCGTACTCGTTGACTCCCTTGAGAATCCCTTCCCTGAAAGCAGAAAGATGGGTACCTCCGTCTTGGGTATATTGGCCGTTAACGAACGAGAAATAGGTCTCTCCATAGCTCGAGGAGTGAAGAAAAGCGAACTCGATGTGTTTCCCTCTATAGTGGAGCGGTTCATAGAGCCGGTCCTCTTTGACCTCGGAGTTCAAGAGATCGAGGAGGCCATTTTCCGATCGGATCTCTTCCTGGTTGAAATGAAGAGTGAGTCCCGTATTGAGATAGGCATAGTGCCAAAGGCGCTTGACGATCAGTTCCTTCCGGAATGAAAACTTCTTAAAAATCTCCGGGTCGGGAGTAAATTCGACCGACGTCCCGTTCGGCTCGCTGGTCTTCCCTTTCTTCTTTTCCCGAAGAACGCCTTTAAGAAAATGGGCCTCGACAAACTCTCCATCGCGGAAACTCTTCACGCTGAAATGGGAGGAAAGGGCGTTTACGGCCTTCGTTCCCACCCCGTTCAATCCAACGGAGAACTGAAACACATCGTCATTGTACTTGGCGCCTGTATTGATCTGGCTAACGCATTCGATGACCTTGCCTAAAGGAATGCCCCGCCCAAAGTCTCTTACGGTCACCGTGGAGGTCTTCTCATTCAGACCGATCTCGATCTTCTTGCCATGCCCCATGATGAATTCATCGACCGAGTTGTCGATCACCTCTTTGATCATCACATAGATCCCATCATCCGGGTGGGAACCATCCCCCAAACGGCCGATGTACATCCCCGGACGCAGCCGAATGTGGGCCAAGGCGTCTAGGGACAAGACGGTGCTTTCATCGTATTTTTTCGCCATATTTCAGGTCATAACATGTTTCGAGTTTTCTGTTCCAAGAAATGACGAATCTATGCCCGTTCCACTGGAATAGCGTCCAATGCAAAAGGATTCAAAGCCTCAAATTTTGAACAAAAAGCGGAAGCCAACAAGAACCTATCGGATAGGTTCAAGGACAAGCTCTTTAGAGATAATAAGGCCGGGAAAAACTTCCCGGTCCTATTCTTTTTAAGAAATTTCCCATTTCAAGTCATACCTGAAATCCGGAAACCGCTTGCACGATAAAGGTCGTCGTACCAGTCTAAATAATCGAAATTCTAGATGAAGGAAATCACTACTAGATGATTCTTACATCGGTAGCTTCCGGACCTTTGCGTCCAGGGCCTTCTACGAACTCGACTTTTTGTCCTTCGCGAAGAGACTTAGGGTCGCCATGGACGTTGTTAGCGTGTACGAAGAGATCTTTTCCGCCGTTATCTGGCGTAATGAATCCGAAACCTTTCTGCACATTGAAAAATTTAATTGTACCTTTAGACTTTGACAAAATTTCCCTCCTTAGGGTGTAAATGAAAGTTCTACCTCCTATAGTATGAAAAAAAAGACAATTTTTCCCATAGAAAAGATTGAGACCTGCATCTTTTCCAGAGCTTTCGCTTGCGGTCATCAAATGAATCGAACGAGGCGAATAGATCTTGAGTTCGATCCAGGGTAAGGATTTGTGGGGCGTTTTACTTGGCCGAACTCGAATACGCCCATACGACAGTCCTCAACCACCGCTACCCCAATGTGATCATGCAAAGACTATTTGTTAAGGACCACTAGGTACAAGACATTATTGGAGCTGCGAGCTGTTTTTGAGCGATACTTCAATGTTCTACGACAAAAGAGATCTTGGCGTTGACTCTGTAACTCGTAATTTTATCATGTTCCACACGCGCATGCACATGTTTCACATCGATCTCCTTGATATTCCGGATCGTCTTCGACGCTTCCCGGACGCCCGCATTCATCGCATCCTCGATAGTTTTTCCTTCGCAGACTACTTCAATGACTTTGACGATAGACATATTCCTACCTATTCTGTTCTCAAAATAGATTATACCATTTTAAAAAAATAAATCCATATATTGAAAACGAACGAGTACAATTCTAAACAAATTCTTGACACTTCTAAGTTTCAGTCGATTTTTCGGTTCTTTTGAGCCGATTTTCGATTCAAGACTTGGGGGGGGCAATATCGACACAGCATATGGCCCCCCAAGCTTTGAAATCGAAAAGCGGCCAAAATAATCCAAAAACTCGACGAAAAATATTAGTGGGACAGGTTCAAGGATCACACAGTTTAATTAAATTAAAAAATAATATTTTAAACTAAAAACACAATTTATTTGATATTCCATTTATTTGCGAATCACGTTATCATTAAATAGAAGAAAGGAAACAATTAATGTCAGCACAAATACATCCAAATAACTTGAGAAATTGGGAAAAGTACGGCCAAGAGTCTCCTCAAAATACCAGCCGCGCTCTTCTTATCCCCAAACAGCACACTTCCTTCAATGCGCCAATCCTCTACGGAGCCGCAGAACAAGCATGGGGCTACACGGGAAAATCGCTGATCATTTCGCGAAATATTTTGAATGCCGGCTTGCGCTCCGGACTCTGGGCTTCTCTGGGCGGGCCAGGCATGGTGCTAAAAATCCAAACGGCCATCACACGTTCCAGATTGTTTTCCATCATCAATCTCCCCTTCAACTCGGTTGCGATCTCTGCGCAAGCAGCCAAAATAAAACAAAGCCTCGGGCGGTCTGACAACGAAGGACTCGGTCTAGGCCTGCTCACCTTTGCCATTCTCATCGGAGATTCTCTCGATTCTTTAGCTACCGTGGCCAATGCCGCTCTAGATACTTTTTTCTCTACCACCAGCCCATTGATTTCGTCGATCGGCCTCCCGCTTGGATTCGCGATCAATGGCATGGGATCGCTCTCTCGCGGCATTCGTCTGTATCATCTCGAGCAAGCCCGCAGAGGATTGGAAAATCAACGTTTTATGAAGAGCGGATCGGATATGAAGCCCGAGGAAATCCGATCTTCCGTATCCCACTATTTAAATGGCCTGGGCCTCCATGATCCGAACAAGCGAATCGTCCTGGAAAGGCATACTACGAGCCGAGCGGCAAATCTCTTGAAGGAACTCAACGACTCTTTGAACCAGGCTGGTGTGTTCGATGAAAAGCTGGCGACCAAGGTCTTGGAGACCCTGCATCAAATCAATGGATCTTTGCGGAAGGAAATGACGGTTCAGACAGCTTATGCAGCAACGAATCTTCTCATATTCACATCGCTTTGTCTTATGCTAGCTTCCATGACTTTAGAACTGCCCTTCATTCTTTTGGCGATCAGCTGGTCGGCCAGGCTGATCCTCCAGGTCTATCAAGACTTCGTGCAAGAAACTCTTCCAAAGAAGGCGTTGGTTTAATTGGAGGTACCGTTCACCCGTAGATCATGAGAAGGATCGCCATGGCGATCATCCCTATGTCCTCCGTCAAGGTCACTGTCGAAAGAGGCACGTCCAGGATGGTTCCCATGCAGGCGCATCTGACATCGAGACCTTTAATCAAGGCGTGGATCACGCCTGCTGTCCCAGCCCCAAAGACGAGCAAGGTCGCTATGCAAGCTGCCATCGGCCAAAAAGTTGCAAGATAGGTCAGTCCCAAAATCAGTTCAATCAAGGGATAGGCGAAAGCGTAAGCGCGGCTTTTCCCGGCGATGAGATCGTACATCTGGAAACCATCGGCGAACTGGACAGGGTTGAAGAGCTTAAGCAGCGCGAATTGACAAAGAAAAAATCCCATGAAATAGGACATCCAGCCTTTGCCTGCCCCGAACGCAAGCGCGCAGGCCGCGATTGCGGCAACGAGAATCAGACAAGCTAACGGCCAATATTTTTTCATCTTTTTCACCAAAATGTTGAGATGTCCAGTTCAAGAAGATAAGGGTCTCCGAATTCCTTCTGATAGAGGATTGACGTCCGCTCTCTCGCCTCTTCCATCAGAGTTTTTTCTTCAGGCCGCGATTTGCTTGCAGGTGTGTGGTGCAGATATTCGCCAAAGATCTCCAAGCAATCGCGCGTGTATAGCATCGTATGGAGGATGTGATGATGCCACGCTTCATCGATGTCTGGAGCCGGCGCCAAAACTCTATCGGGATGTCTGATGACAAGAATGAGAAAGTTCTTATACCTCTCCACTGCATACTTCGCCTCATCCTCATGCCAGCCCTTTAGGTCCGCAAGCCTTTGCTCGAGATAGCTGAGATCCAATTCCCTTATGTGGGATTGTTGGGACAGCACGTGGCCTCCTGAATTTCTCCCGCTGCGGCTTTTTCCAGCGCTTCCTCTGTGAGTTCTTTGAAATTCAGAGGGCGTTTATGGAGGCGGATGACCCACAGGTTTTTCTCTTCTTCTGCAACTTGCACCTCGACCGACTGGGGGATTTTTTCCATTCCCATTTCCAACAGGGCCGCTTTAGGGTTCTGTTTCAGCCTTATCAACAAGTAGATGCCCCCCAGAATTTTGAAGTCGAAAAGCGGCCAAAATAATCCCGAAAATCAACGTCCCTTTAAATTGCTAACACCTTATCAGTCCCTTACCAGACATTTAATGAATAAATCAACAGATCACCCATCCAGTTCATCCAGTTCATAACATTTGAGATTAATTCATAAATTCGTTAAATTTATAAAAATAAACACAGATGACTTATGAATTCAATGTCTACAAATTTTAATCACCATAAAATTAACGGTTTCCCAAGCAATGGAAATATTATCTATCATTACCATAAACTAGAAGTCATAACCCCCAAATCTTCAATGTCTTTGGATCCTAAGCCTCTTCATCGGATTGACAAGATCAAAAATGTCACTGGAAATATTCTCATTCTCCTGGGCTCTCTGATGGCTCTCTTGGCAGGACTGGCGATCACCTTGCAAACTGCAGGGCTTACGACGCCGGAAATCACCATCTTAGCCAATCTATTAATGCCGGCACTTGCGGCCATATTAACGGGATCCCATTTGTCTAAAGATCAGGCGAAGGCTCCGGGAACCAGCCTCAAGCTCCCTACAGGTCTCCCCGGACTCACTTTCAATGGATAAAAATTATTTTAATATTTGACTTTAATTATACAATCAAATATAATTAACTCATGATAAACAAAAAATTATTTATTTCTTACTCTTTCAAGTCTCGCCTGCATCATAAGCGCCGCTTCGGCGTAGCTTAACTTCGGCAGCCTCCGGCTGCATCCATTTTTTACAAACATTTTAAATAAAACAAAAAAACTAAGAGAGAATTTATATGTGTACGCTGGTTTCATCGGCATACCAAAGATTGGGCGAGGTCTTCGGTAGAGTCAAAACAACGCCTTCTCTTATCAGGGAGAGCGATAGCAGAGTCGCCCAAGCAATGCAAAAAGTACTCGTTGCCAAACAGGCCCATGTCAAAGCAGCGCTTGATGACAAATGGCAGCGATACAATCCCGTCTTTATCGGAGGGGACTTGTTTACCTTCGGCTATTTGGCATTCCAGGGAATTCAAAGCTTGAAGCCGAGCCTGCAAACCATCCCCGCCATAGGCGCCGCGACCTTAGCTTGCGGCTGTGTGGCCGGCGTGATCTGGATAGGCGTAGGCCTCGTCTCATTGAAAGAAGCTATGCAGGCGTTCCGGAACAACGACAAAGTACTTGGACTTAGGCTGATGCTCGATTCCATCTGTTGTACGGCCATTGGCGTTGTCATGGTTCTGGCATCGCTTGCGATCAAAGTGAGCGCCCTTGCAGGAATCGGTGCGTTTTTTGCAGCGAATCCTTGGTTCCTTCCCGTCCTCTTTTTCGTCATCACGATCCCGCTGCTGCTCGAACTGAGTTACAGGCTCAACAATATAGCTGCATCGAAAGATCTGGCTTCCAAATTGAAATTAAACGAGCTGGAGACCCTTCTCCAAGCAAAAGAACTGGATTGGAAGAAAATCGATCAGCTCTATGTTGGAACCGAAAGCCCATTCAATTTGAACCCGTTGGAAACATGCGGAGAGAAACAACAAATCCAGATGCTGAGCCAGAAGATGGAAGAGTTCCAAGCAGATATGGGCGTCGACGCCGCGGTCGAGGTATTCGAATTGCTGAAGCACATCGAGAAAAGAAATCGCAAAGAAGCGCTAGAGCATCTCGCAATCGCAAAAAAACGGATCAAGGAATGGAACCAGTCCCTTTATCTCAGGATGTTCCAACAGATCCTCTATCTCGTTGGATTTGGAATCAGTATGGGAACTCTTGGAGCCCCAGCGAAGACTGTGAACCTTCTAAACGGCACGCAGAGCTTCTTTCTCGTAGGAGCGAACATCATTCCCCTCTATATGGACACGTTCTGGCCGTTTAAAAGAAATACGCCGATCGTAGTGCCGAAAGTAGAGGAGTCCGAAATAATAAAATCGAAGGCTTCAGGTTAAAATGCTGGGAGGGTTAACACCCTCTCAACTTCCTCGTTTCGGCCATCGGCGGAGGCCGTCCACCGTGAAGCTTTCCGGCTCTCTGCATGGCATTGACTTCTTATCGAACTCGACGCCTTCTGCATAATCGAGATCCCAATCAGCTCGTTTGCCTTTCCGGCCAGCTTTCGGGTTCATCGAACCTGCAGGTTTTTTCTCCTCGAGATGCTGCATTTGATTTGGGCTCAGAGGTTTCGCTTTGGCAATCGTGTTTCTAGCTTCGCGGCCGCTTGTCGCTACTTTACCCGGTCTATATCTTGGTTTCATAATTCACCTTTAATTTAATTATAACATTAATCGTAATTAATTTTAAGTGCACACACAACCAATTGCAACATCGATTTTTAATGGCGTCGGACAGCCGCTGAATTTAAATCCGCTTGCATCGCTAAATATTTTATATTTAGCTGCTTCACAGTCTCTTATATTGAAAACACGGGACAAGCGGGAGATTCTTCGCTTCCTCGATAGACCAATCCCCTTTGCGGGTCAAGGGTGATCTCCTCACCCTCTTGGAGTAGATTCATGGCGCCGTCGGCTCGTGTCATCACTGGGATTTCGAAAGTCTTGGCAACCAGAGCTGCATATTTTTCAGAGGCTGTATCGCCGATGTAATTTTGGAGAATGACCCCGGCCGCATGTTTCAATACGGGCAGGAAAGAATTGTCGCAGTGAGGTATGACGACAATGCGCCCTTCCAACGTCTCAGGTTCAAGGGCTTCAGCAGAAAGAACAATAGAGACTTTCCCGCTCACTTTCAAGCCGAACCCCTTATGGCCGCGAACCAGCACTTCTCCGATGCTTTGGGCTGTCATCAGGTTAGTCGTCCCCTTTTTGCCGAACGGAACACCGGCGGTGACGATGACGATATCGCCGAAAGAGATGAGCTGATGCTCAAGGGCATAGGCGCTTGCTGCCGCAAAGGCTTCTTTAGAGCTTTTGCACCCGGGGCAATGGATTGGAATCACTCCCCAATTCGATGCGAGCTGGTGATAGACCTTTTCATTTGGAGTAACTGCGATGATAGGCATCTGGGGTCTGAGCCGGGAAGCGAGACGGGCCGTCATTCCACTGGTCGTAAACGCGAAAATCGCTTTGGCGTTCGCACTATAGGCGGTCTTGACTGCAGCCATTGTCACAGCTGAAGAAAGATCGTGGTAGTCGCGCTGGGAATGTTGCTCGAAAAAAACCCGGAAAGGGAAATCGGCCTCAGCTTCCCGGGCGATGCTTTTCATTCGCAAAACCGCTTCGACCGGATAGTTTCCAATGGCGCTTTCTCCGGAGAGCATGATGGCGGAGGTGGAATCGTAGATCGCATTCGCAACGTCCGAGACCTCAGCCCTTGTCGGCCTTGGGTTTGTGATCATCGACTCGAGCATCTGGGTTGCGGTAATCGACGGCTTGCATGCCTGGTAGCATTTCCGGATCATCATTTTCTGCAATTTCGGTACCAATGCCAGGTCAACCTCGACTCCGAGATCTCCTCTTGCGATCATGATTCCATCTGCGACTTGCACGATACTGTCTAAATTTTCGACCCCGTGGCTATTTTCAATTTTGGCGATGACGAGGATGTTGGGCTTACCTTCTTTAGCGAGGATTTCCTTGTAAGACAGGACATGGTGGGAAGATCGGATGAAGGAGGCTGCGACCAAATCGACATCCTGCTCGCAGCAGAATTTGAGATCGATGAGGTCTTTAGGGGTAACAGCGGGAAGGTCGAGATGGGCTCCGGGCATATTGATCCCTTTCCCGCTTTTTAAAATCCCCGCATTTTGGATCTCGATCATGGCCGAATTTCCGTGCGTCTCTACGACAGTCGAGATGATATTCCCGTCATCGAAAAGGATTGTCATCCCGGGGCTGAGAGCTTGGAGCGCTTCTGTGGGTCGCATCGGGATTTCGTCGGGAGCCGCAGGGGCGTCTCCTATAGGGATCAGTTTGAAACGCTGCTGCGGCTTCACGGCCAACAAATCGCCGGCAACTTTGCCGACCCGGATTTCAGGACCTTTGATATCGATCATGATCGCCAAAGGCCGTTTGAGGTGCGCGCGCGCCCGTTTTAAATTGGCGACGCTCCGTTTGTGTTCTTCCAAAGTCCCATGGCTGAAATTGAGGCGGGCGACATTCATCCCTGCTTCCATCATAGCGAGCATCTTCTCATATGAGGCCACGGCAGGGCCTATGGTGCAGACGATCTTGGTGCGGATAAACGCCATGAAAATATGTTAGCTCTAGAGTAAAATAATCTCAATCACATTGGAGGGAATTGCAAAACTAGCGTCAAAAAGATGATTTTTCTGGGTCAATGAGGTAGGGCTTCTTTTGAACCTCGAAAAATCATCAAAGAAAATTACGGCATTACAAAGCTGACAAGAGTTTTGCAATTCCCTCATTTTACTTGAGTTTAGTAGTCATCATTAGTAGTCATCATCATAGGATGATCCTTTGAGAAGTATATTTTTTCGTTGGAAAAATCTATAAAGACTAAATGCTCCTCGAAGAAATCCATTCCCAAAATGGCATCGATTCGAATGGGTAGCGTGATGGGGAAGCGATGAAACTTTTGAGGGCCAAAATCGATATTTTTGATCTTAAAGTATGCGTAGTCGATATCGTATTCTGGGTCCCAAAAGGCGCGAGCTATTTTCTCTTCTTCAATATCTGAGTTAAGCATATTTAGTGTACATCCTGTATCTAACATGCAACGCAAAGGACCCTCCGGAGTGTCGGCGATACATTCGACTAGGCCTTGTTCGATATGAAGAGGAGCATCTATAAATTCTTCTATGGGATAACCCTGTTGTTTTAGTGTATCCAAGCTATCGCAAAAAGCGATTGTAGAATTTTGTATATCGATGAGTAAATTTGTGGCGTGAAAAAATTCCCAGCCAAGTCTGCCAGGTTCTCTAGCTGAAGGCTCTCCTCCGTTTTTCACGAAGACGGAATTTTTTACAAATTCTGCGCTATCCTCTTGTAGAACGGATTCAAAAAAGGCCATCCCACCGATTTTCACCTTAGGAATCTGGTACAAGTTATTTAAATGTTTTTTTCCTCTAATTCCATACATTGGCTTAGTTTTAATAAAGGTCTTTGGAGAAATTTGGTTGATAAACCGGCTTTGCAAAGAGAGATCCCCTCTAAACCCTAAATCGAGTTCCATTGAAAACAACTTGTCACCAATATTGACATCTACGCAAGGCGATTGAATAGAAGACAATTTTGTTATGGGGACTGAAATAAAATAGGAATTTCCATTATTGGGAGAAGGGTGTATTGTTTGCTCATTTCTATTCTTTGAATGCGGAGATAAACAGCAGCCAAATGTTAAAATAACTAACGCATATATAGTAATAATTCGATTGATTTTCATGGATTTATCGATTAATCGCCCTTATGGCCTGTAGATGCAGAGACATTTCCTCTCCCATCGCTTTTTTGTTCCACTTCTACTCTGGCATAGTTTCCTCTGTCATCGTGGACCTCTGCTCTTCCATATCCACTAAATTTAGATCCATCCGGATCACCCCATGACCATGTTCCCGCAACTTCACCGCTTCCTCCAACTTTCATAGTCTTTCGGCAGGAGACGATTGTCTGCGTTTTCCGATCAGTCACAGAAAGGTCTTGAAATCGGGATATTCGATGAGAAACAAGAGAACGAGCAGATGAGAGTGAGACTGGGATATTCTCATGAAGAGCAGTTTCCGATTTCTGTGGTGGCTCAAAAAAACTATCAGAATAGTTGATATCGGTTTGTGTATCGAATTCAATTTCCATAGGACTCCTAACCTTGATTTGACAAAAGGCAAACATTCTTAAGCAGAAACACTATCTGGTCAATTCATCTTCTTTTTTTTAATTCTTATGTCGGTAAAAATACCCCCAAAAAACGACGAAACATTAATTCGAAGATTATCTCTTAGATCCACTGGTTTTGGACATTTGCAATATCCCTCGATTATCGTTAGAATAGAGCGATTATGGACCAGCCCATCGTCCTCAAAAAAGTCTCGGTGCACAACTTGAAGGGAGTCGATTTAACCCTCTCTCCGGGAGAACTTGTCGTATTCACCGGAGTCTCCGGATCGGGCAAATCCTCGCTCGCCTTCGACACGATTTATGTCGAAGGGCAGAGGCGGTACATCGAATCGCTCTCCCACCAGGCGCGCCGCCACTTGGCCGAACTGCCAAAGCCTGACGCGGAGAGCATCTCCGGGATAGCGCCGACGATCGCGATCGAGCAAAAGCTCTCCGCCCGCACTCCCCGATCGACTGTCGGGACCCTTACGGGGATCTATGACTTCTTCAGGGTTCTCTATGCACGGATCGGCATTCCTCACTGTCCCGTAAGCAAAGAGGCTGTAGGCGCTTTGAGCAAAGAGAAAATCCTAGCGCAAATCCTCGCATTCCCTAAACGAGCGAAAATCTTGATTTTCGCTCCCTATGCTCGACGAAAAAAGGGGGAATTCCTCGAAGAGTTCGCAGAACTTTTGAGCAAAGGATTTACCCGTCTGAGAGTCGATGGCTCCGAAATCGATTTGTCAACGCCCGTCCAGCTCGACGGCAAAGCGGCGCACGATGTCGATATCGTCATTGACCGTCTCAAGGTGGACGAAGAATCGCGCTCCCGCATCTCCGAGTCGGTTTCTTTCGCTTTGGAAATAGGCGTCGGGATGTGCAGCGTCTTGAATGCGGATACAGGAGAAGAGACCCTGTTTTCACAAACGGCCTATTCTCAAAAATCGGGGCTTTCGTACGGACCTCTTCAGCCCCACGATTTTTCCTTCAATCATCCGGCGGGGATGTGTCCTGAATGCCACGGCCTGGGCAATGCCGCAGAATTCGACATAGGAAAGATCATCGATCCCCATTTGAGCATCGCCGAAGATTGCTGCAAGATCGCCAGCTCTTACAAAACGATCCGGTATGGGAACATCTATGACAACTTAGCCAGGATCTTCAAATTCGATATCGAAACACCTTGGGAAGAGATTCCGGAAAAAGCCAAACACGCGTTTCTTTACGGTTTAGATCAAAAATGGACCCGGATGCAGTTCACCCATCCTGAAAAAAAAATGCGCTGGATCGAATTCGTCCGCTGGCAAGGGGTCCTCCACGACGCAAAGGAACGGCTGAACGCGGCCAAAAGCGAGACTTACCGGAAGAAAATAGGCGAGCTGATGACCGAGGGAGTCTGTCCCTCTTGCCAGGGGGCCAGGATCAAGCCATATCCTGCCGAAACGCGGCTGGGCGGAAAAAAAATCGCCGAAGTGACGGCGATGCCTCTCATTGACGCGCTTTCTTTTTTTCAAAAACTGAAACTCACCGAACTCGAAGAGCAAATCGGAAAAGAGCTTTTGAAAGAGATCCGAATGCGGCTGCAGTTTTTAATCGACGTCGGACTCTCCTATCTTTCCCTTGATCGAACTTCTCCCTCTTTGAGCGGCGGCGAATCGCAGAGAGTCCGCCTTGCTTCGCAGATTGGCGCGCCCTTAGCAGGAGCGATCTATGTGCTGGACGAACCGTCGATCGGCCTCCACCCTTCCGACCATCACAAGCTAATCGGCATGCTTTTGCTTCTCCGCGACTTAGGCAATACCGTCCTTGTCGTCGAACACGATGCAGATACCATCATGGCCGCCGATAAGGTGGTCGACGTCGGGCCTCTTGCAGGACAGCATGGAGGAGAAATCCTTTATTCCGGAACTCCGCAAGGGCTGATGAAGCAGCAGCGCTCTTTGACGGGCGGCTATTTATCCGGACGCCTGAAAATCGAAGCTCCGACCGAGAGGCGCAAGCTTGCGAAGGCGATAACGATCTCAGGGGCCAAACACCATAACCTGCAAGACCTGTCTGTCTCGATCCCACTCGGAGGCCTCGTTTGCGTCACTGGCGTTTCAGGCTCGGGTAAATCCTCTCTCATCACCGACATCCTCTATCCGGCTCTTGCCAATCGGTTCCACAATGCGAAGATGCCCGTCGGCAAACATAAGGAGATCTCGGGGTTGGAAGAACTCGATAAAATCATCGCCGTCGATCAATCGCCGATCGGGCGCACTCCCCGCTCGAACGCCGCTACCTATATCAAGCTCTTCGACGAGATTCGCGACCTCTTCGCCGAGCTGCCAGAAAGCAAGCTTAGAGGGTTCGATGCAGGTCATTTCAGCTTCAATGTGAAAGAGGGGTCCTGCTCCTACTGCGGAGGAATCGGAAGTACGCGGATCGATATGGACTTTATGGAAGATGCCTGGATCGAATGCCCTCAATGCAAGGGTCGCCGCTTCGATCCGGAGATTCTAGCCGTCCTATTCAAAGGAAAAAGCATCGCGGACATCCTGGCGACCGACGTCGAACACGCCCTGCCCCTTTTCGAAGCGATCCCTTCGATCCGACGGAAACTGGAAGTGCTCAGCGAAGTGGGACTCAATTATTTGACTCTCGGGCAATCTTCTACAATATTGTCCGGCGGCGAAGCGCAGCGGATCAAACTCGCAAAAGAACTGGTCAGGCCCGGCTCAGGAAAGACCCTCTATATCCTCGACGAGCCAACTACGGGACTCCATTTCCACGACATCAAAAAACTAATCGCCATTTTGCAAAAGTTAGTCGACCAGGGGAACACCGTCCTTGTCATTGAACACAATCTCGACCTGATCAAAACAGCCGACTGGATCGTCGACCTCGGACCCGGAGCAGGTGTCTACGGAGGCATGCTGGTCGGAGAGGGCCCGCCGGAAAAGATCGCGAAGCTCAATACCCCTACCGGAAAAGCGCTGAAAGGATTGCCTCTTTATAAAAAACCGCCCGTTCCTCTTTCCGAGCGTCCCAATACGATCGAAGTCATCGGCGCCGCGCAAAATAACCTCAAGTCGGTCTCCCTCTCCATTCCGCGCGGCAAGATCACCGTTTTCACAGGCCCTTCCGGTTCCGGGAAATCTTCTCTTGCCTTCGATACCCTTTACGCGGAAGGGCAGCGTCGCTACGCCGAAACCCTTCCTGCTTATTCGCGGGCGATGATCAAGCAGCTGCCGAAACCAGTCGTCGATCAGATCATAGGGCTTTCCCCTTCAATTGCCCTTGAGCAGAAAACCGGCGGACTGAATCCGCGGAGCACCATCGGCACGATCACGGAAATCTACGATCTCCTCCGCGTTCTCTATGCCCATCTTGGAACGGCTTTTTGCCCTGAAACAGGCGAAGAGATCCGCCATATCAGCAAAGAGTTCGTCGTCCGGAAAACGCTCTCTTTGCCGGAAGGAGAAAAAATCCAAATCCTTGCTCCCTTGATCCTCCAAAAAAAAGAATCGTTCGAGGAGATGGTAGAGAGGCTGAACCGGCTCGGATTTTTACGGATTCGCCTGAATCAAAAGACCTACGAGCTCGATGAACCGATCCCTTTCGAAAAACACCGCAAAAACGAACTCTTCCTTGTCATCGACCGCCTAGCCGTAGACAAAAAAAGTGAAAATCGGATCTTCGAAGCGGTAGAAAAAGCAACGCAATTTTCCGATGGAATCGTCTTGATCGCCCGCGAAAAAGAAGATTTGTATTTCAATTTGTCGTTTGCCGTAATGAGTACCGGAAAGTCCTATCCCCCGCTCACGCCGCAGACCTTTTCCTTTAACCACGAGGCTGGGATGTGCCTGGAATGCCAGGGGCTAGGCTTGACATATGGCGTTCAGTTTATCAACCAAAAAAGCGTCATGCGATTGACGCTTTCGGATTTGTGCCTTCGCCTTTTCAAAGACAAGACGACTCATGGCGCCCTGAAGCGGCTCGAACAATATTTCGACGCCTGCGGAATCGATTGCGATGAGCCTTTGAAAGATCTCTCCCCCAAGGAGCTCCATCTCATCTTCAACGGCGGGCCCGAAAAACCGATTAAGAAATTCGCCGCCTTGAAATGGATCGGCCTTCAGCCGCTTTTCACAGGAGCAGTCCGAATGGGCAATAAGGATATGCGAGAGGCGCTCCTGCCCCTCATGAACGCCTCCACCTGCCCTGTATGCGAAGGGACACGCCTGAACGCGCTGGCGCGCAATGTGAAAATCAAAGGCAAATCCATTGCAGACTTCTGCCGTTTGGGAGTGGAAAAAGCCTATGAGTTCATCCAGGATATTTCTTTGGAGGAGGAGGCGTTCCTGCAAGAAACACGCTCCCAGATCTGCAAATACCTCGAATTCCTCCTCTCGATCGGCCTTGGATATCTAACCCTCGAGCGCTCCGCGCCGACTTTAAGCGGCGGAGAGCTCCAGCGGATCCGCCTCGCCCGCCAACTCGGCTCGGGATTGACTTCATGCCTCTACCTGCTCGACGAGCCAACGATCGGCCTCCATCCTTATAATAACGAGCTGTTGAACCGCGCTCTCAAAGACTTGGCTGCCCTCGGCAATACTCTCGTCCTCGTCGAACACGATCCGATGACGATCCAAATCGCCGACCAGATCTTCGATTTCGGACCTAAGGCGGGCCGAGAAGGCGGGAGGATTTGCGCCCGTGGCACGCTGAAGGAAATTTTAAAGAATGAACATTCGCTGACCGGCGCTTATTTGAGCGGACGAAAGACAATCCCGATCCCGAAGAAACGACGCCCCTTCCAGCCCGATATCAGGATCGAGAATGCGTCGCTCCATAATTTGCAAAATATTTCGGTCGCTTTTCCGCGCGCAGCGATCACCTGCTTGACCGGAGTGTCCGGATCGGGAAAATCGTCCCTGATGCGCGGCCTTCTCAAGCCGGCTGCGGAAATCGCCGTCAACGCCCGGAAGAAAATAGAACCGATCGAACTCTTAGGCGCAAAGTTCTGGGGCCTGAATGAATTCGAGAAAGTGATCACCGTCGACCAAAGTCCGATCGGCCAGACAGCCCGCGCCGATGTGGGAAGCTACGCCGATATCATGCCGTTCGTCCGGGGCCATTTCGCCCAACTTCCTCTCGCCAAGGTAAAGGGCCTTCAGCCGCGGCACTTCAGTCCGAACCACCTCCGCGGGATGTGCCGCACCTGCTGGGGCATGGGCTATAAGACGATCGATCTTCAGTTCCTGCCTGCAGTGAAAGTGACCTGCGAATCATGCCGCGGATTCCGCCTCAACCCGATTTCCCTCGAAGTGCGCTACAGAGGAAAACATCTCGGAGAGATCCTCGCGATGACGATCGAAGAAGCGTTGTGCTTCTTTTCCGAAATCCCCCGTGTGTCCAAAAGGCTCCAACTAGTCGACGAGGTCGGACTCTCCTATCTTCAGCTCGGCCAGGAACTGGCATCTCTTTCCGGCGGCGAGGCGCAGCGCCTCAGGCTATCGCGCGAATTGGCCAAACGGGAAGCAGGCAAGACGCTCTATCTGATCGATGAGCCAACGGTCGGCCTCCACAGCGAGGATATCGCCCGGCTCCTTCCGATCTTCCACAAGCTCGCCGCCAAGAAAAACACCCTCGTCATCATCGAGCACAATCTCGATGTCATCGCCAATGCCGATTTCGTGATCGACCTCGGACCCGATGCCGGAGATCGAGGCGGCCGGATCATGGCGCAAGGAACTCCCGAAGAGGTCGCCAAATCGAAAGAATCTCGAACAGCGCCCTATCTTAAAAAAAACTTTCATTGATTCGAATTTTTGGTAATAATTCAGGCCGCCCCAGAGAAAATCTTTCCTTATGAGGCAATTGCAAAACTCCCGGCGCCAGAAAAATCGATGATTTTCAGCCAGTTTGCCTGGGCCGTAGGCCCTTTACCTTGTGGCCGAGCACAACTTTGAGCAAAGTAGGGCTTCGGCCACAAGGAGGCAAAATGGCTTAAAAGGGCGATTTTGTTGGTCCCGCGAGTTTTCCAATTGCCTCTTATGTCAATGATAATGTTGACTGAGAATGCATAGACTGGCAGCATATCGCATCCTTTTGCTAGGGAGAGATATTATGTTCATGGTGCAGTTTTTGCTCTCAGTCTGTAGTTTGACCCTCGCTCCTTCTCTGCTTTCGAGTTCTCTAGCCTCAGGAGAAGCAGTCGATGTTATTTCCCATCGGACTCTAGATGTAGAATCTGAATCTGCGATTGATCCTGTTCAAAGCGACGAAATCTATTGGGAAACGCCCCAATATTTATCCAGGATCCAAGCCAATAAGTCCCTTTCCAGATACGTTTACCATTGGAAGCCGTCTAAATTCATTGGTCATTGGATGATACCACTGAATCGAATGCGAGAACTCGAAGGCTTTTCTGAAATTTATGAACAAGCCATGTTAAAGTACGTGGGACGTATTGATCTCTGCATGCAAGTCATTCCCATTCTGAACTGTCTATGGAATGATGTGATTTTTTTAAGCCCCCTTCATCCCCATAAGCACTTTGAGGAATACTTAAAAATAGGTTTTCGCCCAAAAAAGCGGCAGTTTTTTAAAATCCCCATAGAGGTACTTGAAGAAAAGCGAGTTGCAGTCTGGAAATGGCCCCACTATAACAAAAATCCGAAGTACAATCAATTCTCTTCCTATGAAGAAATGAGACAGGAATACTGCCCAATTGTTTTTTCTCATTACCAAGAAATGGACGAACTTCCTGAAGATACCAAACTGTTTTACGCTCACGAATTTGATTCGATGAATCCTGATAAGTATCCTCGATTCAAATGGTACAGAATTCCACATATCCTCTGCCAAGACCCGATCGACGTTTCTGACCCAAGAATCACAGTGATCAACTGGGATGATCCCATCGAGAATAGTGAAGAATCATCTCCTCAAAGTGGACCTTGAGCAATCGAAGAAGAATTTTTGTAGCCTAGAAATTCTAAATCCTCTTATTAGTAAATTATGCGAAAGTATTACTATGTTTTGATCTCTCTGATCGCTGCCATATCTGGAATTCTCTTCGGATTCGATACAGGGGTGATGTCGGGAGCGATCCTCTTTATCGAGCAGGACTTCCCTTTAACCCCCGGCATGAACGGCATAGTCGTGGGATCGGTTCTATTGGGAGCTTTGGCGGGCGCTATCTGTAGCGGCCGCGCGACCGATTATTTCGGCAGGAGGAAATTGCTGCTCATCGTAGCGTTCATCTTTGTGTTCGGAGCTCTAGGAACCGCAATCGCCCCTTCCATTCTTATGCTTGTGGTTGGACGGATCATCGTAGGGATTGCGATCGGCGTCGCTTCTTACGTAGGTCCTCTTTACATCTCGGAAATGGCTCCTAAAAAGCACCGCGGCGCTCTCGTATCCCTCAACCAGCTCGCCATTACGGCCGGGATTCTCCTCTCGTATATTGTCGATTATTATTTCTCATTCACATCCAATTGGCGATGGATGCTCGGTTTCGGCATCTTTCCCGGGATCCTCCTCTATTTGGGCATGCTCTATCTGCCGGAAAGCCCCCGTTGGCTCTTGTCCCAAGGGGATGAAGAACAGGCCCGAAATAATTTGTTGCCGATCAGAGGCTCTGAGGAAAGCGTAGAGCGGGAGATCGCAGAGATCAAAGTGACTTTGAAAAAAGAGGCCGCCGATTGGAAGATCATCTTCTCGAAATTGGTCCGTCCAGTCCTCTGGATCGGCTTCGGTCTTGCTTTCATCCAGCAAGTGACGGGGATCAATACCATCTTGTATTATGCTCCGACGATTTTGAAAATGGCAGGATTCGGCAACGCTTCCGTGTCGATTCTTGCGACGATGGGGATCGGGGCCGTGATGTTTCTCGTTACACTCATTGCTTTGCCGCTCATCGACCGTTGGGGCAGACGCCCTTTGCTTTTAGCCGGGCTTGTCGGCATGGGGCTCAGCTTGGGGGCGTTGGCCTTGATGTTTGAATCTTCCACCGGCATCCCTCCTTCGCTCGAATGGCTAGGCCTCTCCACGATGTTGATTTATATCGCGTGCTTTTCCTTCAGCTTGGGGCCGATCATGTGGCTGATGATCGCCGAGATCTATCCGCTGCAAGTAAGAGGCATCGGCGCGAGCTTGGCAACATGCGCCAATTGGTGCAGCAACTTGCTCGTCACCGCCACATTTTTAAAAATGATCGAATGGGTAGGCGCCCGAGGCACCTTTTCCGTATACATGGCGTGTTGCCTTCTATCGATCGGATTCGTCTATTTTCTCATCCCTGAAACAAAAGGGACTTCCCTTGAAGAAATCGAAGAGAACCTGTTTGCCGGCAAACCATGGCGCCAACTGGGCAGCAAGTTGACGAAGGTAAAATTCAAATGAATGATCATTTTTTTCAAAATATCGAACCGATTCAGTATCGCTACTACAACCCAAAGCAAAAAATCTTGGGCAAGACGATGGAGGAACACCTTCGTATTTCCGTTTGCGCTTGGCATACGTTCTGTTGGGAAGGGCCCGATATGTTCGGCCAGCCCTTGTTCCACCGTCCGTGGATGAAGAGCCCTGAAGAAAAGATCAAAGCCCTCTTCGAATTCATTCAAAAGCTCGGCGTGAAATATTTCACCTTCCACGATGTCGACTTGGCCCCGGCGGGGGTCTCTCTAGAAAAAATAACCGATTTGATCGGGGAAGAGATGAAGCGCACCGGCATCGAACTTCTGTGGGGAACGGCGAATCTCACCGGCCATCCCCGATATATGGCCGGAGCCATGACGAATCCCGACCCGGCAGTTTTTGCCGTGGCGGCCGCGCAAGTCAAAGCGGCAATCGACGCGACCCATCGGCTCAAAGGCCATAATTACGTCCTCTGGAACGGACGCGACGGATACGAAACGCTTCTCAATACCGACCTCAGGCAAGAGATGGATCAGTATGGGAGGTTTCTCTCTCTCCTAGTCGACTATAAACACAAGATCGGCTTTAAAGGGGCTCTATTGATCGAACCGAAACCTCGCGAGCCGATGAAACATCAGTATGATTTCGATTGCGCGACAACTTCCGCCTTCTTGCGTAAATATGGCCTGGAAAAAGAGTTTCAATTCAATATTGAAAGCAACCATGCGACTTTGGCAGGCCATACGTTTTCCCATGAAATCGCCTACGCCCTGGCCAATGATGCGTTCGGCAGCCTGGATGCAAATGACGGAGACCTTCTCCTCGGGTGGGACACGGATCAATTCCCCATGGATCTTTCGCAATATACTCATGGGCTCTACCTCATTTTGCAACATGGCGGCTTTAAAACCGGCGGCTGCAATTTGGATGCCAAAGTCCGCAGGCAGAGCATCGACCTCCAAGATCTTTTTTACGGACATATCAATGGCATCGAGACCTTGGCCAAAGCCCTTCTGCATGCCGCCGCTCTAATAGAAAAGAACGACTTGCAGTCCTTCATGAAAAAAAGATACGAGCATTGGCATTCAGGACTGGGCCAAGACATCCTGCATAAAAAAATGAACTTTGAACAGATCGCAAATTACGTCCAGACCCATCGTCTCGATCCCAAACCCCATTCCGGCCGCCAGGAAATGCTCGAAGGGATGTTGAACCTCTGAATTAGAAATTTTTCGTTTTTACAAAGCCCCGACGAAGAGGGGTTTTGCAACTACCTCAGGCGATCGGCAATAAAATCAAGAGCATCTTGTTGGAAGAGAATCTCAAACGTTACACTCGAAATAGCTCTGTAGGGAATGCTGCTAGTAATTGCGTAAGCATCCAAAATGGGCAAACCGGGCCTAAGAGCGATACTACTAAGCGTTAAACTCCTAGCACCTGGATAGAAGGTACTAATACTACGGGCGAGAATAAGTGCTCTGTCAATATTTTGCTCTTGCCTTGCGAGCATCGATATTTCGTAAATATTTTGCTCTTGCCTTGCGAGTATCGACATTCCTTCAGGATCGTCTCGCACGACAAGAGTGGCTCCTTCAAGAAGCACAGAATCAAATCGCCCTGAGTAAAACACGAGTTGCCGGAGACTCAAAGCGTTTCGAACTTCTCTGACCGTTGAATCAAGAAACTGCCGCCAGTGTGCAGCAACATCGAAAAGAGTCAATTGAACATGAAACGGCATGGGTTGCACTTGTATACGCCGCTGTTCCTCTTGAGCTAAAAAAGTCACGATACTTTCGTTCTGCCCTCGCACATCCCACCACACAGCCCGGCAAACTTGACATAGCCGAAGCAGCTCGCTCGCTACAAGAAACGATGCGACCTCCATTAAGAGCTCACTTGGAAGCCTACTTGGATAATTGACAATGGCAACGCTCATATGACATCCTCTAGCTGTGCAGTTTGAAAAATTCGGGAATAATTCTACAGAAAATGACGATATTCCGCGTGGCTATTTTTGGGGAGTTTCTGCTAATTCCGCCTTTGCCCTCAGTTCTTCCAGTAGCGTTATATCTTCAGCATCAGCCGCAACCTTCGCTGCTTCTCGCCGCTTCATATCAAATTCCTCATAACGCTCAAAGGCTAATTTTTCAGCAACTTGAGCTGAAATCTTACCTGCATGATCTAGCAGATCTCTCTCCTTGAAAGTAAGGAATGCGTCTAGTTTTTCTTCCCATTCTGCCATTGTCATAGATTTACGCCGTTTAGCCTGGTCTTCCGCATGATCAAGATACATGACAACAATCCGATTTACCTCTTCGATTTCAGGCTGATCGAGATAGTTCTTTGCGATAGTCACATCCTGCTGGCGTACTCGGCTCCCCTTCCAGCTCTTGAGGCCCATATTTGGTAGCTTAGGATTTGCACGCTCAACAATAAGCTCGGCTGCCGTGCGATGTGTTGTTGCCCTTCAGGTTGAACTAGTAAGTAATCCTTACTAGTTGCGCCAGATTCAGCTCCTCCTTCTTTGTAAACCTCTTGAATATGTAGGGTTATGTTCTGAGGTGTAGTCTGAAATAAGTCAGCGATCTCCGTTCGCGTCAACCAAACGGTTCCATCTTGAGCCCTCAATTTGATCGAGGTAGTGCCGTCTTCGGTATTATAGAGAATGATCTCTCCACATCCAAAATACAAAGCCCGGAAATCCCCGGGCTTTGGTGTCAGATATCTTCAGTATCGAATTTCAAGAAAGCTCCCAGCCTTCCTTGGCTAATTTGTTCTTGTCCAAGGAATGCCCGTCCAAGCAGTGACTCCCCCATCAATTCTCAATTCAGTACCCGTTATGTATTGGGATTCATCTGAAGCAAGGAAAAGGACTCCATTAGCTATATCCTCAGGTCTTCCCATTTTGCCTAAAGGAATGCTTCTTATGTATTCCTGAAACCGAGCTTCTTCCTCTGCATTCCTCTTATACTTTGTAAGCATAGGAGTAGGAATGAAACCGGGTGAAATCCAATTGCATCTAATGTTGTATCCTTGTTGGCCACAGTATACAGCAACCGATTTGGTGAGATTTGTAACAGCTGCCTTACTAGCCGAATAAGCTATGCCCCCTGGTATTCCTCTAGTCCAAGCTATAGAAGATATATTGATAATCGAACCATTCTTAGCCGTATTTTTCATTGCTTGTATCGCATACTTACAACCAAGAAAAACACCCTCAAGATCCACAGATTGTATCTCCTTCCATTTCTCTAACGTCCCATTTTCTGGATCTACAGCCCCAATCATACCGGCATTATTTACCAAGATATCAAGCCTTGAATACATGTTCATAATCTTCTGAATGACAAGCTGCCAATCGCACTCGTTGCTTACATCCAAATGGACATAAGATGAATTCTCAATATTTTGAACAGCCGATTGCCCTTCCCCGTCATTAATATCAGCAATGATTACTTGAGCACCTTCACGCGCTAGAACTCGAGCAATTTCCTTGCCAATTCCCTGAGCTGCACCTGTAATCAATGCTACTTTTCCCTCTAACCTTCCTTTAACTACGTTATTCCTTGCCATTCCATCACCTGACCAGATAAAATTGGAGTTTAATAAAGCAAAAATCAAAAAAACAAATTGTATCATTGTGAAAATCTCCTTCTTAACAAAACGCTTACTTGCATTAGGATATGATTTTATTGAATTTTCGTTCTTACCGTAATTAATACGGGGGTAAAAGATTGGAACCATGCCAGTAAAGATGAATCAGAAAAATGTCCAATTGGTCAGACGCTTGTTTAGAGAACAGGCAAGTAAAGATGACATCTCTTTCTACGATCAGCTATTTTCTGAAGAAGTACAGCTCTATGGTCCAGCCAGCGGCCACAAAGTCCAAGGACTTGTTGCGCTCAAGAAAATCGATCGGGGCTATCATAAAGCTTATCCAGGCGCTCAATTTCAAATTGAAGAGATTTTCGGATACGGAGATCAAGTCATTGTCCGTTGGATCTGTAAGGCAACTTATAAAGAGGGTTACAAAGGGATCAAGCCAAAGAAAAACGAATTTTGCATTTGGGGAATGAGTACCTATCGCATTGTCAAAGGGAAAATTCAAGAAATTCGACAATTCTGGGACAGGCTGGGCATTCTCGAGCAGATCGGTGAAGTTCAAATTCAAACCGATCCTGTCAAACCTGGCTATTATGCTGACCTTTTAAAAAGTCTCGGCATGGAAAAATATTTGGAGAAAGCCTTTCTTCTTACCCGAAGGGAGCGTGAATGTTTACAACTATTGCTTCAAGGCAAAACGGCAAAAGAAACTGCAACTATGCTTGACCTTTCACCCCGTACCGTGGAATCTTATTTTGAAAACATCAAAAAAAAGTTAAGCTGCTCCAATAAAGGAGAGCTGTTTTCTAAAGCTGAACTCCTGAAAAAGCTTGAATTGCTCTAGTGATACACTCCCTAATCATTCCTATCGGCTTCCAGCTTCGCGTATTGCTCGATGAGGCGGTTGTATATTGCGACGGACGCCGGATCGGGGTCTATGCGGGAAGAGGGAATCGGATCGGTAAAGCCCGCTGCGAGTTCTTCCCAATCCATAGGTTGACCCTTGGATGCAAAATACCCGAAAGCGGCTACGAGCGCGGCTCCAAGAGCTGTGCTTTTCTGGACCGCGTTTCTCATCACGGGGCTATTATGAACATCGGCCATGATCCTAAGAATCGGAGGATTATTAGAAACGCCTCCCGTAGCATAAATCAATTTTGGCGTGAATTTCATCCAACGGGAATGGAGCCGCATCGACATCATCTGCGCTTCGACAAGAGCCCGGCAATTCGATGCCGCATCCTCTTCTCGAAGATGGGATCTTTGCACTTTGGCATGCAGAATTTTCGGAGTAATCTCCGGTTCGAAATAAGGGAGCATAATCCCCCCATGATTTCCAGGGGAGGTCGTTTCCAAAGCCCGGTTGAAAGCGGGCCAATCGACTCCATACATCGTCCGAACTTTCTGAATCGCTAACGCACCGTTCAAAAAACAGCTCAGGGGCATGTAGTCTCCTGTCGGACTGACAAAGAGATTCCCCTCGCCTGCTCGATCGACATGGCATTCCCGCATGGCTCCAAAATAGGTAAAACTGGTTCCCGTGCTGATCCCTACGATCCCTTCTTTGATCAGTCCAAGGCCGAGAAGGCTTGCCGGATTGTCTCCTGTCCAAGTCAAGGCGAGCGCATTCGGATTTAAACCGTATTTCCCAGTAAAATACCCGCTGACGTTGCCTAGGACATGCGATGAAGGGTGTAAAGCAGAGAGTTTTTCCAATAGCCCTGGAGCGGTCGCCTCGAGGGCTAAGGGATGCCAGCGCTTGCCGCGGATATCCATCAAGTTCATCCCGGATCCATCCCCCCAGTCGATCGGAGCGATTTTTCCAGCGAGGATAGAGGCAAGAAAGGAGCTGACCAGAGCAATGGATGCCGTTTGGCGGTAGATTTGAGGCTCTGTTTTGTAGAACTTGCGGATTTGAGGTCCGGTGAATCTTTCCAAAGCATCGGAACCGGTGGCTTCAATAATCGAATGAACGCCTCCCATCGCGTGTCGGATCTCTCGGCATTCCGCTGCAGTGGAAGAATCCATCCAAATGGGCGATGTCTTTCTCGAAAATGTTCCCTGAAGCTGGTCTTTCAGATGCCGAGCAACTTGCAAGTGCGCGAGGGCCGAAGGCAGCGAGTCATTGCAATACACCGAACCGTGTTGTTGAGCCGACCCCGACACTGCAAGGATTCCGCTCAAATCTACTCCGTCGGAGCGCATGGAATCAAAAAGGAGGTCCAAGGCTTCCACCCACATGAGAGGCGGGCTGTGGACAACGAGCGGGTCCGAAGTCCGCAAAGTGCCGCTCACGGTATTGTATTGAGGCAGAGCCTTCTCGAAAATGACCGACTTTTCATAAATCGGCTTTCTTTTTTTAAAATCAACGATGACGGCTGAAAGGCTTTGGGTGCTGCAATCAAGTCCGAGAAATAACATGCTTCCTCTAGAGTACAAAGCCAATTTGAGCGCCAATGCAAAAGGCGTTGGGAATCTCTAGACCTCGTGGATGGATGATGAACTGAAAATCCGGAGTAAAGACGCACCACTGATTGACTTGAAACCAATAATTGAGCTCGATAACTGCTTCATAATTTTGTTTTGGCTTTCCGGACTGGGACTCAGTGTTCGCAAGATCGGTGCTATATTTTCCATACGCCACGCCGAGATTGAACGAGTCATCAGGCCGGTTTGAAAAAGGCCCTTGATAAACCAGCCCCGCAATCGTATAGAAAGGAAACAAATTTTTCTCTTTTGGAGAAAAGAGCAGGGCGAGAAAAGGGCTTAGGGCTCGATTGGTTTCACCGCCATCAGGCCGATAGATCACTTGTTCCAGTTGCGCATAGGCACTCCAGTCGCCATCTACTGTCCGATTGGAGAATGTTTGCGTAGCGCCAGTAAGATAGACATAGCCCACTTTATAAGTTCCCGCCATCCCCTCGTCGTCCTCTTCCTGATTGACGAAATAAGACAGCTCCGAGACCAAAACGGCTCCGTTCGTGCTTTCGAACGTGAAGTTCAATCCGTGATAGCTATTCCTGCTGATTTTGGAATTCGCATTGTAGATCGCCGCCTTTGCCAATACCCTCTCATATGGGATAAACGATGTATAGGCCCCCCAAGTCGCATTTGGATAGGCGGAGAAAGTTGGGATGTTGAAGAAAATCGCAACCGGGTTGCCGTCAAAAGCATTGCTGACGAATTGGTAATACAGGTTGGATTGCAAGAAGTCGTTCCCCGCATTGAGTCGGCCGGCTTTCAAAACCCATCGTCCATCAAAGAGGGATTCCCTAAGATATAATTCATTGAGCTTCACAGTCTCGGATCCGAAGAGCTGCTGAACCGGAAACTGATTCTTGATTTTCGTTCGTGATAAGTTGGTTCCGGTACGCCAGACTGCAGAGACAAAAAATTCGAACCCTGGGATGTCGGCCGCCCTTTCAAAGTCTACGTCCATGGCTAAGCCTAACGAACCGCAATAAGCGAACCCTTGTGCGGCGCCTCCAACGGGATTTCCGATCATATCAGTGAAATAGGAAGAAATGAAATTCACTCCTTTGTTGGCGATCTTGTAGCGCCACCCATCCCAATTTCCGAACATGTACCCTTTTTTGGCTCGTTCAAACTGCGCTTCCGCCTGCCGCAATTCCTCTTGCAGCTCAATGAATTGATCCGCAAATAGAGAGGAGAAGAAAAAAAGAAATAAGGACCAAATAGCTTTTTTCATAGGCCATCAATATGCCAGAATATTTCAGAACTGTGCAATTTTTTTTTATATCGCGGCGCTCATCCTAAGTGAATTTTCCCTGGCATCTTTTTGGCTTAATGCATTGCTCGATCTCGTTTTTGGGGATTATTTTGGGCTTTGTTGCGTAATCCCTTGATGGTTGATTTTGCGCTGAAACACTACGCCTCCCATAACCTCACTGTTCATGGAGTTCTGACCCTAGAGGAGATGCAATCGAGGCAAAAGAAGGTTCAGGCGTTGGTTTTTTCTCTCGCGAAGGGGATTTGCTATCTGTCATTTTCGATGAAGTAAAATCTTCCGAAGATCACCAACTTCTGGAATTTTCTAAACATAGAATTGAAGTGACTGTAAAAAATGGCAAGCTCTCCTACAAGGTACATCGGTTTTCATCTGGTCGCCTTTCAAGTGGAACGGGCATTGGTTCTTGAAATCCCAGAACTTTTTCTGTCCTCAAGCTACTAATGATTAATTAGTTACATAAATCAATCGATAGATCGATTGATTTATGGTTTTTTTAATCGACTGATCGATTAAAATGAAGTTATGGCGACCCGAGGCGAATTAAAAAAAGCTTTACAGGACTGGCAGCAGTGGCTGAACAAAAACAGCCATTTGATCGTCCCCAGAAGTTCTCTTCTTAGTCAACAAAAGGATCTCTGCCTAGCGCTTACTGGGGTGAGGCGTTCTGGAAAATCCTCCATGACAGTCCAATTGGCGCTGGGACGGCTGGAGGAGACCTTTTTTTTTAATTTTGAGGATCCGATTTTTTTCCCAGGGGCCAGCGTTGAAGTACTTGATCAACTTCTCTCACTCTATGAAGAAGAAACGGGAAAAAGCCCTAAGCTAGTAATTTTGGATGAGATCCAAAATGTCCAAGGATGGGAGCGGTGGGTGCGAAAAGCAATCGACTTAGGGCATTACCAAATCGTTGTAACCGGCTCTTCTTCTCATTTATTGAGTTCCGAGATCGCGACAGCTATTTCCGGACGGGTTATCGAACAAACTATCTGGCCCCTTTCCTTTTCCGAATATTTAATATTTTTGGGTCAAACGCCATCTACGAAGGGAGCTTGGTTACGCGCATTAGAAAATTATCTGCGTTGGGGAGGCTTTCCAAAAATCATCTTAACGCCGGACGAAAATGATCGGATCATTTTATTAAAACAGTACCTTAGTGATATTGTGCTACGGGATGTTGTTGCAAGACACTCCATTAAAAACCAACGAGCCTTGCATCAAATAGTTAGTTTCTATTTAACAGGCCTGAGTTGTTTACATTCCTATAATTCCCTGCGAAAAGCTTTTGAAATTTCGATTGAACTAGCCTCAACGTTGACAGGTTATTTGACACAAGCTTTCCTTATCTTTGAAATGAGCCGTTACCATCTGAATCTCAAAGTACAAGCCCGCGACCCTAAAAAAATTTACGTGATTGACACAGGACTGCGCACAGTATCCCTGCAATCCAATCGAGAGGACTGGGGGCGTTTGGCGGAAAATGCTGTCTATTTAGAATTAAGGCGCAGGGGCAAACAATCATTTTATTACAAACAAGTGCAAGAAGTTGATTTTGTAATTACAGAATTTGGAAAACCTGTAGATGCAATACAAGTGTGCTACTCCGATCTTGAGGATCAAGAAACGCATAACCGCGAGATCAATGCTCTGCTAGAATGTTTGCATGCCTTAGAACTTCCATCGGGAAAAATCTTAACATTTTCTTTGGAAGATGTGATCTTCAAGGAGGGGAAAGAGATTCATCTCATTCCTCTCTATCAATGGCTATCTATTTGAATTCACCAGCGTTCGATTCTCTCCACCTCCAAAATAAAAGGCCGGGATTTCCACGGCCTTCTCCGCTCTAGAAAAGGGCGGCTGCTTCGCGCTGAGCTTGTCAGGTAGCCCCCGCTGCCCGTTCAAGGACGCGCAATCCTTTGAAGAACAAGAATCACGCAATACGGGATCCATAAAGACGACACAATATTTCCAACTGAACGAGCAGTTCGATGAGATAGACTCTTTAAGTCAGTCTCAACGGTAGAAGGATCGATAGCAAAGGCCGCTCCCAAAACAAGACTGGTGACCTTCGCTGCCACCCAAGCCATCGAAGCTCCGCCAATCAAATATCCAATTCCTGCGCTTGAAGCAGTGCTTATGATAATGATCACAGAGTTGTCCACCAAAGCGTTGAACGACTCTTCCGCTCCATAACCAAATGCTTTTACAAATGCTACCATGAGGCTCCTCCTTCTTAATGGATTTTCTGAACTGTAAGAAGATACTCTATTCATTAGAGCCAGTTGCAAAACTCGCTTCGCTGCCCAAATTCGATGATTTCAAAGCCGGTTCGGTTTTTCGCAAATCGACATATCCTATTGGTCATAGGCGATTTGCGAAAAATCCGAATCCGGCAAAGAAAGCGCGGGTTTGGATCCGAATTGGAGTTTTGCAACTGGCTCATTAGGTCAACTACCTACTGCACAAGGCAGTAGGCTTGTGACTGATTGTTTCCAATCGTCACATAAATTGGTTATTTTACTAGAACGATCCCAATCGTTGTAGCTGCAGAGGGTTCATGGCCATTTTCATCTACCCAGGCTTCTAAAGCCGCTTTTTTTGCAAAGCTCTCCACTAGTCTATAGCGAATTTGGTAGATTCCTGGTTCTGAAGGAGCAATCAGAACAAAGTTTTCAAGGCTTTCACTCGCAATGATTCCCAGTTCATTGCCGATCGTAGTTTGAGCTCCTTTGCCTTTAATACCCAATACAACGCGATACAAGCTTAGGGATGCACATTGTTTAGAGTCCAAATCACATAAAACAGTTCCTTGAATCCGCTCTCCAGGTCTAGCAACAACTGCTTTAGAGTGGCCGTTTAGCTGCAAATGTTTCAGCGTTACGGCACCTGAAGTTGCTTCATCTTGAATAAGACCTTTCCAATGATAGTTATCTAAGTAATCTTGAATAGCAGCGAGGTTGTCTCCTAATCGGTCAACCGCGCTTTTCAATCCATCTGCTATATTGTCGATAAAGCCCTTGATTGCATTATCAGCGGATTTGGCCCATCCAGTATTGACATTGGCGATACAAAAGAAGGCAGTGAATAGGCTTGTTAGAACTTTCATTTTAATGTTTTTCATAATATCTACTTGGTCAATGTTTTATGGAGTTAAAAACAAGATGGAGATATTAGACCCGTTGCTTTTTATTGTAAATTTTTTTCCTACCCAACTGAAAAGTTCTGAATGCGTCTCTCCACCTCCAAAATAAAAAAGCCCGGAGAAACCCTGGCTTTTTTTAATAAATTTGAGCTATAAAATGACCCAAAAAAATCGAGAAAAAGAAAGCAATTTTTCTAAAACGTGGAGAATCTCTCCCCCTTTAACTGGACTTTGTCCATTTAAAGGGAGAGTTCTTCAAAGAGATGGGTGGTTTTATTGATATTTTACTCTCTCAATCGTATGTCTATTTGTAACAGGAGTCCGATTATGAAAAGGAAATGCTACCTCATCCTATCTACAGTCGCCTTGAATGTTTTTTTGGGCGCCCCCCTCTATATTACAGACGATATCCTTTCTACAGCAGAACGTCCTAGCAACGAAGATGACTATATTTATCGAAGAAGCTTTTTTGAGGTCAGGGATGTATAGATTTTTGTTTCTACTTTTAAGTTTTCTGGCACAGCAATTGGCGGCCGCACAAGTTTTTATTTCCGGAAGCTTTGATGACCTTCGGGAAAAAGATTTGCGCTTTTTAGAGGAAGCATCAAAGCTCGGCGAATTGACTGTTTTTCTCTGGCCCGATGAAACGATTCAAAACAGCACTGGCAAATCGCCCAAGTTTCCTTTGGAAGAACGACTCTATCTATTAAATGCTGTGAGATACGTTAGTCACGTAATCGTTAAACCCGATCTTCCTCTGAATGGAAAGTTCGATATTTGGGCGGATAGAGAATCTCCAGAAAATAGTGCTCATCAAGCCATTGCTTTACAGAGCCACATCCCTTACCATGTAATCCCCGAAATAGAGCTAAATATCTTTCCTCCTATTCCTCCCAATTGTTTGGATCTGACCGGTCATCGAAAAAAAGTGATTGTTACGGGTTGTTTTGATTGGTTACACTCAGGTCACGTTAGGTTTATCGAGGAATGCTCTTCCTATGGCGACCTCTATGTAGTTATAGGAAATGACCCCAATATCCGGTTGCTGAAAGGGGAAGGGCATCCATTGATCCCTGAAAGAGAGCGCTTTTATGCAATTAACTCTCTTAAATTCCAAAAGCAGACCTTGTTGGCCCCTGGAAGAGGCTATCTCGACTCTGATTCGATCATCAGAGAACTAATGCCAGACATCTTCACTGTGAATGAAGATGGCGATAAAGGAGGCAAGCTGGAGTATTGTCAGCAGTTAGGTATTGAGTATATCGTGCTGAAGCGGCTCCCTGCACTTGGGCTACCTGTCCGCAGCAGCACAGATCTTCGCGGGTTTTAACATTAAGTTTATGGAGGCAATTGCAAAACTCCCGGCGCCAGAAAAATCGATGATTTTCAGCCAGTTTGCCTGGGCCGTAGGCCCTTTACCTTGTGGCCGAGCACAACTTTGAGCAAAGTAGGGCTCGGCCACAAGGAGGCAAAATGGCTTAAAAGGGCGATTTTGTTGGTCCCGCGAGTTTTGCAATTGCCTCTATGGATAGTCTCTTAGGCAACCGTAATCTCTTTACAGAGATAGACATCTTGGATGGTGTTCAGGATTTGAATGCCGTCTTTGAGCGGCTTTTGGAACGCTTTCCGTCCAGAGATGAGACCCATGCCGCCGGCCCGTTTGTTGATGACGGAGGTCATTGCTGCCTCATGGAGATCGTTTTCTCCCGACGCCCCGCCTGAATTGATCAGGCCGATCCGTCCCATGTATCCATTGACTACCTGATAGCGGGTCAAGTCGATCGGATGGGGACTCGAAAGATTCGTGTACATTTTTTCGGAAAATTTTCCGAATTTGAGCGCTTTGAATCCCCCGTCGCAGACGGGAAGCTTTTGCTTGACGATATCCGCCTCGATAGTTGCCCCAAGGTAATCGGCCTGGCCGGTCAAATCGGCGGCTTCGTGATAATCTTTGTCCGCTTTGAAAGCGCTATTTCGCAAGTAGCACCAGAGAACCGTGGCCATCCCCAGATCGTGAGCAGCGGCGAAGGCGTGGCTCACCTCTTGGATCTGCCTGCGGCTTTCCTGAGAACCGAAATAGATTGTGGCGCCAACCGCGGCGCAGCCCATATCATAGGCCTGCTTCATATTAGCGAAAAGAATCTGGTCATAGGTATTCGGAAAAGAGAGAAGTTCGTTGTGATTGAATTTCAAAATAAAGGGAATCTTGTGGGCGTATTTGCGAGCGACGTTTCCCAAGACGCCCAAAGAGGAAGCAACGGCATTACATCCCCCTTCGATCGCAAGCTTGACGATCTGCTCCGGGTCAAAATAATCGAGATTCGGCGAGAAGGAGGCGCCTGCGGTATGCTCGATCCCCTGGTCGACCGGCAGGATGGAGAGATAACCCGTCCCTTTCAACCGGCCATGGGAAAAAATCGATTGGAGATTTTTCAACACTCGGATATTCCGGTCGCTGATGCCGAAAATCCTATCGACCCAATCTACTCCAGGGAGATGGAGTTTTTCTTTTGAAACCGTTTTGCACGTATGCTTTAGCAGGTCTTCGGCATCCGCTCCGAGAAGTTTCTGGATTTCTGAATAGTTCATGGACACCGTTATAGCGCAAATATTTTTTATCTCCAAGAAATCATATCTGTGTACAATAGAAAAAAAGGATGTCGCTTGTGGCTCAGCCCATGACTTCTAAAAAAAAAGCGCACGCTCTCAGCACCGCTCTTTTTCTCATCGGCCTAGCAGTCCTTATCGTTACGGAAGTCTGGTGGCCGGGCATCATGCTGGTGGTCGGACTGCCTCTTGCCTTGCGTCAGTATCTCTTGGGCCGAACCTACGATATGTGCATCAGCCTGCTCGTCTTCCTCGGGACATTCGTCACAGTCCAATTCGACATCACCTGGCGCATCTTCCTGCCCATCCTGTTCACGATTGGGGCGATCTACGTCCTCTGCCGTGAATTCATGGCCGAGGAGGAAGAAGATGAAGTAGAAAAAGACGAGGACGTCCAGCATGAGATCGAAGAAAAAAAGAAGTAGGGAGTGTACCGTAAAGATTGCTTCATATCGACATCGACCAGCTGCTCTCATGCTTGAGGCAGGCGCGGCGCAGAGCGCTCTCGGCATCGAAGCCTGAACTCTCCGCTTCCTGGACGAGTGTATAAAGCTTCTCTCCCAGATCCTCTTCGGATTTCAGGTGCGAGGGAGCAGGAGGGGTGTTTTTCGCGCGGCGCAGTTTCAGGATCACTTTTTGGGCCCTTGCCAAGGCGGGCAAGGTCGGAGGAATCCCCTCGATCGGATTTTTCTTCCCCTCCTTTTTCTTAATCTCCTCCCAGTTGCGGATCACATCGTCGGTCGATTCGACTTTGATATCGCCGAAGATATGAGGGTGGCGCCGGATCAGTTTTTCCGAGATGGTCCGGAGAGTTTCTGTTAAAGTAAAAATTCCATTTTGCTCTGCTAATTTCACTAAAAAGATCAAGGCGTAGAAGCAATCGCCCAGTTCTTCCTTCATCTTGCCGAGATCGTTCAAATCTATGGCCTCGAGCAGCTCATGAGTCTCTTCTAGGATGTAAGGCTTTAGGGTATTATACGTCTGTTTTTTGTCCCAAGGACATCCGTTGGGTCCTAGCAGGGTATCTGCAATTTCAAGAAGTTCCTCAAATTCTTTCATAAAGTCCTTGCCATTAGTAATAAATAAAAATTCATTCCTTTCAATCTACCTTTAAATGATGTATAATTCAAATGGAAAAAAATTTATGGAAACAACCTCATCTCAAAGGATTTCTTGGTATTCAAGATTTGCATCGACTGCATCCTGGGCCTCAAACGGACTCATTGACGGCATCAATTCTGCCGCATCGAAAACGGCCCATGCTTGGGTGCATACGCCGAAAGCATTGAAGCTTCCATTCGAAGCGGCCGCGATCTTATACGCGCCGGTACAAGCGGATTGGCAAAGGGGCGGGCTCGTCGCTGCAGCGGC
>JABDHH010000002.1 GCA_013285585.1 Chlamydiota bacterium
TTTCAAAAAGTCTTTGTTTATTTGCAAGTGTCCATGAAATCGAGGTAGTCGGGGTCCCGTTTCGGGGTGACTACCTCAATTTTATGAGCACTTGCGTTTATTTGATAGCTATGTAGATTTTACCCTTCTCTTAAGCAAGAGGTCTATTCCCTACTGCAACTTTGCGCTCGGATTTGAGCAGTTTTTCAAATTCGCGTGTTTCGGCAATCACGATTGCTGATAGACCAAAAAGACCGACTAGGTTAGGGAATGCCATCAGCCCATTCATAATATTAGCGAAGCTCCAAACCGCATTCAGGCTGAGTATCGCCCCGGGGATCAATGCAATAATGAACAAGAGCCGGTACCAGCGAACCGCAGAGATCCCGAAGAGATATTCGGCGCATTTTTCTCCGTAGTAGGCCCAACTCACAATCGTAGAATAGCCGAAAAGGATCAAGGAGACCGTGACGACAAAGCCACCGAATGGGATCCCAGTTTGGAAAGCAGCCAAAGCCAATCTCGAACCGTTCAAAAGAACGCCGTTCGACCCCGTCTGTCCCAAAAGTCCGCTCATCGCGATCGCGACCCCGGTGATCGTGCAAACCACCATCGAGGTGAGAAAGACGCCGCTCATCGAGATCAGAGCTTGTCTTCCGGGAACGTCGGTCTTCGCGGCTGCGGCTGCGATCGGGGCAGTTCCTAATCCTGCTTCATTCGAGAAGACGCTTCTGGAAACCCCGAACTGGATCGCCATCATAAGGGTGGACCCGGCAAATCCCCCCGCTGCCGCTTTTCCTGAAAAAGCCTGGCGGAAGATTTCTCCGAACGCAGCTGGAAGCGCTTCCAGGTTGCACGCGATAAGGGCAAGGCCGCCTAAGATATAAAAGACAGCCATGGCGGGCACGAGCCAACTCGACACCTTGCCGATGCTCTTGATCCCGCCGAAAAGAGCCACTCCCGTGACGACGGAGAGCAAGATCCCGATCCAAAGAGGATCCGCATAATCCTTGAACGCGGAGGCGATCGAATTTGCCTGGACCATATTTCCTGTCCCCAAAGCCGCGATGGCGCCAGCCAAAGCGAAGAACGAAGCGAGTCCTTTCGACTTGAGGCCTTTCTCGAGATACACCATCGGTCCCCCGCACATTTCGCCTTTTTTGTCCTTGGAACGGTATTTGACCGCCAGGATCGCTTCGGCATACTTAGTGGACATGCCGAATAAAGAGGCCGCCCACATCCAGAAAAGAGATCCGAGTCCCCCCATGGCGACAGCCGTAGCGACGCCCGTGATGCTTCCGATCCCGATCATACCTGCCAGCGCTGTCATCAGGGACTGAAATTGGCTGATATCCCCTTGCGCTTTGTCATCTTGGCGCGTAAAAGCCAGTTTGATCGAATAAGCCAAGTATCTGAATTGGATCCCTTTTAGGGCGAAAGTTAAATAAAAGCCAACCGATGTCAAAAGGACCAAGAGAGGAGCGCCCCAGACCCAGTTTTCGATCTTAGAGAGCCATGATTCTAACGGTGTCATACGTTTTAAAAAGAAGCATGATACAGAGGGTTGTAGTTTTTGTCTCTCGCAAAAAAACCTATTGAGCTTAAGAACCTATCCGAATTATATTTTTTTTTATTCGGATAGGTTCAAGATTTTTCGGATGAGTCGTCTTATTTCTCCTCATGATTTGAAACGAAAGTTTCCTTCTCCTTCTTTTCCCAGCCAAGCCCGCAAATCCGCTGAACGGATTCTTTTTGGGAAGGAGAATCGACTCGCTGTCTTGGTCGGTCCCTGTTCGATTCACGATCCTCTTTCCGCTAGGGAATACGCAAGTCGGATCAAAAAACTCGCCGAGGATGTCGAAGAGACTTTGCTCCTGGTCATGCGTGTGTTTCTGGAAAAGCCCCGTTCCAGGACCGGTTGGAAAGGCCTTTTGTACGATCCGTATTTGGACTCTTCCAATGATATCGAATCCGGTCTTCGGATGGCTCGAGAGCTCCTCGCCGACCTTGCGGAAATCGGAGTTCCCGCCGCTGCAGAACTTCTCGAACCGCTCGCCTCGTTTTACCTCGACGACCTCATCGCCTGGGGCATGATCGGGGCTAGGACATCGGCTTCTCAGATTCACCGGCAGATGGCCTCTCGGCTCTCGTTTCCGGTGGGCTTCAAAAACGATCTCCTCGGATTTCTCGAACCGGCGATCTTCGGTGTCCAATCGGCCCGCAAGCCCCACTCCCATATCGGCATTGATCCTTATGGACACGTCAGCCAGGTCATTTCTTCGGGCAATCCCTTCACTCATATCGTGCTCCGCGGCTCCGATAAAGGACCGAATTGCGATGCCGCCTCCATCGAATACGCCCTCGAGTTGCTTGCCGCACACTACCTCGAACCCAGGCTTCTAATCGATTGTTCCCATGGGAATTCAGGTAAAAATCTCGAGCGGCAAAAAGAAGCGTTCGTTTCTGTGATCGAATACGCAGCCTCGGACCCAAACCGCGGCATTGCCGGGCTTATGCTGGAAAGCCATCTCTTGGCGGGAAAACAGCCGTTGCCCGAAGATCCCGCCTGCCTCGCTTACGGCATGTCGATCACAGATCCTTGTCTTTCTTGGGAAGAGACCGAAGAGTTGATCCGCTGGGCAGACGAAAAATTGTCCTTGCCGACATCGATGAGTTTCGTCCAGAACTGATGGTCCCATGCTCCGACGATCTCTCCTTTCTCCGAAATTGCCTGAACCCGGTAGGTCAAGATTCGTTTGTCTTTGTTTCCGGAATCTTGCGGAAAAAAGAATGTAGCGAAGTCCCGTTTCCTCTCTATCGGCTGCGAGATCGTTTCCTGCGTATCGTCCCAGAATCGGACCGTCAGGCATAAGAGCAGATGCTTTTCAAAAATGCTCCGAGGAAAATCCCAGCTCACTAAAAGGCGTTGCCCTACGGGCGGGCGTTCTTGCCGCGGGTCAGGCGTCCGGATATGACTGCTTGCCAGGAAATTCCGATCGATCCATTCTTGCTGCACATTGAAATGGTTCTTATAGCAAGCGGCAAGGTTGAAACTGGCGAATAAAAGGAGTATGCTAGTACTAGTTCTCATGAATCACAACTCTATTGAAAGCGTGGCTGGCGTTATCTTCAATCCTGACCGGACAGCCGTACTCCTCATTAAGCGCCGCGATGTACCAGTCTGGGTACTTCCCGGCGGCGGCATCGAACCAGGAGAATTACCTCAGGATGCCATGGTGCGAGAAATTGTGGAAGAAACCGGCTTAACTGTCAAAGCAGACCGCCTCGTCGGCATTTATACGCCCATCAACCGTCTCGCTCGCCGGACGAAGCTCTACGAGTGCACTCCTATCGGCGGCACACTTTCTCTTTCCGATGAAACCGGAGGCGTTTCATTCTTCCACTGCAGCGAACTTCCTCCGCTTCCTCCACCTTATCGAGAATGGATCGATGACGCGAAAGCATTCGGCCCTCCCGTCATCAAACCTCTTTCTTCGGTCACCTATTCGGCCCTTCTTTTGAATCTTCTGCGCCATCCTATCCTCGTCATCCGATTTCTTCTGGCGCGCCTAGGGCTGGCCATCAATACCTAGTGCTCTTGAATCTCCGAGACGCGAATTGCCTTTTCGAGCAACTCTTTCGAGCCGCAAGACAAAGTTCCTGATTTGAATTTATAGGTATCGGAAAGAAAATCGAGCGGTTTCCCTTGTAAATCGGAAATGAATCCCCCCGCCTCTTTCAAGATCACGGCTCCCGAAGCATAGTCCCAAACACTTCCGCTCTCCCCGCTCGATGCGTAGATATTCCTTTTCCCTTCCGCGATCATGCAAAGCCTCAAGCCGCAACTCCCCACATTTTTGAAATCTTTCCTGAGCATTTTCGGAGTTAGGGGCATTCCGAGAAGAGCCCTGTAAAACGAATGGACAAACGAGGATTTCTTCGAAGAGACGACGGGCCTTACCGCCTTGGCTTTTGCTTCGGTATGGATCTGTTGCAATGGCTTTTTCCTTACCTGCTTATAAGCTCCACATCCCTCAACGGCCAGATACATCGTCTTGCTGACGGGATAATAATTGACTCCCAGAATAGGGACGCCAAAGTGCAAAAGAGCGATATGGATTCCGAAATCTTTCCTTCCGGCTATAAACGATTTTGTTCCGTCCAGAGGATCGACCATCCAGGTCCATTCTGCCTCTCTCCAACGGGCAATCGCCTTTTCCATCGCCTCGCCCCCGATTTTTTCTTCTGTCAAAAGCCCATAATCAGGAAAATCAGCTAGTAATTTTTGACAGATCGCCTCGTTCGATTGGAAATCAGCGACCGTGACCGGCGTCGTTCCCTTCATCTCGATCTCGAGGTCGGCCTCCTTGTTCCAGTACTGGAGCAAAATGCTGCCTGCCTGCCTTGCTGCATCCATTGCGGTTTCCAGTTCCTTCGGATAGGAAAAGACCGGAGGATGCTTCTCTTTAGCAAAAGCGCAAAAGACAACCAGAAAATTGAAAATTAAAAAAAACCTCAACATGAAACCTATTCTCCAAAAGAGACGAAACCTAAATTTTATAACATTCGCTTAGCATCGAGCCATCCCCCAGGGATGGCTCGATTTTTTTAGAGCAAGATGATGGCGAAAACGAAGGCGAAAAGAGCAAACGATTCGATGATCGTGATGGATACCAGGGTCTTGCCATAGATTGCGGGCTGTTTTGCCGCCGCTTGGATCGCAGTCACACAGCATTTGCCTTGATAAACGGATGAGGCGATGAGCGCTAATCCGACTACGATCCCTATGCCGATCCCATTGATTCCTGTGAGAGTGCCGCCTTTGATGGCGTTCTTCATCATGACCATGAGAATTAGTCCGTATATGGACTGGGATGAGGGGATCGCTGAAAGCGCAATGAATTTAGCGTGCCCTTCATCGACACGAGACATGATGGCGTGGGAGGCCATGCCGGCAATGCCGCATCCGATCGCGCTTGCAAAACAGCCGAGGCCCATCACGATCGCGGGTCCTATCATATCGAATTCCATAAAAATATTCTCCTATTTGACTTTGCGTATTCTAAGTGGGTTGAAAAGCCGTCCTCCGCCTTCGAAACAATATCGGTACCATTCGAGGAAGTTGAGGCGCAGGCCATGGATGGTCGCCGACATGGAGGATAGGCTGATGTTGATGACATGGCCGAAAAGAATAATGAAAATCGTCCCAATCACCCCCGCTTCGATACCAAGAGTGGTGTTCACTGTTTCCGCCATCACCATGCCGGCCAGAGCCAGGGCGTAAAGGCGGAGGTAGGAAAGGACGTCGGAAAAGACCTGGATGCCGTTGGTCAGCTCAGCAATGGACATCCATTTTTTTCCTTGGAAAATAGAGGCGATCAGGACAATTGCAGGGCCAACGGCTAGTAGCTGCAGCCCCAGCGTCTTAGCCAAGTGTTTCGAAATCAAGCCTGTGAAATTCGCAATCGAGGTTGCGTCCAAATACACGGGAAAGTACAAATAGCCGCCGACCATGAAGAGAATCCATCCCAACCCGGCGGGATTGCGCATTAGCCAGCGGCAAAAGGATGTGGTTAGGTGCAAAATCCCAATGACAAGCGAGAGCTCGAGGAGAATATTGTTATAAAAATCTTCAAGAGCTTTGTATTTGGTCCTTCCTTCTGTGACATGAGCGGTCCTCACGAGAAAATCGTGCCCGTCTGTGGCAGTTGCGACTGCAGGATAATCTTTTAAGTAGGATTGGTAGACATCGTCTTTTTGTTCCAAATGGTATTCAGCTTTTTGCGATGCCAGGGTGTGGATAAAGGATATTTTGCGGAACGGATTGTTTGCGCCGATTTCGATGCCGAAGAAAGAGGCGGTGGCGCAGCCCCAGACGATGCAGAAAAGAGAGAGGATCATGAAGAGTTTTATAAACCGTTTGACGGCGGCAGGCGCGTCGCGAGGGGTTTTCCATTTTATGACCAAGGCGATGGCCAGGAAGAGGAGTCCATAGCCAGCATCAGAGATGATGATAGCGAAAAACAAGGCGAAAAACCAGAGGATCCAGAGAGAGGGGTCCAAATCGGTCGAAGCGGGAACATCGTAAATATAGATGAGATCTTCACCAACTTTCCCAAGTCCCTTGTTTTCGATGCAGGTGGGGATCTTGTCGGTTGCTTCGATGGCGACTTCTTCGCACTGTGCACTGAGGTTGCTGAGCAGGCCGAACAACGCGGAAACCCGGTTTTCAGGGACCCAGGCTTCGATAGCGAAAAGGGCCGTGCCGAGCGGGGTCGATGCGTCGTGCTTGGCGAGGTTCAGGGTGTATTTGTTCAGGCAATCGTTGAAGCCGTTTTGCAAAAGAGGAAGAGCGTTGCAGAAGGTGCGAAGGTCGGCATCGCATCGGGCTAGCTCTTCGCGCGATGCGAGAAGTCTTTCTCTTAGCTCCCCAATGGGGCGTTCAATCAAGATCTCGACCATCTTAGGATATTGGGTCCGTTCTTTGTTGATGGCAATAAAATAATCGAGGTCGTATTCGGTGCCGGCAAAAATGACTTCGGGAGGGAGGGTCATCTCGCGGGCGATATCGCTTTTCATGCAATAAAATTGGAGGACCCTCTTCCCTTCTCTTTCGATTTCGGCGAGGTCGTTTTTGGAAAAATCGCCAAAAATTGCGATGCGGGAGATTTCAGCGGTCAATATCCTCTGCTCTTCGAGAAGCTTCTCGCGCTCCCCGTTTAGCTTGAGGATCGATTCCGCGATGAGGAGAGGTTCGATGTGATGCGGAGATTCTTTAGGGTGGATGAAATGGTGCTTAGCGACCTTAATGGCGCTCAGGATCGTCTTCGCGTCTTCAGGAAGCTCGATGGCTTTTTTATGAGAAAGGCCGATAAATTCGAGAAAACCAGCGCGCTGCGCCAACATGAAAAAGCGATCCATCTCGCTCTTGCTTCCCCAAAGGAGGTATTTGTGCAGTTTGACGATCATGGAGCCGACCTCGCCTTGCGTTTTTCGATCTTTTGCTTGGCGACTTTTGCCTGGGCGACCGCGGCGAGCTGCTGGTCGCCTAAAAAAATCCGGATCTTGCTGATATTGTCCTGCGATCTTGGGATCAAGATCTTTTCAAAGAGATTCACCCGGATTGAAACATCGCGAAGTTCTTTCTGCAGGGCCCGCTTTTTTTCGATGGCGATCGAAATCTTTTCGCGGACGGTGACGAGTTCGCGGAGAATTTCAGTGGCTTGGTCGGTCCATGCGGGAGTGTCGAACAGGAAGTATTCGGGATCTCGAAACACAATTTTGTCCAGGATGGGGATTTCTACTCCGGCAATGTTCTCATATCTTTTTTTAACCTGGAGGATATTAGCGTACTCAATGAGGTTGACGGACACCTTTTCAACAAGAAAAGGGGAAAAGGCATCCACCTGCTTTCTCGAGATGGAAAGGTCATCGCTGAGCCGTGCAATCTCCAAATCGGCGGCCATGACTTCGAATTGGAGCATGGCTTTTTTTAACTGAAGAGTAGGAAGATAGCGGCGGAACTGGGTAAGACGCATTTGTTGGCTGCGCAGCTCGGTCTTCGTAAACTTCAAGCTCATCGTTCTGCGGGAAGCTCCTTAGGCCAATATTTATCCGAAATCTGCTTTTTCACCCCAATTTCTTCCAGATCGAAGCATTCGGCGAGAGTGAGCCAACCGAGGTCGAGCGCCGCTTCCAGAGATAGGTTGACGTCGAGATCCATCATTCTCTCTTCGAAGAGAAGCGAATAGCGGAGGAGTTTTTCATCCCAGCGAGAAAGACGGAAACCCATCGACTGCCTTTCGCGAGCTTTCTTCGAATCGGCGTAAAGTCGGATCATGGTGTTGGCAAGCTCTCCATGGTCTTCGCGGGTCACTTTTCCGATCACCTGCTGCTTGAGGCGGGATAAAGACCCAAATGGGTCAATCGACCCATCGTGGAGGTAAAACTGCCCTTCGGTAATGTATCCGGTATTGTCGGGGATCGGATGCGTGACATCGCCGCCGGGCATCGTGGTTACGGCGATGATCGTGATCGAGCCACTGCCCTCGATATCGACCGCTTTTTCGTAGCGGAAGGCCAAGTCGGAGTAGAGCGACCCCGGATAACCCCGGTTCGATGGGATCTGGTCCATCGTGATGGCGATCTCTTTGATCGCGTCGGCATAAGCGGTCATGTCAGTCATCAGTACCAAGACGGTTTTGCCCGCGAGCGCGAATTTTTCGGCGACTGCAAGGGCCATATCGGGGACGAGGATGCACTCTACTGGAGGGTCAGTGGCTTGATGAATGAACATAACGGTCTTTTCGATCGAACCGGCCTTTTCAGCGTTGTCGATGAACGCCTGGTAGTCGTCGAATCGAAGCCCCATCCCGGCAAGAATGACCACATCGGCATTGGTCTGGTTGGCGATCCTCATCAACAAGAGATTATAAGGTTCTCCGGCAACGGAAAAAATCGGGATCTTTTGCGATTTGACCAAGCAATTGAAGATATCGATCATCGGAATGTTGGTCCGGACAAGCTCTCGGGGCATGATCCTCTTGGTGGGGTTGAAAGAGGGCTGGCCGATGTCGACGGTCTCTCCTACGATTTCCGGCCCTTCGTCGATCGGAGCTCCCGCGCCGTTCAATCGGCGGCCCAGCAACGAATCAGTAAACGTCGCAGCGATCTGGCGGCCCAGGAAGGTGACTTTATCGCCTGTAGAGATCCCGCGTGTATTTTCGAAAACCTGCAACGTGACGAGATCCTCGTCGAAACGGAGAACTGATGCGAAGGTGGTGGTTCCATTGGCTTTATGGATCCGCGCTACCTCTCCTAAGCAGACCCCTTCAGCCGCGACAGTAATCAGGTTGCCCCGCATGTCGATGATCCGGTCGTACACTTTCCTCATGAACTATCTCTCATTTCCTATGAATTCATTAATGATCAATTTTTCCTCTCGTCTTAGAATCGATCTTTTGTTCTACAGACTGGATTGCTGCTCGATAGCGTTCGGAATGGAATGGATTGAAGTTGATATTTTTGATGTCGTTTTGGAGATTGAGAAAGAAGCTTCTCGCCTCATCGTGGGCATCAAAATCGAACTCGGTGTCGAAAATCTTCTGAATCAATCGGAACATCTCGATCTGCCGCTCCAGAGGACAGTAAGCGTCTTCCTTATCGAAAGCGTTCTGCTGCAAATAAGCGAACTCGTAAAGCTCCGATTTGAGAAAGACGATCATATCGACGAGCGCTACGCCTTCCTCGCCGACAACTTCCATCCGTTTGCCGATTTCATCCCCTTTACGAAGGATGGCGGCTGCCTTCCGGACCCGGTCAGCCCAGTTTGCGTACCGATCGTTGAGATTGCGCCCCACTTCGTCCAAGTATTTGGTCCAAGAGATCAAGGGATCGATTGCAGGATATCGCCGCGCATCGGAACGAGCGCGGGAAAGTCCGTGGAAGGCTCCGACGATAGCGAGCGAAGCCTGGGTGACGGGCTCTTCGAAATTTCCTCCGGCTGGGGAGACGCTGCCGCCGATGGTCAGAGAGCCGGTCCGGCCGTTTTTCATCTCGATGACGCCAGACCGCTCATAGAACGATGAGATGCGGGAGGCGAGATAAGCGGGAAATGCCTCTTCTCCAGGGATCTCTTCAAGACGGCCCGACATCTCGCGCATTGCCTGAGCCCAACGAGAGGTCGAATCGGCCAAGAGAAGCACGTCGATGCCCATCTGGCGGTAATATTCTGCAATGGCGGCTCCCATGTAAACCGAAGCTTCGCGGGCTGCGACCGGCATAGACGAGGTATTGCAGATCATGACCGTCCGCTTCATCAGAGATTCGTGCGTATGGGGATCGATGAGTTCCGGGAAGGTACGGAGAACTTCGACGATTTCGCCGGCCCTCTCTCCACATGCGACGATGACGACGATATCGACAGCCGAATATTTGGAAAGGTGGTGCTGCATGACCGTCTTTCCGGCGCCGAATGGACCTGGAGAACAAAATGTGCCCCCTTTGAGAACGGGGAACTGGGTGTCGAAGATTCTAAGGCCAGTGTCCATCATCCGGCTCGGCTTGATTTTCCGCCCTTGGAGAAGAGGATTTTTGACAGGCCATTTTTGAACCATGGTGAAGGAGACTTTCCGTTCGGATTCATCGATGCCTTCTGCGATTTCGGCATCGATTGCGTAGATTCCGCTCTTTGCGACGCGGGTGATCGTCACCTTGCCGAAACAGGAAAAGGGAACCATGATGAGGTGCTGAAACCTCCCTTCAGGGACAGAACCGAGAGCATCGCCTCTCGTCAGGATATCTCCCGGTTTGGCAATCGGGGTAAAATCCCATTTTTTTTCCCGGTTCAGGGGCTGGATATAGATGCCGCGCGAAAGATAGACGCCCGTGGCATTCGCGACCTCTTCCAAGGGATTCTGCAAACCGTCGAAAATCGACGTGAGAAGGCCGGGTCCCAGTTCGGCTTCAAGCAAATGCCCTGCGAAATAGACGGGAGTGCCGAGCTTGACGCCGCGTGTATCTTCAAACACCTGCATCTTCGCTTCTGAGCCTGCGATTTCGATCACCTCGGACAGAAGGAGGGAATTACCTACCTTGACCTGGGCTACCTCTCCCTGGCGGATCGAGCCATTGAATCGAACGTGCAAGAGGTTGCCGAATGCCTGGACAACGGTCCCGGTTGCGGTTTTTGGTTGGTCAATATCATTCATATTCACTCAATTTTTCTGCTTCCAATCTTCCTTTTTCCCGGTCGAGTCGAAACCAACTGTCTACGATGAGAAATCGGGCCACGTATCCAAGAACCTGATCGATCGAAAAAGGGGGGTCCCCATCTTCCATCTCTTCGATTTTTTTTAGGCGATACTCCAAGATCGCGCGGTCTAATTTTTCTGGATCGTGGGCTTTTTCTACAAACAAGATTTTCAAATCTTCGAATTCTTTTGGAGGGATGAAATCGGCTGCGTCTTTTTGAGCCAGGATATCCGCGATGAAGGGATCGCTCGGGTCTTCGAATTGAAGCTCTCTGACGATGTCCCGACCGGTAGCTTTTGCCCTAAGCGCCGTTAGGATCAGCATTCGCTCCCTTTCAAAATGATAATACTTGCCCAAAAATCCCTTGAACTCTTCCCCTGTCTCCCGAAAGAGAGAGGCGACAAGAGAAGGGAATGCCTTGAGCCGCGTTTCCGTCGACTCATAACGGTCCAAAAATTCAACTAGATACAAAGGAAGGTTATCGGGAACGAGCAGCGCGTCTTCGAGTTCTGTCGCCGTGAGATTTCCTCTTTCGTCCAATGGCTGTCCGAGCCATAAGGCCCGGATATTATAAATGTCGATGGGGTGAAGGAGGATGCGCAATTTTTTCAAATCGGCAGGGGAAAGATTCAAAGAAAGAAGATCCTTCAATTCCTTGTGGGTCATTTCGGGCGCCGACTTCAAGCTGAGCGGAGGAAGGGCCGGAAGCAAAAAATAATAAAGCATCGCCGCCTATACGCTAAAAACGAGGTCTCGGAAATCCCGGCGTATGTATTCTGCGATCAGCTCGCGGACAACCACATCGGAAATATCGATCGTGATCTTGCGCCCCTTAAGACGCACCTGAACCCCGCCGGCGAAATCGCCTACTGCGATCCCCTCCTTTTTAACGCGCTCCAAGATTTGAGCGCTTAAGAGTGCGCTGATCGAGCGAGGGGAGATCGATTTCGGGATCACAGCGACGAAATCGTCATCGATTCCTTTCTCTTCCATCATCCGCAGAAATGCGTTGAGAATGTGGGCGACTGTTTTCGGGTCTCCCATTTCTTTTTCAACCAGATCGAAAAGCTCGCGGTTAAATAGCTCCGTCTCGATTTTCTGCTTGAGTTGTTCGATGCCTTGGCGACAGGCCATCGCTAGCGTGGATTGGAAGACTTTTTTCTTCTCTTCGATTTCATTTTCGGCTTTGCGGATCGCAATTTCCGCTTGTTTTTTCGCTTCGCGAACGATTTCGGAAGCTGCGAGATGGGCGTTTTCAACGATCTCTCTCGCCTCTTGTTTGGCCGGCTCCAATGTCTCTTTTCTGAGGGCATCGCAGATCTTTTGTATCTTGTCCTTTCCTGTTTCCAATCCTTTCATCCCGCCTCTCTAAATCATTCCTCCTCCATTCTACACCGCTTTCTATTTTTTTCCTAAGAAGGCGTTGAAAAATTCAGGTTTCGTCGCTTTTGTGATCCACAAACTCGGCGAAATCGAAGTTCATAGCGCTCTTTTTCAAAAGTTTTGAAAAGGAGCGCTAGGAACAATTTTCCTCATTTTATGGAGTCATGTTCCAAATTCGATTAACCTAACTTGTTCTTACAAAGAGGTTTTTTACAATCTCTAGAAAAAATAGATAAAAAAATCTATAAATGGTATTTCCGAGTCGAAGGATTTCGGTGATACTTTTTTTCAACCTTGGAGGATTAGAATGAAGAAGTTTACAATCTTAATGGCAGTCCTGGCGATGATGGGAACCAATGCCGCTTTTGCACAGAGCAACACCGGTAAAGCAGCCGCTGCCAGCGCAAACACAGGATCCAATAATATGGCTTGGCTCGTCGGCATAGGAACGGTTGGAGTCCTCGGTACGGTCGTTGGCATCACTGCGGCTTCGGCCTCCAGTACGCCTTCTACTTATGGACACTAAGCTAGAGCGAACCACCTCCACTGAGAGAAGTGCTTCAAGCTTAGGCTTGCTAACCTGTTGTTGCAAAGCGGCTTTTTACAATTTGTAAAAAAACTGAATGAAAAATTGTATAACCTAGACAGTGGTCAACGGTTATACAATTTTTCAACTTCGTGGAGTTACGATGAAGAAATTTACGATGTTCCTTGCAATCCTGGCGATGCTCGGAACCAATGAGGCTTTTGCTTTTGCAAGGGACAGGCCTGCCACGGGTAAAGGAGCTGCTGCTGGCGCAAACGCAGGATCCAACAAGATGGTTTGGCTCGTTGGCTTGGGAACAGCCGCACTTGTCGGCACGGTCGTTGGCCTTGCCGCCTCTTCTGCTGCGAGAGAGCCTTCTACCTATAGCCACTAGGCAACTGATCGTGAATTGGATCCTTCCTTGGCCACCTGCGGCTCGTTGCTAGAAAGTCGGCGATGTGACATAAGGAGCTTCGGGGGGATCATGATCCATCGAGCTTTGCTTGTCATCTTGGCTTTGGCTTTTTTTACTACTGGATTTGCCCAGGAGGTAAGAGATCCGCAGAGGTCCTCTCGGCGTGGAGAAAGCGCAGGCTATGGATCTCGGGATGCGACCGTCCTATCCATGATGGGTTGGGGAATCGGTTTAGGGGTGGGAATTGCGACCCTTTGCGCTTTGATACCCAACAATACGGGCGCCAGTACTGCCCATTCATCACATTAACTGTTAAAATAGGTCGATATGGCCCTTCGTTTGATTCTCTCTTTGATTTTCCCCCTCTATCTGATTTGCTCATCGACAACTCCCATCCCGCTTTTCGATCCTCCGGAGGGTTGGGAGTGCGCGATTGCCGACAACCTATCTCCTTGTATCCAAGTGGGATTCCTTGGCAAGGGATCGACCGCTTTCCGTCCGTCTGTCAACCTCGCGATAGAAGAAATCGATGTCAGCCTCAAGGAATACCTCAAAGCGGTGAAAGAAATCCACCTTGGGACTGCCGGGACGACTTGGCGGGATCTTGGAAAGTTCAAAACGCGTTCTGGAGAAGGGCGCCTTACCGAGATCGGCACGAACTCTCCTCTCGGTCCCGTCAAAATGCTTCAAATGATCGTGATCTCGGGACACACCGCCTATATCCTTACAGGAGCTTCGATCAAAGAAGATTTTCTCCGATTCCAAGAAACATTCATGAAGACCTTCCAATCTCTCCGCCTGGCCGGGGATCTTTTTTCCCTTCTTCCTGAAGGGAAAAAAAAGCAGTTCGAGACGTTTTTTTCAAAGCTAGGGCAATCGATCGCAGACGATAGAGAACGGGAAGCGAAATGGGCCGATTTGCAAAAATTAGTGATCCAAGAAGCTCCCGAAATGGGAAATTACTGGCAAATTCTCGTATTGAAATCGGGCAGGGAAAAAATCTACAGCGATACTCAAACACAATAAGACAGAAAAGGACGCGATCCTGTGGAGCTGAGCAGCCATTTCAATGTATTTGAGTATAAAACATAGACAGAATATAGGGAGCTTAAGACAGGTTCTTAGAGTATCGATATCTCTTCGGGAAGGTTTCTTCATGAAAAGATTTCTTTTTTTGTTTACTCTTATTGCAACGATGTCCGGGCTTACCGCTCAGGAAACAGGTGCCGCAGCGGCCAGTTCCGCCGAAGCGACCCAAAGCAGCAACTGGCAGAATTGGGTATTCGCTGGCAGCGCGCTGGTTACTGCTACGGCCGGTGTTGTGATCATCTCACTCAATACCGGCAATACATCACATTAATGACGTAAACAACCATCGACGACAAGCGTGGAGGCTTTTTGACACCCAACTCCGAAGAGCGGTGATTTATGGTCAGCCGTGGCTGCCACTTTACGGACGATTTACCTCGATCCGAAGATCTAGCGCCCGTTGCTCAACCGATAGATCGAGCAAGAGTCAGATTTAAGCGTCTGTTTCTTGCACCAGCCCGAAGGCTTAACAAATAGGGTCGGGATTACTCCCGAGGCGGAGACAACTCAATGCCGTTGCACACCCTAAGATGTGCATAAGTTTAAGAGTGAGAACATTTAAATACAAGGAGCGCCTTCCTCCAACAGCACAAGGCTGGTGGCTTCCGGCGTTAAATTTTGATGAAGTTCATCCCTTTTTTGATCGCACTTTTGGCCGGCTGCACTGTGTCAACCCCTTGGAAGTTCGAAACCATTGCGACAGGAGAACAAGTCTTCGACTCGGCTCGGATGATCTATAGCGAGAACGACTCCCCTCTCCACTTTGAAATCGTCCGTCTGGAAGAGGGACTCGTAGCATTTTTGAATCTAAAGAAATTTAAGTTCAATACTCCGGACGATGTGACCATTGAATTTGAGATCGGAGAAGAAAAGTCCGAAATATCCGTCCCTTCCCTAGAAGGGCGGATGCGCCTCCGAATCCCCTCGGATACGGCGGAACAGATCATCCTGGCCTTGCAAGAAGGCAAGGAAGTCGCTATTATGGTCGAGGGTTTTGAACAGCGGCTCCAACCTGAGCGCTTTATCAAGCAATATCAGAAGCTAACTGGCAACAAAGCTATTTTCCGAAATCCCTTTAAAGGAATTTTTGATCCATGAGCATGAACCAACTCGAACAATTGAAAAAATTCACTACCGTCGTCGCCGACACGGGAGATTTCGAAACCCTGAAACATTATCATCCAACCGATTCGACGACCAATCCTTCCCTTATTTTTGCAGCGAGCCAACAGTCGCAATATAAACACCTGGTCGACGATGCCATTCGCTACGGCAAGGCGAAGGGAGACAAGAGCGTCGGCCATGCCCTCGATAAAGTGTTCGTCAATTTCGGGATTGAGATTCTCAAACTCATCCCGGGACGGGTCTCTACCGAAGTAGATGCCCGACTTTCCTTCGATGTAGAGGGAAGCATTGCCAAGGCGCACCACCTGATCTCGCTTTACGAATCCTCCGGCATCGACCGGAAGCGGATCTTGATCAAGCTCGCCTCCACATGGGAAGGAGTCTTAGCTGCCCGCGAGCTTGAAAAAGAAGGGATCCACTGCAATATGACGCTCATGTTCAGTCTCTCTCAAGCGATCGCTTGCGCGGAAGCAAAGGCCACCCTCATCTCCCCTTTCGTTGGCCGTATTCTCGACTGGCACAAGAAAAACGATGGCGTCGCTTCCTACCCTCCGGCTGAAGACCCAGGAGTCAAATCGGTAACCCAGATCTTTAACTATTATAAAAAATTCGGCTTTAAAACACAGATCATGGGAGCCTCTTTCCGCAATAAAGACGAGATCCTCGAGCTCGCAGGCTGCGACCTCCTCACCATCGCCCCTCCCTTCCTTGAAGAACTCAAAACTTCGTCGGCCCCTATTTCCCGTAAACTCGATCCCGAAAAGTCAAAATCGGCTCCGATCGAGAAGATCGCCATCGATGAGAAGTCCTTCCGTTATCTCCTAAACGAGGACGCGATGGCGACTGACAAGCTCGCAGAAGGGATCCGCAACTTCGCCAAAGACATCGTGAAACTAGAAGCGATCCTTAAGCAGAAAATGGGGTGATCAAGCCTTATCTTGAGGCAGAGCGGTAGGCTCACTCTTAAAAGTTCGAACGGGATTACCCAAGACCCAGTTGCCTTTAGAATCTATAGGAAAAAAGTTCCAGAGACTTAGTTTTTTTCCGATCCACGAGGAAGTAGTAAGGTATGGATTAAAATACGCGGAAAAACCAACTACTTCTATACCGCTGACATGACGAGAGACTTTTTCTGCTAAAGAGTTGTTTCCGGTCGCAGTGTTGCAGCTAGCGAGGATCATTTGCGCATCGGGTTGTAAGTGTTTTCTTACGCAGGCAGTTTCGTAACTTTGCCCTTCAAAATAAGCATAATCGTTTAGCTTTATATGATTTTCACCCCCATGGCCAAGAATAGCGAGGATATCCACATGGCCCCTAAGCGCTTTTTTCCCCTTCTTGGCAGCATCGCATACAGGAGTATTTGAATCAGGATCGGCCCGATATGTCCGTACATCGCAATTGCGATAGAGTTCTTCTGCAAGAGGCCAAGAATGATCCCTTAGCATATCCCCCCATTGGCTTGAACTTCCATCGATAATGACTGCGCGGCAGTTTTTCTTCTGCCCAGCAAGGGACTCTATAGAACGGTGCTTTAAAATGAAGTACTGTTGTTCAGAATCAAGAGATCTGTATGCAACAAGACCTAAAGCTATGTTTTTGATGGCATGCGCCACTGAGGCCAGTCCAGCGATTCCAATGCCGCTTAAAACGGTTCTTTGGGATGAGCTTGAGTAACTTATGTCTAAAGCTTTATCCACACCAGTGATGCCGATTTTGAGAGAGCGGATACTTCCTATTGCTGCTGATGCGAACACTCCAGCATCTGCCAACAAGCTCACCCCTACCCCAAAAACAGGCGAGATAAGAGAGATCCGGCCTATTGTCAACAATCCAATTGGATGCGCAAAACTCAAGGACTCGAGAACTGAACGATAGGATAAACAACAAAGGGCGAAAGGCATCAAACTTATCGGAATATTGACCAAAGGCAGAATAGAACTTGTCCGAGTCAACATAGGCAAGACTGAAGGTAAATGGGACAATAAATTTAAATTTTCAATTCTCATATATATTTATTACAAATAATTTATAAAATTAATTTACATTCATTTATTGCAACTGTTATTCAGAATCAAGAGATCTATATCCCAAAACAGGCGGGGTAAGAGAGATTAGATGCGCACTACTCAAGGGGAGTAAATGATAAAAAAACTTTTCATGAAATTGATTTTGATGATAAAAAAATGCTAGCCCCAGCACTATCGCAGTTATTTTCAAAGACATCAGAGTTATTACCGTAGGTACCACACTTGTCCGAGTCAACATAGGCAAGACTGCTGCAGATAGATGAACCAATAAATTTGATTTTTTAATACACATATACATTTATCATAGATAATTCATAAAATGAACTTATTTGGTATTACATTCATTTATTATGACTTTTTTTCAACTAAAACTAAAAAAAAATAGGATCCCGTTATCTATTTATTAGGATTGTGGCCAGCCGACAAAAATCAACTCCTGGACTCTCCGGGGGCAGAAAAAACCCCTTCCGGAATAGGGAAGGGGATGCGATTTTTATACGATTGCAACCGCAGCTTCACTCGTAAAGTCGATATCGAGCTGTTCGGTCGTCTGCGCTTCAATATAGCGGTTGACTCTCTTGTGATACTCGTACCCAGTTCCGCCCGGGATCATGTGACCCATGATCAGATTGGCCTTCATATCGAGCATGTAGTCGGTCTTGCTCTCGCTCGCCGCTTCGGTAAGGACGCGGGTCGTCTCTTGGAAAGAGGCAGCAGAGATGAACGACTCGGTTCCAAGAGAAGCGCGGGTGATGCCAAGAAGAACCGGCGCTGCAGCCGCAGGCTTGCCGCCCTCTTCGATCGTCTTCCGGTTCTGCTCGTGGAACGCTTTGCGGTCGATATCTTCTCCATGGAGGAAAATAGTGTCGCCTGGATCGGTAATTCGCACTTTTTGCAGCATCTGCCGCACGATGATTTCGATGTGCTTGTCGTTGATATCGACCCCCTGGAGACGGTAGACTTCTTGGACCTGGTTCACGAGATATTTCTGGAGCTCGCGAACCCCGCAGATATCGAGGATCTCTTGGAGAACGACGAGTCCCTCGGTAAGCTGCTGGCCTTTGACGACGTTGTCCCCTTTTTGGACGATCAAGTGCTTGGTGAGAGGGATGAGATGTTCTTCTTCCATGCCTGTCGTTTCGTCTCGTACGACCACGATCCGCTTATTTTTCTGGACGCCGCGGAAATCGATGATTCCATCGAGTTTCGCGATTTCGGCTGCGTCTTTCGGACGGCGGGCTTCGAAAAGTTCGGCAACGCGCGGAAGACCGCCGGTAATGTCCTTCGTCTTGATAGCTCCGCGAGGCAGCTTCGCAAGGACCATACCAGCCGAGACATATTGACCTTCGCGAGTTGAAATGACCGCGCTTGAAGGGATCGCATAGGTTCCGACCAGTTCGGTATACTCCGCATCCGTATAGATAACGATCTGAGGATGGAGTTCGCCTCGGTGCTGCTTCACGATAAGCTCGACCTGGCCCGTTTGCTTATTGACCTCGCGCTGTGTGGAAATCCCTTCGACAAGGTCTTCGTATTTGACATAGCCTGGGCGTTCGCAAATGATCGGGCTGCTGTGCTGCTCCCACTGGCCTACTTTCACCTTTTTCTTCACTTTTGTAGCGTCGGCGAAAAGGATCTTCGTCCCGAGTTCGATGGTGAAGCTTTGGAGAGGCTCGATCGATTTGTTGCTGAGGAGCTTCTTGTAGTCTTCAAGAGATCTTCCTTCATCTCGGACGAGTTGGAGCGAGCCGTTCTTATTGAGGGCAAGCCAGTGTCCTTCTTCGTTCTGGACAACGCGGAGACCCATATAGATGAGGACTCCGTCGTGCTCGGAGATCAGCTCAGGACTAAGTCCGGCAGATGCGATACCGCCCAAGTGGAACGTTCTCATCGTGAGCTGCGTTCCCGGTTCTCCGATCGACTGCGCTGCGATGATCCCGATCGCTTCGCCCATTCCTACCACGTTGCCGGTAGCGAGGTTGAGCCCATAGCACTTTGCGCAGATTCCGCGGCGACTTTCACAAGTCAGAGCGGAGCGGATGCGAATCGTTTCGATGCTGACATCATCGATGGCTTCGGCTTGTCCTGCTGTCAAGATGTCGCCGGAGCGAGCGAGGATCTTAGTGCTATTGCCAGGCTGGTAGATATCTTCGAGGACGGTCCGTCCGTAGATCCTATCTTTGATCGGCAGAAGCTCCTCAGTGCCTTGCTTGATGGCCCCGATTTCGATGCCATTGAGCGTTCCGCAGTCTTCGCGGGTCACGGTGACGTCTTGCGCTACGTCGACCAATCGGCGCGTGAGATATCCGGAGTCGGCGGTTTTCAACGCCGTATCGGAGAGACCTTTACGGGCTCCGTGCGTAGAAATGAAGTACTCCATCACAGTCAATCCTTCTCGGAAATTCGCTGTAATCGGAGATTCGATGATCTCGCCGGATGGACGGGCCATAAGTCCGCGGAGTGCTCCCAACTGTTTTACCTGGGATTTGTTACCTCTGGCTCCCGAGTCGACCATGAGATAGAGCGGGTTGAGGTGGCCGGTGGACGTATCATAGATCAGTTTGAACAAATCTTCGGAAAGTTTGTCGGAAACCTCAGTCCAGATGCTGATGATTTTCGAGTGCCGCTCCCCTTCCGTGATGATTCCGTCCTCGTATTGCTTCTTGACGATCGCAACGCGCTTGGCGGCTTCTTCGAGCATTTGCTTCTTGTGCACAGGGACTTTCACATCGCTAGTACCCATGGAGATCGCGGCTTTGGTCGCTTCGGCAAAACCGAGGTTTTTCATCTTATCCAAGAACCGAACGGTCGCCTCCAGGCTGATTTTCTTGTAGCACTCTAGAACGAGTTCGGAGAGCCTCTTTTTCCGTAGGACGTAGTTCTGAAAACCGAGTTCTTTCGGTACGATCGTATTGAAAATAACTCGTCCCGGAGTCGTTTCAATGATGCCGCCATCGATCAAAACTTTGATCTTCTGGTGTATATGCAAACCTCTGCCAAAATGGTCGATCCGCTGGTTCATAGCGGGCTTTTCGTGCCAGTTGTAACTTCCGCTCGAATGATAAGCCATGAGGACTTCTTCAGGGCTGCCGAATATTTTGATCGGTTGGTTGACCTTTTCAGGGATGAAGATCGGGTCGTGCATCAGGTAATAAAGGCCAAGGATCATGTCCTGCGAAGGAACAGCGACCGGTTTACCGGAGGATGGGAGAAAAATATTGTCTGGAGCCATCATGAGAAGTTTCGCTTCGAGCTGTGCCTCTATTGAAAGCGGGATATGGACGGCCATCTGGTCGCCATCGAAGTCGGCATTGAAGGCAGTCGTCACCAATGGATGGATCCGAATGGCTTTTCCCTCTATGAGGATAGGTTCGAACGCTTGGATTCCAAGCCTATGGAGCGTCGGAGCTCGGTTCAGAAGAACCGGGTGCCCTTTGATGATCTCTTCGAGAACGTCCCAAACTTCAGGAGCTTGTTTCTGGATCAATTTTTTGGCGGAACGGATCGTATAGACGTATCCGAGATCTTTAAGCCGTTTTACTATGAACGGTTCGAAAAGATCGAGCGCCATTTTTTTCGGCAAACCGCACTGGTTGAACTTCAGCTCGGGTCCTACGACGATCACCGAGCGGCCTGAATAATCCACCCGTTTTCCGAGGAGGTTCTGGCGGAAGCGGCCTTGCTTTCCCTTCAACATTTCGGAAAGGGCTTTGAGAGGGCGGTTTCCGGCCCCCATGACAGGATGGCCGTGGCGGCCGTTGTCGAATAGCGCGTCGACGGCTTCCTGGAGCATCCGTTTCTCGTTGCGGACGATGACGTCGGGAGTTTTCAGCTTCAAAATCGACTTGAGGCGGTTATTGCGATTGATGACGCGGCGGTAGAGGTCGTTGAGATCGGAAGTCGCAAATCGTCCTCCATCGAGAGGTACGAGGGGGCGCAGGTCCGGGGGGATGACGGGAACTTTTGCCAAAACCATCCACTCGGGTTTGTTGGTCGACTGAGAAAAGCCTTCGACAATTTTAAGGCGCTTGGCAAGTTTCATGCGCGCTTGCATCGACTTGGTTTTGCGGAGTTTTTCTTTGAGTTCGACGACAAGAGAGGATAGGTCTTCGGATTGGAGGAGGAGTTTGATCGCTTCGCCGCCCATTTTCGCAACGAAGCCGTCCGTGCCCCATTTTTCTTGGGCTTCCCGATACTCGTTATCGTTCAAAAGCTGCTTTTTTTGAAGATCGGTGCGTCCAGCATCGGTGACGACATATTCTTCGTAATAAATGACCCGTTCCAGATCCGCAGTCGACATTCCTAATAAATTGCCGATCCGGGATGGCATCGTCTTGAAAAACCAAATATGGACGACGGGAACAGCTAGGTCGATATGCGCCATCCGCTCGCGGCGAACCTTAGATAGAGTGACTTCAACGCCGCAGCGATCGCAAACGATCCCTTTATGCTTGATTTTCTTGTATTTACCGCATGCGCATTCCCAGTCGCGAGTCGGTCCGAAGATCTTCTCGCAGAACAGGCCGCCTTTTTCAGGCTTGAACGTTCGGTAATTGATCGTTTCAGGTTTCTTAATTTCGCCACGGGACCACTGGTTTCCGATCACATCATCGGAAGCAATTTTAATGGTCAACTTATCGAAATGGGCACTTCTTACGTCTTCGTCTGCTTCAAAAGGGGGCATCTTCAACCTTATATTTCCTAGATTTTTTAACTGCCGAGCGCATCGGGCCGCTCAGCAGGTTGCCATTTACTCTACAAATTCAGTGCGGATGTCCAGGCATAGCCCTTGCATCTCTTTCACCAATACGTTGAACGACTCTGGCGTTCCGGCTACAAGTGTGTTCTCGCCTTTGACGATCGATTCATAGATTCTGGTTCTTCCTGCTACGTCATCCGATTTGACCGTCATCATTTCTTGGAGAAGATGGGCTGCTCCGTATGCTTCGAGCGCCCATACTTCCATCTCCCCGAATCGTTGGCCGCCCATCTGAGCCTTTCCCCCAAGCGGCTGTTGGGTCACGAGAGAGTAAGGACCAATGGAGCGTGCATGGATCTTGTCGGCAACAAGGTGGCTGAGCTTCATCATATAGATGTAGCCAACGACTACCTGGTTGTCGAAACGCTCGCCTGTCCGTCCGTCGTAAAGATGGACCTTTCCATCCTTGAACATAGGCTGCGACTTCATCATTTCCCAGATTTTAGATTCTGGGAAGCCTTCGAAGACGGGGCTTTTTACGTAAATGCCGGCTTTCTTTGCGGCATATCCAAGATGGGTCTCAAGCAACTGCCCCATGTTCATACGAGATGGGACGCCGAGAGGATTGAGGATGATCTCGATCGTATCTCCGTTCGGCAAATAGGGCACATCGGCTTCAGGAACCAAACGGGCGACTACCCCTTTGTTTCCGTGGCGGCCTGCCATCTTATCGCCGACTTGAAGCTTCCGTTTCGTCGCGACATAGACTTTGACCTGACGGATTACACCGGGATCAAGATCCGTGTCGCCTTTGCGCATGAATTCGATCTCGGTCTTGTGCTGCATCTGGAGGCTTTGATAGGTCAACTCAAAATCGCGAAGGATCTTTTTGAGCTCTATATAGATTTCTTTGTCGGCCATGATCAGGTCTTCGGCCTTCTCATTTTCCAACTGCTCTAGCATTTCTTGCGTGATAGCCTCGCCTTCTTCGATCAATACTTCCCCTGTTTTGCGATGCATGATGGAAGAGGGGGCTTTTTCGTTCAGCAGCAATGCGCCGAGTTTTTCATGGAACTCGATCTGCAACTCTGCTTCCTTCGTCTTGAAATCGGAATGGATATCCTTGATCCGCGTCGCTTCTTCGACAAGTTCGTCATCTGTTTTAGAGAGCCGATCGCGCCGTGAGAACACCTTCACGTCCATAACGACCCCTTCAGTGCCGGGAGGCGCTGTCAAAGAGGCGTCTTTTACATCTGCCGCCTTTTCGCCGAAAATAGCTCTGAGAAGCCGTTCTTCCGGAGAGAGCTCCGTTTCCGATTTCGGTGTGATTTTGCCTACAAGAATAGAACCAGGTTCGACCTGAGCCCCGATGCGGATGATTCCATCTTCGCCGAGATCCTTCAACATCTCTTCGGAAACATTCGGGATATCCTTCGTGATTTCTTCTTTTCCTAGTTTGGTGTCTCGCGCCGTGAGCTCGAACTCTTCCAGATAAATGGAAGTATACGCATCTTCGCGGATCAGCTTTTCGGAAATAATGATCGCGTCTTCGTAGTTGTAGCCGCACCAGGGCATAAACGCTACCAGCACGTTTTTGCCGAGTCCGATTTCCCCTTTGTCGGTTGCAGGGCCGTCAGCGAGGACGTCTCCCGCATGGATTTTGTCTCCTACGTTGCAAAGCGGCGTCTGATTGATGCAACTACCGCTGTTGGAGCGCATGAACTTTTTCAAGACGTACGCATGCTTATTGAGCGGGTTGTCCTTCGGTGCTACGACGATCTTATACCCGTCGACGTATTCGACGACGCCGTCTTCGACTGCTACGATAACGGCTCCAGAGTCGCGAGCGGATCGCCCTTCCAAGCCTGTTCCGACGATCGGAGCTTCCGGTATGAGAAGCGGGACGGCCTGTCTTTGCATATTCGAACCCATGAGAGCCCGGTTCGCATCGTCGTGCTCCAAGAAGGGAATCAATCCCGCAACGATGGAAACAAGCTGTTTGGATGAGACGTCCATATGAGTAATTTTTGTCGTCTCGATTTCCATCGGTTCGCCGCGTTGGTGAGCCCAGCAGAGCTGCCCTTCAAACATATTGAATTTATCGAGTGGAGTGGAGGCTTGGGTAATGATCAGATCCGTCTCTTGATCCGCCGTCATGTATTCAATTTCATCGGTAACGACTCCTTCGCGGACGATCCGGTAGGGCGTTTCGATAAATCCGAATTCATTGATTTTAGCAAAAGTGGAGAGAGAGGTGATCAAACCGATATTTGGACCTTCAGGCGTCTCGATCGGGCAAATCCTGCCGTAGTGGGATGGATGGACGTCGCGAACTTCGAATCCCGCCCGTTCTCGGTTCAGGCCGCCGGGTCCTAGGCAAGAAAGCCGTCGCTTATGAGTAAGCTCGGAGATCGGGTTCGTCTGATCCATGAATTGGGAAAGCTGCGAACGTCCAAAGAAGTCCTTAAGAACGCCAGCTAATCCTTTGGCGGAGACGATTTTTCCAGGAGTCATCGTATCGGATGAGAAGTCGAATAGATTCATCCGTTCCTTGATGATCTTTTCCATACGGGCCAATCCGATGCGGCATTGATTTTGAATCAATTCCCCTACGGAGCGGACACGGCGGTTGCCCAAATGGTCGATATCGTCCACATAAGCATTTTCATCGCCGAGTTTTAAACGGATGGCATATTTGAGCGCAGCAATCACATCTTCCTTGCGAAGTGTGACAACGCTCATATCTTCTTCGGAGGTGCCTAAATTGAGCTTTCGGTTCAACTTATAACGGCCTACCCTCCCTAAGTTATATCGCTTCGGGTCGAAAAAGAGGCGCATAATCGTCGAGCGGGCATTGGAGAGCGTTGGCGGTTCTCCCGGACGGATCTTTCGATAAAAATCTTTCAGGGCGGATTCATAGGAATCCGTAGTATCCTTCGAGAGCATTTTAATGATAGGATGCGTCTCGTCCGCTTCTTCAGCGATCCTAACAGCTTGAATCCCCTCGTCGACCATTCGTTTGAGCATCGCGGTCGTCAGCTTCTCGCTTGCTTTGCCGAAAACAAGGCCCGTCTGTTCATCCACTACGTCCTCGGCCAAGATCTTGCCGACGAGTTTCACAAAGTCCTTTTCGCTCTTAATCTTGACTTTAACCGTTTCAAAGAACTCCTCGAGAATATCAGAATCGGTGGAGTAACCCAGTGTGCGGATAAACGTAGATGCGAGTATCTTGCGGCGTCGCTTCTTCCGGTCGATATAGATATAGACCATGTCATTGTTGTCGAAGGAAGCCTCCAACCAGCTGCCGCGGTATGGGATAATGCGGAAGGAGTAGATCATTGTCCCTTTCGGATGCCGTTCCTGCTCGAATGAAATGCCGGGAGAGCGGTGGAGCTGTGATACGATGACCCTTTCTGCGCCATTGACGATGAAGGTGCCTTTGTCCGTCATAATGGGGATCGTGCCCATATAGACTTCTTCTTCTTTGATCCCTGTCTCATCCGTTAGGCGGAATTTTACTTTCAGAGTCACATTGTAGGTAATGCCTCTTCGGATGCATTCTTCCGGAGAATATTTAGGAATGCCTAGGTTATAGGACAGAAACTCCAAAACGGTTTTTTCATCGTACGATTTGATGGGGAATATTTCGGTAAAAACCTCTTGAAGCCCAACATTTTCCCTCTCGTGAGGCAAAAGATGGGATTGCAGAAATTGGTTATAGGACTTAATCTGGATTTCGATCAGATTCGGGAGATCGATAATCTCTTCCCGTTCGCGAAAACTCACCCGTTTAGGGGGCTTTTTTAACATGGGCACTCGCTCCTACACACAGACTGATTAAAAAACATAAGAACAGAAGCTGCTCAACGAACAGCTTCTGCGTAAAAATAGTATCACTCTAACTTGAGTTTGTACACATTTTTGAGACATCTCTAAAAAAATCCTTGCGAACTTATCAAATTTTCGTTGATATTCCTACGGTTTTGTCTACGAATTCCACGAAAACATACTAAGCATTCAAAGACTTTTATCAAAGTCTGCTCATCAAAACTAGTGTAAAATCGTGTTTTGACACAAAAATTTACAGCCCTTTCAGGGTAACTTTAGCGCCGGCAGCAGTGATTTTTTTCTTAATTTCTTCTGCTTCTGCTTTAGGGCAAGTCGCTTTCAAGTCTTTCGGAGCCCCTTCAACGAGATCTTTTGCTTCTTTCAGGCCAAGACCCGTCACTTCGCGTACGGCTTTAATGACAGAGATCTTCTTATCGTCTGGAATTGGACCTTCTAGAATGACTTTGAATTCGGTTGATTCAGAAGCGGCGGCTTCAGCGGGAGCAGCCCCTGCAGGCGCAGCAGCAACCGCAACAGCGGCTTTAACGCCCCACTTTTCTTCTAGTTTTTCTTTGAGCTTAGCCATGTCCAATACGGAGAGCTGGCTTAGCTTTTCGACGAGTTCGTCTAATTGTTGACTCATGGTGATATTCTCCTCAAATTTTCATTCACTTTTTTGGCTAATAATCGAAAGCGGCTCCGCCATAACGGCTTCCAGGACGGCGAGCATTTGGGACATCGGCGATGTGAAGAGTCCCAGAAGCATAGCGCGCATTTCGTCGATTCCCGGCAATTTGGAGAGTATTTCCAAATCAGCGCCAGGAACGAATTTTCCTTCAATTTGTCCACCAAGAACTTCCAGGATCTGTCCATTCTCTTCCGAGAATTTGTAGATCAACTTTGTCGAAGGCATGGCATCAGGCTGCTTCACAAATACGATTCCCACATGCCCCTTCAACAGGGTTTCATCGATGGGTATTCCTGATTGCTCAGCAGCTTTCATAAACACTTGCTTCCGCACAACTTCGAAAAATCCGCCTGATTTTGCAAGCTGATCGCGGAGTTTCCAAGATGTGTTAGGCGCGAGTTTTTCGTATCGAGTGAGGATGATTGCTGTCGAGCCATCGATCTTCTCTTTAATCTCGTTCAATAGGAGTTGTTTTTCCTTTCTCATCTCAGTCCCCTTAAGCCAAATCCAGCGATTGCAGATCGATTTTCAACCCAGGCCCCATTGTCGTAGAGACATAGAGCGAACGGAGGAAGTTGCCTTTAGCGCTAGCGGGCCTTGTGCGGGAGATAGCCTGCAGCAAAGACTTCAAATTGTCGACCAATTGAGTCGCACTAAAAGACATTTTCCCTACGGCATTGTTGACGTTTCCGGTTTTATCTACTTTAAATTCGATTTTACCGGCTTTGACCTCTTTGACTGCCTTCGCTACATCGGTCGTTACGGTTCCGGCCTTTGGAGTTGGCATCAAGCCTCTTGGACCCAACACCTTACCAAGCTTGCCGAGTTCGCGCATCATATCCGGCGTTGCAATCAAGGCCGAAAAATCGGTCCAACCACCTTTGATCTTCTCCAGAAGTTCGTCCGCTCCGACGAGATCAGCACCTGCTTCCAGAGCTTCTTTGGCTTTTTCGCCTTTGGCAATCACCACCAGGACAATTTTCTGACCTGTACCGTGTGGAAGCGATACTGTGCCCCGGACTTGCTGATCCGATTTTTTCGGATCGATGCCGATCTTCAATGCGGCATTCACCGACTGGTCGAATTTAACAGGGGGACATTTTTTTAAGATGTCCACGGCTTCTTCCAACCTGTAGGATTTCATGATATCGACCATCTCGTCGATTTTTTTCATTCGTTTCGATCGATGCGCCATCTTACGCCTCCTCGATGTCAACGCCCATGGAGCGGGCCGTTCCCATCACCATCATCTCAGCGGCTTCAACGGATACGATCCGCATGTCTTCCGCTTTCGATTGTGCGATCTTTTTTACTTGCGTGCGCGTCAGTTTGCCGACTTTGTCGCGGTTCGGCACCTTTGATCCGGACTCGATCCCGAGTTCTTTCAGGATCATGCGGGAAACAGGCGGCTGTCTTGTAATAAAAGTGAACGATTTGTCCGCGTAAACGTTGATGATAACAGGCAGGACGTCTCCTGCTTTATCTTGCGTTTTTGCGTTGAATTCCTTACAGAATGCCATAATATTGATACCTGCCGACCCTAAGGCAGGTCCAATGGGCGGCGCGGGATTTGCCTTCCCTGCAGGAATTTGCAGCTTGATCTGTTTGACTAGTTTTTTTGCCATTTCATTCCTCTTATGAGTCCATGCGAAGGGATTACTCCCCTCTCCTCATCGTTTTGTTAACCTGCATTCTCTGCGGTAGACTGTTCTACTTGCCAGAATTCCAGGTCATCGACGCGCGTATCGCGCCCGAAAATCGATACCATGACGCTTAGGCGCCCCTTCTCGTGATTGACTTCAGTCACCGTTCCAATGAAATTAACGAAAACTCCATCGGTAATCTTGACCTTATCGCCTATATCGACTTTGTGCTTTTGCACAATTCCTTTTTGCCGGTCTTCAAGCTCTTTCATGATATCGGAGACTTCCTTCTCCGTTAAAGGAGCTGGATGTTCGCCGCCCAAAAAATCGATAACGCCGGTAGTATCTTTAACGTAAGCCCAAGCCTCTTCCGTGAGGTTCATTTTCACCAGAAGATAGCCAGGCCACATCCGCTTCTCGCTGATTTTTTGCTGGCCTCGTTTTACCTCTGAAATATTTTCAGTGGGAATCAAAATTTCAGAGATATCATCGTCGAATCCTTTCGAATGCCGAAATTCTTCAAGAGCTTTTTTCACTTTTCTCTCATGGCTCGACATGACTTGGACGACATACCACTTATGCATATTTCTTCCTTTATCCGAAAATGACCTGGAACAAAGCATTAGCGGCATTCAAAACACCGCCGATCGCCAAGTCGACCAAATAAATCGCAAAACCAAACAGGAATGTGGCTATGATGACGGCCTTGGTACAAAAAATCAGTTCACCTTTCGCAGTCCATGTAACTTTTTTTAGTTCATTTTGAACTTCTCGAAAGTACGATATTTTTTTCTTTTCCGTCGTAATCGTCGTCACCTTTACCTCTTCCGCTTTCCTGCCTACCATTTAATCGAGTGCGGAGGGACTCGAACCCCCGACCCGCGACTTTGGAGATCGCTGCTCTACCAGCTGAGCTACACACCCCTGAGCTTCAAGAGCTCCAAACGGAGGGATGGGCTCCCTCCGTCAGCCCACAATCCTACTTCAAGATTTTTGATATGGTTCCGGCGCCAATCGTTCTGCCACCCTCGCGAATCGCGAAGCGCATCCCTTCTTCCATCGCGATCGGATGGATTAATTCGGCAGTCAATTCGACGTTATCGCCTGGCATCACCATCTCGGTTCCTGCCGGCAGCTCTACGGTTCCGGTTACGTCGGTAGTGCGCAGATAAAACTGCGGACGGTAACCGGTAAAGAACGGCTTATGGCGTCCACCTTCATCTTTGTTCAGAACATATACAGTTCCTTTGAACTTCGTGTGGGGCGTGCAAGTGCCAGGAGCCGCGAGAACCATTCCGCGCTCTACATCATTTTTTTCGATGCTGCGGAGAAGAACCCCGACGTTTTCACCGGCTAACGCCTCATCCAAAAGCTTATTGAACATTTCAAGACCGGTCGCAACCGTATCACGAGTTTCGCGGATACCGATGAGCTGGATCTTGTCGTTGACCTTGATTTTGCCTCGCTCGACGCGGCCCGTTACTACAGTTCCGCGGCCTGAGATCGAGAACACGTCCTCGATCGGCATCAAGAAAGGTTTATCTACTTCGCGAGCCGGAGTAGGAATTTTTTCGTCGACGGTCTCCATCAATTTGACAATCGACTGAACATAGGTCGGATCGCCTTCCAGAGCTTTTAGAGCGGACCCGCGGATGATCGGGACATTCTTGTAACCCTTGGACTCGAGGAGTTCGGTTAGCTCCATCTCCACGAGTTCGACAAGTTCTTCATCTCCTTTGCCGATCATATCCATCTTATTAAGGAACACGACGATCGCGGGTACGCCAACCTGTCTTGCGAGGAGGATGTGCTCTTTAGTCTGAGGCATTGGACCATCAGTCGCAGCAACGACTAGGATAGCGCCGTCCATCTGAGCTGCGCCGGTGATCATGTTTTTGACATAGTCGGCATGGCCTGGGCAGTCTACGTGCGCATAGTGTCTCTTCTCTGTTTGATATTCCACGTGGGACGCATTGATCGTAATCCCGCGGGCTTTCTCTTCAGGCGTATTGTCGATCGACGCATAGTCGCGAAACTTCGCTTGGCCCTTTTCAGCCAAAACCTTAGTGATGGCAGCGGTTAGAGTTGTTTTGCCGTGGTCGACGTGTCCGATTGTTCCAATGTTTACGTGGGGTTTCGTTCTCTGATAAGCTTCTTTTGCCATTTTCTTAGATCCTCCGTTCTTTGTTTTTTGCCCAAGATAGGAATCGAACCTACGACCACTTGCTTACCATGCAAGTGCTCTACCACTGAGCTACCTGGGCGTGCTTTCCTCTGTCTTAAAAGCATACAAGCTTAAGGCACTTGGGACAATAAAATCAATCCTTTTCAAGCCAATCTATTTTTGACGGTATACGATCCGCGCCTTCGTCAAATCATAAGGCGACATCTCGACAGTTACGGCATCTCCGGCGTAGACCCGGATGTTGCGCATCCTCATCTTCCCGCTTAGATGCGCGATGACTCTCATCCCGTTTTCCAGGACAACGCTAAAATTCATGTTGGGCAATAGCTCTTCGACTTTGCCCTCCATCTTGATCGTTTCTTCTTTCGACATAGAATATTTGGCTCGGAAATGCTTACAATGAAACAGGATTTAGGGTATGTTGTCAAACACTAAATGTTAAAGACTCAATTTTATGAGCGAAACTTTTCAAAAAAAATCGGACGCGATCAAAAAAATCTTCACCCAGTTGGCATCGGATGAAGATCGTTACAAGGCCTTGATCGAATTGGGACGCCGCTTGCCGCCATTAGCTCCCGAGTTTAAAATCCCTGAAAATCTCGTTTCGGGCTGCCAAAGCAATCTCTACTTGTCCTCTCGATTGATTAACGGCTTGATGGTTTTCGAAGCTGCGTCGGACGCCTTGATTTCCTCTGGCCTGGCAGCCCTTCTCCTATCGGTTTATAGTGGAGAATCCCCTGAAACGATCTTGAAAGAGCCTCCTCAGTTTCTTACCGATCTCGGTATCCATGCCTCTCTTTCTCCTAACCGGTCAAATGGACTGTCTCACATTCATCTGCGCATGAAGAAAGACGCATTAAAATATTTAGTTTCCTCTAACTCTTTCTTAGCCGTTTTTTAGTGGGAATTTACTTCCGGATCCTCTATCCTTCTTAGAGCAAAACAATTCATATATTTATGTCTGTACTGATTTCATCTAGACCAGCGCCCTCTCTTCAGTTAAGCCGATATGTGACTGAAATTCCGCAAAAAATGGCCGCTGAGCAGGGGCGTAAAGCTGTTTTATACAGCTTGGCTTCAAAAGTCTGTGTCGTAGCGTTCATTGCGATCCTCGCTGTCATCCTATCGATCTCTATGGGACTTCTCCCCCCCCTTTCCCCGGCCCTTACATTCGGCATGATCCTCTCCACCCTCCCGCTGCAGGTAGGCTTTCAATCCTATATGCTTCGTTCGCGAGAATGTTCGACTAAAGCGGGTATCGCAGATGAAAAGGCCCAGGAGTTTGCCAGCATTCAGCATTGGGCAAAGCCGCAAATCGAAACATTTTTCAAAAAACATAACCTTTCTATGGAAAAGCTGCCGATGGACTTGCTGCGCCGGCGCAACCCAAAGGAGCCCCTGCGAGCTCTTCTCCCGGCGATCGCATCCTATAACCATCTATGCAATACAGCTCGGAAGCACTTTAAAGAACATGAAGAGAATCTCTATAACAGGCTCGAAAATCCCACCTTGCACTATCTAGCAAGGCAAACGGGTTGGCATATCTTGGAATATCAAGCGATCCCTTCAGCGCTTCAAGCTGCATTCGTTCTGCAGATCATCGCAGATCCGACGATTCAATCGAATCTGGAAGATCTTGGAGCCTGCCATGCGAAAGAATTCGATCGGCGTCGTTTCGACCAGTTGCTCGACGGGAATGATGATTGTTTCGTTTTCAAAGATGAAAACCGCGCCCAGCTGACTTTCGGCGCGGTGCAGCAAATGGTCTCCAAACAAGATTTCGATGGACTAAGACTCAAGCTGTTCTCATAACCTGAGTTTTGGGTTCGTTTTCCTCAGAATCAAGAGAGATTTTCGAGAGAATTGCGCCGATTTTTTCCGAGATCATAGCCGAAGGCGCTATTTTCGAGGAAAAATCGGCGCCAAGATCGCGAAAAAATCCTTGAGTCTGAGTTGGATCGAACTCAAAACTCAGGTTCCGAGAGAATGGAGCTGATCCTGCTCTCCTCCGGTTACTTGGACCTGTCCCTCTGGATGTATGTAGACATCCGATTCTAGGCGGATACCGAATTCCCCAGGGAAATAGATCCCCGGTTCGATCGAAAAGCAGGTCCCTGGCAGGATGGGCCTATCGTCATGCATCTCAAGGTTGTCGATGTGAGTGCCGCTTCCATGCAAATGGACCTCGATGCTATGGCCGGTTCTGTGAATAAAATAATCGCCGAAGCCCGCGTCCTTAATGACCTTCCTCACTGCGTCATCCACTTCGAATCCCATGACCTTTTTTTTCTCTGCAAAGCGGCGTTTCACGAGGTCGATCCCCGCTTTTTGGGCGCTCCGGACGATATCGAATAGGGATTTTTGCCGCTCGGTGGGCACCTGCCTTGCGACTGCGACCCGGGTAATGTCTCCGAACACAGCTCCTTCAACCCGTTCCTTCGCCCATAAGTCGATCAGAAGGAAATCTCCTTTTCGCAATGGACTCGAATCAGTAGGGCGCGTTTCAAAGTGGGGATCGGCGCTGTGGGCATTCACAGCTATGATCGGGAGAGCGTCGGTGATCAAATTGCGCCGTTCCAGCTCCTTCACGATCTTCTGTTGGATCTTGTATTCGTCTATGGGCTTGTCCTGACTAAGGTGCTCTGAGATCCAATCCCACGTCTCTTTGACAATCCGATCTAGGGCCGACGCAGCGCGGATATGGCTTTTCCCCTGCTCGGCATCGATGACGGCCGTGAAATGCGATAAAAACGCTCCCGAGCTGACAACTTCCGGTCCAAAAGAGCGGACCAGGTCGATCGTTCCGCCGTCCACCTGAGATACATAGGGGTTTCCGTTAGAATATTCCATCGCCACCCGCTTGGCTCCGGATACGGCCGCCCCGACTTCTTTGCGGAGAGACTGCCAGGAGAGAAACGTTTTTATTTCTCCCGGCCAAGCATCTAAAACATGGGATTCGATTGCATGGAGGATCTTGATGGGACAGCCTACCGCCGGTATCCAATAAAAAAAGCGTCGGGAGACCATCGCGCGTTCTGGGATTTCGAGAAATAGGTGCGCTAGGTAGTTGCTTCTATGAAAATCATAGAGCAGCCATCCATCCGCGCCCATTTCTTTTAGATAGTTTTGCGCTTCGCGTACTTTTTTTTCTCTCATTGGATTGATTCCTATGGCTCATCGGTTAATGCATTGGATGAGCGCCGCTGCGGCAGCGACTCGTAAAATGGGAAACGGCTCACGGAATACCCCCACCAAAAAGCTGAACGAGCGGGCATTGCCCATGCGCCCTAGAGCTTCCAGAATATGGAGCTTCCGCTCATGGTCTGCTCCCGCATAGGCGCCTTGCAGATCGCTCAAGACCGATTCGTCACGGCCCATCATCGCCAATACGAGACATGCTTGCAGACGGATATTGGCATCGCTATCGTCCAAACATCCTCGAACGACTCCGAGGGCCGACTCGTCTCCCTCTTGAAGGAGGGTAGCTGCGGCGACGCCGCTGATCCCCCAGGTCCTTTTCTGCAAAAAACTCTTGAGAGCAGCGCTTGCTCTGAGATCCTCTACGATCGCGAGCAGCGATACCAGACTCAGGCGGGTCATTTGATCGATGGCTTCAGGATAGTTAGGGATATGGTCGATATAGCGGACTTGGCTTGGGGCCAGAACTTGGAAAAGGGGGTTCGGACGAGTATCCCACATCCACATTCTCTTTTCGCCATTCAAAAATTCATAGATGCAATCGCAGCAAAAGACCGTTTCGATCCTCTGCCCTAAAAGACCTATGGAAAGGTTGGCTTTTACATAGAGATCGCCCGTTTCGCGGAGAATTTTCAGGGCAAGCTCGGTCCCTCTCCCTCCCGTGGCTGTCAGCGCAGCCGCCGCTAGCCGCCGATTTTCCGAAAGCGCGTCAATTAGCCAGCTTTCGAGAGCAGGCCCTCCCCATGCAGGATCGACTAGCATGGCAGCCCATGCCGCCGTGATCGCCACGGCAGGATGCGGATCTTTGAGCACTCCCTCAAGAGCCTCCATCGCTTCGCTTTTGGAAGCTTTCTCTCGATAAACGAGGCCGAACGCGTTCAATGCCGCGATCCGCACATCGGGATGGGGGTCCTGGACGAGTTTTAAAATCTCTTTCTTAGCATCTTCGAGTTCGAAAAAGGCGGCGATCGAACAGGCCAAATGGCGGATTCCCGCTCGATTGCTCGCTGCCAGCGTCTTGAATTCGGAAAGGGATATGTTTTCGTAAATATTCAAAAGCGCTTCGATAGCGAGCTGGCGTTCTTCGTAAGTAGCCCGTTCCGACTGGACGATCGCCTGGAGCTTCGGAGCCAGCGATTTCATCTTCAAAACGCCGATCGCCTTGATGACTTCGAGGCGGACGACCCAGACCCGCTCTTCGTCCATCAAGCGGACGATCTCGTCTTTCAGAGGGGCGTCCTGATAAGAACAAGACATCTGGACAGCCACGGAGCGGATCACAGCATTGGAGTCCCGCATCATCTTTTGCAAGATCGGCACGGCCCGCACATCACGGGTCAGATAAGCCCCGATCAATGACGCCAGCCTTACGCCGTTCTGGGTAGAATCAAGACCTTTTTTTAAAATCCCCCAGGAAAGCTCTTCCATCAAATGGCGGTCTAACAGGAGATCGGGATATTTGATCGAAAGACGGTTCCACGCGTCGAGGGCTTCCTCTTCCTGCTTTCCCGCGGCCAGGGCTTCGACGAGGATCGACCCGGCGAGCCGTGAATCGGGGTACTGCTCGGCCAGGCTAACCGCTTCTTGGAGAGCCGAGGCCGGATCATCGATCAGGAGGTGGGCTTGGACTCTCCTGGCTCCCTCCTCTTCATTGCTGATCGAAGAGGCGCCTACTAAGAAAATCGCCAAGAGGGGTAGATATCTCATATCTCTTTCCTTATGCCAGATCATTCCCTTATTATGGAAGAATGGGAATCTCGATCTTTACCGGGGAAGGGGCCATGCTACTTCCCCTCTCAGGACGTCTTTTGAGCGCTGCCGATATCGTCGGCACCTCTTGGAATGCGTCATGCTCTCTTTTTATCATGCCGGGAGGTAGGGACCGGCCTTACCACGCAGCCCTCCAAGGCGAGGGATGCCGCCGGATCCGACAATATGTCGAAAACGGCGGGACCTATCTTGGCATCTGCGCAGGGGCCTATTTCGCGGCTGAGAGGATCGAATTCGATCCAGGCTTTCCTTTAGAGGTCTGTGAAGATCGAGAACTTGCATTCTTTCGCGGCGCGGCGGTAGGGCCTGCCTATGGGAATGGATCGTTCGATTACAATAGCCGAAGAGGCGCTCGGGCAGCGAAGCTCAAAACAGAAGAATGTTATTTTCATGCTTACTATAACGGCGGCTGCACATTCAAAGGAGACTTGTCGAATTGCCGGATCCTAGCTCGTTACGCCGATCTGCCTGGCGAGCCTCCCGCGATCCTCGAGTGCCAGGTCGGCAAAGGAAAAGCTTTTCTCAGCGGGGTGCATCTTGAGGCCGCTGCCGAGTCTTTAGACCGCAATGATCCGTTTTTAGCGGAATTCATCCCAATCTTGACTGCCTCGGAATCGTCAAGAAGACGCTACTGGGAACAGCTAGTACAGTTTAACAAAAGTTTAGGTTTTTCAGGCCATACTGCCTAAGATGCGGCCGCCGATCAAATGGAAATGGAGATGGAAGATCATCTGGCCGGCATCCGGACCGTTGTTCGTGAGCAATCGATAGCCGTCGGCAATCCCCTTCTCGACCGCTATTTTCTGAGCCACTTCTATGATCTCACCGATCAAGGGCAAGTCGTGCGGCTCGACGCGTTGCAGGCTAGGGATCTCTTTTTTCGGCATGATGAGGATGTGGACGCGTGCGATCGGATGGATATCCTCGATCGCCAAGATCCGCTCGTTTTCGAATACCTTTTTGCAAGGGATCTTTCCTTGAATGATTTTCCCAAATACGGTCGTCATAGTCATGATTGCCTCTTCATAGCGATATGCATGGCTTTGATAGCGTCTTCCTTGGTTTCCCAGATGGAGATGAAGCGTCCTTTATGGCAAAAAATCGCGCCGGGGATCCCGCAGACTTTTTTCAGATCTTCTTCATGAAGACCCGCCCAGCTTTCCGGCAAGGGTTTCCTGACCTTCATCCGTTCATGGAGGCTGGGAGGAATCCCGCGGAGTTTCCAGTGCTTGCCTGCAGGCATGATCACAAATTCGGCCGGATGCAAATCTCCTCCCAGTTCGAAAAAATTCTCCATCCAGGGAAGCGGGTGGTCGAAGATAAGGGCATGCTGCGACTGAGCCATGGCAATTTTGACGTCGCTCTCGCAATTGAGCGTATAGAAAAAACGCTTTTGGAGCCGGTCCAAGTGTCCAACAACGAAATCAATCGCTTGGAAAAACGCAGCTTGCATGACCTCGGGAGTCGATTCATATTCAATGGGGAGGAAATTGGAAACGACCTGAGAAAATGACGTGACTCCCGGCTCGGGAGTCGCGCGGCCATTGTCATGCGCGTCGACTCCCATGATGATCACTTTGTTGAGCGTTTCGTAGAGATGAGGGGAAATCAATTCTTGGTTTTTCAAGTACATAAGAATCATTCCGGCGCTGCTCATCGGCCCTTGATACTCCACCTGATGATGGTCGAAACGCCTTTTTTCCAGCTCGTAAACGCCGCCCACATCGCAAACATAATCACAGTTAGCCAGTACATCGGGATCTCTGCTCCGATAAATCTTATCCCGGTCGATCCGGTCGAACAAGAGGAGGAGCGAGCAGGCCGTCACTTCATCGGCGTGGAAAGATCCGTCGTGGGTGCCAAAACTTCTTGGAAGCATAAATTATTCAAGTGTATGCTCAAGATGAATTTGTCTCAATAGGAGCTTCATCATGCGTCTGACAAGTCTCGCATTCAAAGAAGGGGGCATTATCCCATCGATCTATACTTGCGAAGGGCAAAATATCAGCCCGCCTCTCGAGATAGGAGACGTGCCGCCGAATGCGAAAAGCTTGTGTCTGATCATGGATGACCCGGATGTTCCCGCGCACATCCGGCCAGAGCGGATGTACGACCATTGGATCGTTTTCAATATCATCCCCCACCATCATAAAATCGCCGAAAAAACAGCGCCTCAAGGCCTTCAAGGGCGAAATACCGGGGGCAAGAATCAGTATATCGGTCCGTGCCCTCCCGACGGCGAGCACCGTTATTTCTTCAAGCTGTATGCTTTGGACAAAATGCTCGATTTGCATGTCGGCGCGACCAAACATGAAGTGGAAAGAGCGATGCAAGGTCATATCATCGCTCAATGCCAACTCATGGGCCGCTACGAAAAAGGGAAGGGATATTAAACGATTTTCGATTCAAATTTTTGGGAGGGATTCTCAACTTTCCACGGCCAAAATAATCCAAAAAAGCGATGAAGCAATCTTGACTGACTACTGGTAGAGGTTCTTACATTGCGAACACCCTCTGACTCGTGTTATGTAAGAAATCAATGGACGGTTATCTTTCTCCCCACTATTACGACCTGGTCACTCCGGACGGCCATATCGTCGATCTCAAGCGTTTGGATAACAAAAGGCGTGTCGCTACGGTCGCCATCTCCGGAATCTTCCCGGGTTTCGTCGGCTACGAGATCGATCCGCGCCTTGTGTTTTTCAATTTGAAAAGCACCCTCGCCCAAATTGGAATCGAAGGGATCGGCCGCGAGTTTCACTTAGACAGGAAACACAACCGGGCCGAGGTCAAAGTCGAGCTCATCCCATACGGCGATATCGCTTCGGCTATGCTGGATCTTCTTCCGGTAGGAGCCTACATCGGAAAACTGTTTGCCGCAGACGACCGAAGGCGAGTCCGAGATCCCGACTACCTTCTTCGGATGTCTTCCCGTTCCGACCAGGAAGGGCGCCCGCTTCTCTCTCTCGGCGGTCTCGAAGGCAGCCGAGAGCTGATCTTGGAAAAAAACAACGGCCGCACCGTCGCCTTCCTTTCTCTAAAAGACGGTACCCTCAGCTACGAGCCCGCCCTATTCGGGTTTCTCCCTACCCTCGCCAAAGCCCTTCGCAAGAATTTGTCCCACACTCGCCAGCTTCTGCATCTCCACCATCATTGGCAAGCAGGAGCGCCCCGAATAGTACGCGAAAACGAGATTCTTCTCGTCCGTACAGCCCCCCTCCATATCCGCACTGTATATGCCCGCGTCGTCAATTATCTGCTCCCTCAAGGCTATCATCACACATCTGCCTGCGTGCTGCAGCCCGATACGGCTGAATCGGGCGATATTTACGAACTTTACGGCAACAGTCTTCAGGTCATCGACGATCTTCCCCTCGAATTTTACACACTCGAACCGCACCGCGAGCACGTTTTCTTTTCCGACCGAGACCAACTGATCGCTTTGCTCGAAGATCCGCAAAGCCTTTTCAACGCCTTTGCCACCGCTCCCGGTCCATCGAGCGTTCTTGCTTCGGTCTTCCTTGTCAAAGGAACTCAGATGCTCGCTCTCCAAGAAAGCGATTGGATCGTTCGCGCCTCCCCCAAACACGACTTCCCCGGCCTTATCGATCCATCCCGGCAAGCACTCATAACCGAAAAATATATCGAAAACCAACCCCAATACCCCTTTCTCAAAGCGATCGAAAACGGCTTCATCACCTCGCAAGGGATCCTTCTTTGCCGCCATTTCCCAACGCCCCTGTTGAAAAGGCTGCTCCTCAACGATCTCGTCGCCCGCTGCCTCAAACGAATCTATTTCCAATACCCCTCTTTCTCTCACGACGGATTTTTTTTCCATGAAGACCGTTCTATGCTCCTCGATCTTGCCAAATTCGGCATCCCTGTCTATTGGGCCGAACCCGATGAGAAAACCCTTCTTCAATTCGTTCTCAGACCTGAAAAAGACGCAGGCCTTTTCGTCCCCATCCCCCTCATCGAGACATTCCGCAAAGCCACCGTCCTAGGAGTCTACGGATCGAATCTTCAGGAAGGAAGTTTCGGCATCGAGCTGCGCATTCTTCTCGCAGGGCTGCTCGCTATGCGTGCAGAAGTGGACCATCCTCTTCTTGGCCGCGATACTCCGCTCGCCCTCGTTACCGACGGCGGCCCGGGTGCGATGGAAGTCGGCAACCGCGTAGCGAAAGAACTCGGCATTCTATCCTGCGCCAACATCGTCGATTTCCGCGCTCGCGATGGCGCCGTCGTGAAAGAACAGCTCCAAAACCGTTATATCGATGCGAAGATGACCTACCGCTTAGACCGGCTCGTCGAACGGCAAGCCGAGTTCTGTCTCGACCTACCTATTTTTGTTTCCGGCGGCATCGGCTTGGATTTTGAATATTCTCTGGAAGAAGTGCGGCGTAAAACTGGCTCAGCGCCAGCGAATCCGATCCTTCTCTACGGCAGCATAGATTATTGGAAGCGCAAAGTTTCTTCCCGATTCCGCTTGAACAAAGAGACAGGGACAATCGCCGGCTCGGAATGGATCTCAAATTGTTTTTATTGCATCCAGACAGCCGCGCAAGGACTCGCGATCTACAGAAAATTTTTCAAAAACGAACTCCCGATAGGCAAGAAAGGCCCCGTATACGAAGATGGTTTTTATGCAATTGCCTCCATTGATCAAAAATAATCTTCAGAAGTGCGGGCGGCTTGCAGTCCTTCGCTCTCACTCTCGAAAATGCTTTTGAAACAAGCTACTATAATAGAGTGGTTTCGTCTTCTGATTTCTTAGATAGATTAGCGCAACCTTAGGAGATTGATCATGCTCCAAATTGTTTGACTCTGATTCTGGAAGCGTGAGTTCCTCTGGTTCTGGAAGCGTGAGTTCCTCTGGTTCTGGAAGCGTGAGTTCCTTTGGTTTTGGAAGCGTGAGTTCCGGCGGCGTCAAATCTGGAGAGGAATTTTCTTCTACCTCATCTTTAGGAGCAAAAAGTAAGTCTGAGTCCTCTTGATTATTCTCTAGGTCCAGGTTCCTACCGCTGTTAACCGGTGTAGAAGTTCGGCTTACAAACGGCGTTGAATATTGAGAATCTTCGAGCGATTCCTCTCTATGTTCAAATGATGCTTTTGGATTATAAAGTGAGTCTTCTTTCTCACTATCGGAGTCCTGATCCTCACCTTTTATGGCCGGCTCAGCAGCAGGAATAAGAGGAGCCACCCGCATGGATGATGAAAGAGGGATCCAACTTACTTGCCCTCCTTCCAGTTCCCAACTTACTTGCTGTTCTCGCAGTTGAGGGGGATCTTCTTGTGACCTACGGGAATGTGAGAAAGACCATTCCTTGTGGTTCGATTCCACACTCTCTTCACCTGAACCATGTTTAGAAGCAGAATCAAAAAGTGAATGTTTAGAAGCAGGATCAAAAAGTGAATTTGAGTCCTCTCGGCTATCCGCTAGGTAAGGAGGAGCGGGAGGTATCTGGGACATCTCCATAGAAGGAAGAGGGGAAATGATCCGGGCGGATACAGGAGAAGGAAGAGAAGCACGGTTTCCGCTTGGAGACCTTGCCTGAGAAGAGTTATAGACGTCTTGCACTACTGCCTCTGTATTTGCACAAGAACCTGCCACAGAAGAGCCAGTCCTTATCATCTGAGGAGAACCTGAATTATTTCGATTACAACAGAAACAAGATAAACAAGAAAAAACCATAAAAACCTCCAGAATTTACGGAGATTTTACAGAATCTTGACATTTTAATTCAACAGTCTTGGATGGACTGATCTATTCCAGACACCTTAAAAATAATTTTACGCCACTTGGCCGGCTTCAAGCACGTCCGTGCCAAGGACTGTTAAACTAGCTACGTTCTGCCATCCGGCAGCCGCTCCACCCATATTACTCTACCGTCCAGCAGCATCTCTTTCCAGTATATTCTCCCGTCCGAAGACCGTATTGTATCGTCCACTGACCTTAGGCTGCCGTTCTGAAAAACTTGATAGGGCTCCAACTCACGTTCTCTGCGTTTTGGCTGGATTTGCCAAACCGTTTGAGTCCTCGCTTCCTCCTCATCATCGGACAAGATTTCTCGCCTTTCCCGGTATGGAGCCCGGACTCCATTCGATATATAAGGCGTCATTTGAGGCGCAGGCGGAGGGATTCTTTTCGTTTTATGCTTTGGAGGAGTGTCTTCACCTTCCTTCGCTCCGGAAGTCTCGCCTTTACCTGGCTTCTCGTCGGACAAGACAAAGTCAACCACTCTCCTCGCCAAATCTTCTTCATCATCGGAAGCACCTTCTCGGAAAACCCGAGAAGGATCCGCCTGAGACGTCGAAGTACTTTGAGGCAGGGACAAAGTGTCTCTTTCGAGTTCTGCTCCAAGTAAGTCTTTACAAGGAAGAGAGAGGGAGGGCATCGTCACCTGACTTGCCCTGTGAAACGGTTGCACTGAATCGTACGAGTCTTTTCGCAATCTCGGATGAGGAGCCTTGAGTCCGCTTGATATATAAGAAGAGGGCACGGGCGGCCGAGATGGAGGGACTCTTAGGAAAGTAAGGTTTTTCTCCGGTTTTTGCATTCCAGTATCGTCTCTGTAAGGAAGCGGGGCGATGGGCATCGACCACACTTTCGACGATGCTGTTCCTACCTGCTTCAACATGTGAAAAGGTTGAACTGAATCGCAAGAGTTTTTTCGCGATGTTGGAGGAGCCTTGAGTCCGCTTGAAGAAGAGGTCACTGGAGGACAAGGCGGAGGGTTTTTCTGAGGCGGAAAGTTTCTCTCCATTTTTTTCCCTGGAGAATTTTTTGCCCACATTCCGAAAGACTCTCGTAGGTCTAACTTGGGATTCGAGGAAGCCATTTCCTTTATCGCAACTGTTTTCACTCTCTCAGGCAAACGGCCAGAGTAAGGAGGAACGGGTATCCGCTCATTCCTTAACGCTGTTTCCGGCCTTATCGTGTGAGAAGATTTAAAGGAAGCAACACACATAGACACCTCTCGGAATTTACAGATTAAATAAATTGTTTTTTAAGTTAAGAATAAGACACTGAAATTTTTTTTGCAATAGAGCCAGTTGCAAAACTCGCTTCGCTGCCCAAATTCGATGATTTCAAAGCCGGTTCGGTTTTTCGCAAATCGACATATCCTATTGGTCATAGGCGATTTGCGAAAAATCCGAATCCGGCGAAGAAAGCGCGGGTTTGGGTCCGAATTGGAGTTTTGCAACTGGCTCAATACCTAATTCGAAAAATCTGAGGGGAAAGAACCCACAACTCCAAGCGTTCATTAGCTTAAGGTTCCTCCGTCTCTGTATGTGCCAGAGGGAAGAACCTAACACCTTGCGCTGAAATTTCATAGGGTCTGTCAGCAGGGCCTTGGCCTTGCCTTGGATGAATGTGCCAAACCTTTTGCGTTTTCACTACGCCCCCGGGTTCATCATCGGAATCGGAAGAGTCTTTTCGCGCTATCCGAGGAGGAGCCCGGACTCCCCTAGATATGTAAGGAGTCATTGCGGGAGAGGGAGGAGGAAGGTTTCTCTTGGTTTTTTGCGCTGAACCTCCTCCCTCTCCAGATCTTGAGGGTCCAGGTAGGTGTTGTTTGTCATCATCGGAAGAGATTCGCAACATTCCTTTTGGCTCTGGAGGAGAATTTTCTTCCATATCGGAGCCTATATCACGGTCTGGCGATTCCTCTCCGTAGCGAACCGGTATCTTGTTTGACCATGGAGCGGAAGTCCTTGTGAACCCCGTTTTTGGCGGAGGAAAATCTTCTGCCCTCCCCTCTCCTGAAGACCGCCGTTGACTTGACCTGGACTCAGGGGAACCGCCAATTTCTCTTTTCGCAACCGATCCCACTCTATCTTCTAATGCAGAATATAAAGGCGAAGCCTCAACCGTAGAGGCGAGATGGCTCAAAGGACTATCGACAACATTCCGAGGACAACAACAGAAACAAGAAAACCAACACATAGGCACCACTTCTGAAATTTATAGAAATAATAAAGATTCATTCTTTTTTCAGAAGAAAATATTGAAAGAGTCATTGCTATTCAGCTATTTAAATTTCTGTTGTTTTTTGAGTGGGTCGCAAAGCGGCCAAAAATAATCCTCAAAAGCGCCGAAGCTGAATTTTACAACACCCTCTAAACTCCGTAGGAGATGTTATACTGCGTGCGGCTGAGAAGTTAAAGTTATGCCAAAGAGGCGCCCTGAATTTGGCTCAGGTGCAGCCGGCGCCAAAGGCCAAAGGGGTTCTCCAAAAATGCATCATTTTTGGGGAGAGGCCGTTGCAGCTAAACTTAAAAAGTTTAGCGATGCCCGGGGTCGGGCAATTTTGCAAGCGGATTACTTTCATCATCAGTGGAAGAATCTTCCGAGCTCGCTTTATGTAGCTTCCATGGCCCGTTTTCGTTATCGTTATCGGGAGAGTCTATATCGGAAGAGTCTATAACGGAGTCTGGCGACTTCGCTCTGGATCCGTAGTCAAGTGGCACCTTGTTTGACCATCCAGCGCGAGCCTTTGTTAGCCTCTTTTTTGGCTCTGAAGAAGAATTTTCTTTCGTCCCCACTCCGGAAGCCAGCCGTTGACTTGACTTGGACTCCAGGGAGACACCAATTTTATTTTGCGCAAACGATCCCACTCTATCTTCTAATGCAGGATATAAAGATGAAGCCTCAACCGTAGAGGCGATATGGCTCAAAGGACTATCGACAACATTCCGAGGACAACAACAGAAACAAGAGAACCAAGATGAACACATAGGCACCCCTTCCGAAATTTATAGAAAATATAAAAACTCATTCTTTTTTTTAGAAGAAAAATTGAAGGAGTCCTTGCTATTCAGCAGGTTAAATTGCTGTCGTTTTTTGAGTGCTTTGGAAAGGGCAGCTCGCTGCAATCGCGCGTCCTTTAGGAACCGATTCAAGCGAGCTATAGGATTATTTGCAGTAAAGAACTTGCTGCCCATTGCTGGAGCGAAGAATCTTCTCTCCTTCTGAGAGAGTTCTTCAAATGCGCCGCCCCCGGTTTTAGGACAGGTTCTAAAATCCGTAGGAGATGTTATATTCCATGTAGTGGTCGCGCATTTTCGAGAACTGCCCTTCGTACGAATAGCCATGATGGTATTCGACATAAAACCGGAATTTGCGGCCGATTCCCTGTAATTTGCTGAACTCGTAACCTCCGCGGTACGTTCCGTCGAAATTCCAATCCAGCTCTTGCATGTTGCGGAAATGGAGCGTTAGATAGAGCGTTCCATACAACCTTTGCTTGTCGAATTTGGTCCCCAGGAAACGAACTTCAGTCCCATATTCAATATACAGCGGCTTCCATCGAAACGTTGGATCGCTATGGACGATCACAGCCGGCCCAACATAAAGCCGGATCGCTTCTTTCGCTTGATAGGACACAAAGAAATCGATTACTTCGTTGCTTGGATTGACTCGATGGAACCCCGGGTGGTTGATTAAAAATTCATCCCCCAAATGGCTGGATACATGGAAGCCTCTGAGGCGAAACGACCACTTGTTTCGCGCGTAGGTGATGGGGATGCCCGCGTAAAAGTCCGTATTGACCAGCTCCGTGCCGCCGGCAATATCCGGGTGGGGATCGAAATTGAAGACTGACCAGATACACGCTTCGATCCCGATCTGCAGATCGCCTCCGTAGATCACATCGAGCCATCGATAAATGGGGAAGTCGTCGCCCAATGAAATATCGGCGCATTTGTTGCCGATGATCTCGTCTCCGCTCCGGTAACCCAAAGTATAGGAAATTACCCTTGGCGAGCCGATGATCGGCTGAAACAATTCTGTCATCTGGGGGAACCAGATTCCGTTGATCTTCGGACGCTCCACATACTTCACCCGAAGTTCTTCGTTTTCCGTAGGAACTTCCTCTAAGATCTGGACATCTTTGACTCCGGGGACATCCTTGACGAATTGAATGATACTCTTCGCTGTTAATTCATTTTTGGGCAAGTTCGCCAGCCAGATGTGTTTATCTTTAGCGATGACAATCACCCTGTATTCCGCGTAGTGCATGTCGATCAGAGCCTGGACGTAACCCTCGAAGTAGGCATCGGGCGCTTTTTCCACGCCATCGGGAATGCTGTCCGACCGAGTGAGCACGACGGCCACTTCCGATTCAATCGGAAGCTCGTCTATTTGACTGTCAGTAGAAAAACCAGAGCCGGAGAAGAGAATGCAGAAAACAACGGCTCCCGATTGGAGTGCACGCATATCAGTGTCCTTGAAATCCTATATATGCAAATGGACCAATTTTTTTCTTAAATTTTTTGAGCGATCTCGTCTTTTTTTGCAAATCGGCTTTTTAGCAGCCTTGCTCCGCTGTAGAAACAGAGCGCTCCTCCTAAAACCAGAACCTCGATCGGCCCCAAAACGACTGCCAGCCAGCCCCCCAAAGGCGGAGCCACGGCTCCCCTCAAGCCCCCCATCATCAGTCCGACCCCCGTGAACCGGGAACTCTCCTCTTTCCCTGCGAAGATCGGCCCCGACATATGCCACACCAAATGACTTCCTCCTTGCCCTACCCCGTACCAGAAATAAGCCAAGTAGAACCACCCGATCCACCAGGTCGAGCACGCCATCAGCACGGGGAACAATGCCACCGACAAGAAAACCCAACTCGCCAACTTCAATACATTGACCCGCTCGATCCACTTTGCCCATACCGGCGACGACAGAGCGAACCCTAGTCCTTTCGCGATCGAGATCCCGCCCGCCGCCATTGTGTGCGACACACCTAAATCATCCACAGCGAAGATCGGCAACGCCGGCTGGATCAGCATGATCCCGAACCCGCAAACCATGAACCCCCACTGATACCGCGCAAAATCGGGCCTAGTCCGGATCAACCGGTAGCTATCCTTCCATGGCCTTGCCACCAATTCCCGCCACTTCAGCCTCTCTCCTTCCCATGCTTTCTCTTCCACTGGAATCCGCGCCTGGATCGCAAGCACTCCCATGCCGACCAATGACGCTCCGAAAAATAAGATCTTCCACAGTCCCGGATCATGGTCGAGCACGCATCCCATGCCGAGCGACAAGACGACTCCTTCCGCATACCCGAATGCCGAACTCAGTGAAAAGAGCTTTCCCCGCTTCCCTGCGTCCATGTTCCTCTTGATGATTTCCATCCATCCGGGGATTACCGCCCTATGGAAGAACATATAGTTCACCGCCGCCCCGATCACAAACCATACCGAATCGAAAAAGGGACATAATAAAAACGGCGCCCGCATCAAGAAGCCCGCCCAGAGGACGTTGGACTTGATCTTCCCGCTCCGCCCCAACCCTGCGCTCCAATAGAACGACAAGATCGTGATGAGCGGTTTCAGCATTGTCATCAAAGCGATCTGCCACGCGCTCGCCCCCAGATCCTTGTACAAGATGATCGCGACCAAGCCGTACAATGTGAAAAGGGGCTCGCTCAGCGCGCTGCTCCAGAAAAGCGCCCGCCCTGTCTTCGTGTGTTTCAAAACCGATGCACTCATGAGGCCATCCATCATACCCGTTCTCTTCGATTTTGAGAAACCCTGGCAAAAAATTAAAATATGCAATTACAAGAATATAAAAACTAATAAAATTTAAAAACTAAATATGCCGAATGACTTACAAACTAGATCAGATTTGTATAATTACGAAATATTTGATTGACGAATTTCACGCATTTTTCAGGTATCCAAACAACTTGAAAAGTTCTTTTCCACAAGATAAAGTTGTATCTTCAAAGCTTTTAAGGGGCAATAGCTCAGCGGTTAGAGCAGCGGACTCATAACCCGTCGGTCTCTGGTTCAAATCCAGGTTGCCCCATCTCCATAACCAGCACAATCCACTGCACTTAAGGCGCATTCAGCTTGATCCAATATCAAGTTAAAGTTTAAAATATACGCCGACGGTGCAATGGCGGTGCAACAAAGAATAATCTTAACCGGCAGCGCCATCCAACCCAAAACCGTTAACCCAAGGTTGGAATCATGGCATCTATTTTCAAACGCAAAAACGAAGACGGAACGACCGTCTGGCGCGCGGTCGTCCGCATCAAGGGCTACCCTACCGTCTGCAATCATTTCGAACGCAAACAGGAAGCTGACGATTGGGCGAAGGACGTCGAAAGAAAGATCAAACTCGGCGAATTCAAGTTCGACCAACATAATCAAATCCGCACCTTTGCTGAACTTACGGATCGCTACATCCAAGACGGCGCCCTTGAACACCATCGTTCAGCCGACGATACCAATCGCCATCTCGCCTACTGGAAAACCCGTCTAGGCGCCTACGCCCTCGTTCACATCACTCCTGAACTTCTCGGAAAAGAGCGCCAGTTCCTCATCGATACTCCAACACCCAAGGGACGTAAACGAACGTCTTCCACAACGAACCGCTACTTCGCCTCCCTCTCCTCTCTTCTCACCTACGCGGCCCAACATCTTCGCTGGATCAGCGAGAATCCAGCTCTCCGCCTCATCAAACTCAAAGAGAACCCAGGTCGCGATCGCGTCCTGACGGAAGACGAGATCGCTCGCCTTCTTTCCGCCTCACGCACAAGCAAATCCCCTTATCTCTATTGCATCATCATCCTTTCTCTCACGACCGGCGCTCGTCAGGGAGAAATCCTCAATCTCGAATGGAAACATATCGATTTCGAAAACAAAATCGCCTACATCAAGCAAAGCAAAAACGGCCGTCCTCGTAGCATCGCACTCTCTGATCCCGTTGTAGCCGAACTGCGCCGCCTCTACGATCTACGCAATCCGCAAAAACCTCTCGTATTCGCTAGCAAGACTGCCTTCGGCCGCATCGACATCAAAAAAGCCTGGCAACAAGCTCTCAAACGCGCCTGCATCACAAATTGCCGGGCCCACGACATGCGCCACACTTTTTGCACTTACGCCGCGGCAAAAGGAGCCTCCAATCTCCAGTTACAAACCGCCACGGGTCATCGCACTTTGTCGATGCTCCTCCAATACACACACATGGACGTAGAAGTCACAAAACAGTTCAGTAACCAAATCTCGAACCAGATCCTGAAAGGAGAATCCCCATGAATCACGAATTGGTCCAACAACTTGTTGGCCAATTGTCGTTACGCGATACGACAATTGCCGCAGCTCCCAACATGGTAAGGATGTGGTACTTAAAAACAGGTTTACACAAACGTTACCAAAATGGTAACTTTTATACATGAGCACAAGAAGTAAGCTTTTTGAAATAGCCGACCGTCAGCAAGGCTTTTTTACCACACGACAGGCGCAAGAATGCGGAATCTCACGCTCTCATTTTCATCGCAAACTACTTTCTGGAGAATGGATAAAGGAGTTGAGAGGTATTTATCGCCTAGCTCACTACCCTGCCACCGATCGACCGGAACTTGTTCTTTGGACTCTTTGGAGCCGAGATAAAAAGGATCATCCCCAGGGGGTATGGTCCCATGATACAGCTCTCGATATTCATGATCTAAGCGACAACATGCCTTCGAAAATGCATATGACTGTCCCGCTCCGATTCCGAAAACAAATCGCAATTCCTAAAGCGATCAAACTCTATTTTGCAAGCCTTTCCAAAAGCGACATCGAAATTTGTCAAGGATATCGAGTCACCACACCCCTTCGCACTTTACTCGATGTAATTGCAGAAGGAAAAATTTCTCCAGACTTGATTGCTCAAGCAATACGTGAAGGACTGCGAAAAGGGATTCTTCTTCTTCGCGACGTAAATCAAACACCCCAACTTTTGAAATATAAACATGAATACAAAATTTAAAACTGCCGGAGCTTTCCGCACAAGCCTTGAAGCTCGCCTCAAGAATTTAGCTATTTCAACTGGCGAAGACCTCCAACGCCTTCGTCGCAAAGTCGCATTCGACCGATTCCTCGCAAGGATTTTCTCTCAAGAAAAACCGAAGTTTTTTCTCAAAGGTGGATATGCAATGGAATTGCGCATCGCCCATGCCCGAGCTACGAAAGACATTGACCTGACCTGCATTCGACGAGTGAAAAATGAAAACGAGCTTTTAAGTGAACTGATCTTAATCGATCTTCAAGACCTTTCTCAGCAAGATCTGAACGATCATTTCATCTATCAAGTTGGAAAGGCCCAGATCGACCTGGAAAACGCCCCATATGGAGGCGCCCGATATCCGGTTTCATCCTTGATCGGCGAGAAAATCTTTGTTCGCTTCCAGCTAGATGTAGGCGCCGATTTCCTTCTCGATCAGATTGAAACAATTCAAGGTTCCAACTGGCTTGAATTTTGCGGGGTTCCTGCACCGGTTATTCCCATGATTTCCATTGAACAACAGTTCGCTGAAAAACTGCACACTTACACCTTGATTCGCGGTCAGAGAGTCAATTCCCGTGCAAAGGATCTAATCGATATGGTTCTTCTATTGAACATGAAAATTCCCAAGCCCGATGAAATGCTTCGCGCACTGCAAAAAGTCTTTAAAAAGCGCGATACCCATCCGCTACCGCAGAGATTAGACCCGCCGCCGAAAGAATGGAAATCTCAATTTATCAATATGGCAGCCGAGTGCGGTCTCACTCAGGATATGCAAGAGAGCTTCGAGAAAATATCAGACTTCTTCAATCGCATTATCACCATCTAGTGCAAAGGAATTCTCATGAACAGCGCAAACGATCCTCTCGAAAAAGCGAAAGAAGTCCTCTGGCAAAAACTACAGCAAGCGATAGCACAAGCATGGCATCGGCTGGATGATGGTATTTTGAGGACACGATGACAGGTAGACCTCCTGCTCAAAATGACTGTCTTGGAGGAATACTGTATCGTTCTCTATTTCCCACGGAAGAAGATCGTTATAAGGGATATTTCAAAGAGGATTGGTGGTCGCTTGAGGAATTTGCCTGTTTAATGGCTGGGACGATTCCTGAAGTCTATCAGGGGATATTGGCAAAGAATGAAAAATACATGAACCTCAAAAATATCAAAAGAGCGCTTGAAGCGAACAAGATCTTTCGACGTTTTTTGAGCGAAATTGAGGAGATACGTGTGACGGATGAAATTCGCCATGATCAAAACTACGCGATGTCATCTTGGCGTTTTATGAAGTGGGCGGCGATTAAGGATTTGCCGATTAAACGGCGTTTTTTGGATGCTCTGCCTTTTCCCCTCCTCGAAATTTTCTTGGAGTTTTTATCTGAAAACTCTCCATTACACACAAAGCCAAAATCCAGTCAGGCATATCATAGAGCCCTCTACTTGAAAGCTGCCAAAAATTTGGTCGGCAAATTTGAATACAGGCTAAGCAGAGACGAAATCTATGATCATCCACGTATGCAGAGCGCTCTTCGTCAGATCAGAGCTCTTGGAGGTCACTACAAGAAAAGGACGATCACAGATGCATGGCTGGCCCAATTGGAAGAGCGCAAGAAAGGCCGTCCAAAAAAGAAGGAATTAATCGAAAAATGAAGTACACAAGGGATCAATTAAATACAGTGTCAATACCTCTCTAAAAACCATCTCCTCTATGTAGAAAAATACAGTCTCTAATCCGGCCTTAAAAAAATCCAGTATCATTGAGCTTAATCCAAGGAGTTGAACTAAATGGAAGCTTATACTTACTGGTCCCCTCAACAAATTGTATCAAGCGGGCGATATCCTTTTACGATGGGTCAGATCCGCCATCTGCTTCTCTACCGGCATAGGAACAATCTTGAAAAAGTAGTGAGAAAAGTCGGTAAACGTCTTGTTTTCAGAATGGATTTGTTCGATCAATGGATTGAAGAACAAGCCTCCCAGTCATCCCGATAACGAGGTTTTTGTGGAATTTCATTCCTTTATAGAAATCCTCGAAACAAAAACGGCTAAATCTCTGAAAAAAACAGGTTCTGGCTTCATGGCTTGTTGCCCAGCTCATGACGATGATAATCCGAGCCTTTCGGTTAGAGAAGGATGCGATGGGAAAATTCTCTTAAAATGCTTTACTGGGTGTCCCCTAGACGCTATATGCGCTGCGCTTGGTCTAGAAGTATCCGACCTGTTCGAATCCGATTTCTCTTCCAAAAACTCCATGACACGAACCGTCTATTCCTACACAGATGAAGATGGCCGCGAACTCTATCGAAAAATCCGTATTGAACCGGGCTACGACGGCAAAGCAAAAAGCTTCTACTCGGAACGTGTCGATGAAAACGGTCAGATCATTCGAAGCCTCCAAGGATGCCGCAGGATTCTTTACCGGCTGCCAGAGGTCCTGAAAGGGATTGCCGAAGGCAAAACAATTTATCTTGTCGAAGGGGAGAAAGATGCCGATAACCTCCATTCCATCGGCCTTGTTGCAACGACTTCTCCAGAGTCTCTCAAATGGTCCGATGAATTCACGGAATCCCTCAAGGGGGCTGACGTAGTCATCCTCTACGACATGGATGAGACAGGGCTGAAGCGAAAAGAGATTCTCTGCAAGAGCCTTGCTAACAGGGTAAAACGGCTCCGGGTTGTCGATCTCCCCGGACTCGAATTCCAGAAATCCCACGGTCCTGATGTCAGTGATTGGTTGATGCGGGGGCATATGACCGAGGAGCTCATTGAGCTCACTGAGAAAACGTCCGATTACAGACTTGCGGAACCTACTAGTAGAATCCGTGCCGTTACCCTCGATGAGTTTCTCCTGATGGAATTGCCTAAGCGGGAGATGATTCTATCGCCCTTCTTGCCTTCGCAAGGACTTGGCCTTCTTTACGCTAAACGGGGGGTGGGGAAAACTCACGTCGCACTCGGGATTGCCTATGCGGTAGCCACGGGAGGAGCCTTCTTGAAATGGCAAGCTCCCAAGCCGCGAAAGGTGATCTACATTGACGGCGAGATGCCGGCGCCTGCAATGCAGGAGAGATTGAAACGTATTTCAGTGGGCGAAGATCTGAAGCCGCCTGATCCTACCTACCTCCGCCTGGTGACACCCGATTTGCAAGAGGGCCCAATGCCCGATCTTTCTTCCAAAGAAGGAAGAGAGGCTCTCGAACCACTCATCGTCGATTGCGATTTAATCATCATCGATAACATTTCGACCCTTTTTCGCAGCGGCGATGAGAATGAGGCGGAGAGCTGGCAACCCATTCAAGATTGGGGCTTAAGCCTACGCAAAAGAGGAAAGTCAATCCTTTTTGTCCATCATGCAGGCAAAAGCGGCCAGCAAAGAGGAACCAGCAAAAAAGAAGATACCCTCGATGTAGTGATCAATTTGAAGCCCCTGCAAGGGCACTCTTTGGAAGAGGGAGCGGCTTTTGAGGTCATTTTCGAGAAGACGCGTAATTTCGCCGGCGAGGGAGCTGCCGATTTCCAAGTTCGCCTTCGAGTTCAAGACGATGGTCTTTGGAAATGGGAAATAGAAGAACCGGAAGTCGATCCGGAGGTCGTAGCAGTGGCACAATCCTGCAAAGAGGGGTTGACCATCGACCAGATCAGAAAGAAAACCGGGCTCACCAAGTCGCAGGTTGAAACAAGAAAGGGAAAAGCTAAAAAACAAGGACTTATATGACAAATCAACAAATTTCCGATTTTCCGATTCTCATAGAAAAAGAAGAAATCGGAAATGGGAAAAAGGAGGCAAAAATGACGACTGAAAAACAATTGAATGCAAACCGCTTGAATGCCTTGCAGTCCACGGGGCCAAAAACAGACGAAGGCAAGGCAATCGTTTCCTCAAATGCTATGAGGCATGGCATTTTCACCAAGGATTTGATCATTTCTTCCCACCTCGGTAAAGAAGACGAGAGGGAGTACATAGAAATGTTAACCAATCTGATAGGCTGTCTCGCTCCGCAGAATCAAATGGAAAGCTTGCTGGTCGAAAAAATCGCAATCGATTTTTGGAGACTGCGACGTGTGATACGATTTGAAGCCGGAAGCATTGGAAAATACCTTGAGACGATCTTCAACGATTTCTACTCCTACCCAAGAAAAACCAACAAGAAAATCGATACAGAAATAGAGGGGAAAAAGAAATATCTTGAATGGCTCTCTTCCTATATGGAATGTCTCAAAAAGGAAGAAGTAAGCTTTGATCAACCTATGTGGGAAGGAGAAGCGATTGAAAGCGATATTCTCGAGGACTTCTATCTCATCATCAAAACCATAGACACCATCCCATATGCGGAGAAAGAGAAATTGTTGTACGGCGACAGTAGTTTCGCGCAGTTGAAAAAGATTCTGGAGCAGCATGGATATTCTTCGAAAAAAGAAATTTCCGCAAAGCTCATTGAGGTCTCTGCACAACAAAGACGGCAGCTCGAAGAAGAAATTGAGAAATTAGAGCACGAAAGAGTCGCCAATATCGAGGCTGACAAGCTCAATAGAATGCTTGGGACGCTTCCCCAAGAAGACAATACAGAAAAAATCCTAAAGTATGAGCGGTCTATACAAAAGTCGATTTTTCAAAATCTCTTCCTATTGAAGAAGCTGCAAGGGTCGTTCTAGAAAATGGGTTTGTTTTGGAAAAAATGCTTCGACTTTGTTCATAGCTTGCGACTCAAGGATTATCAACCCCGATCTTTCGTTGATCCCCAGCAATGATTTCAGCCAATTAGTCAGTCCGTAGTAAATCGATCATTTCTTTGACTGAATCCACGATGATCTGAGGCTGATTGAGCGTCACCATGTGGTCGCTTTCCTCGGCAAAAATCTGCTTCCCTCGCGTCGATTTGGTCACAAGATCTTTTTGAAGCTCTTTGAAGGGAATATGAATAGCATCAATTTGCTCCTGAGTAAGACCACTGCCCTCCACAGAGATCGCTTTGACGGCTGAGATAACGATGAGCAGCTTATCGCCTAGATGACCGCCTGCGGCTTTCAGTTGATCGCAACTAGTTTTGAAATGGGATGATTCTTGAAGGACAGTGCGCATGAACTTTGTAGTACGCAATTGAGCCAGGAGCTGCTTTTGGACTTGTTCCGGGAAAGCTGCAACAACGCCTTTCTTATACATTGCCGTATGAGTGAAAAGACGAATGATTCCAAGATGGGTAGCAAGCATCATCATGGTAGGATGCAACTGCGGCCTGGGTATTTTTTCATATTGATCTTCATGAGCGGAATCGACAAGAACGACGCCAAGTACTTTATCTGGGTGCAGACTCGCAAAAAGACGCATATCGAGTCCTCCGAAGGAATGCCCCACTAGGATGTAGGGGCCCGGGATATTCGCCTTGCAGAGAGCAGTATGAAGCTCGGTAACGATGTTTTGGCTAGTCCTTTCTAGAGGGCTTTCATCGCTCCAGCCATTGCCTGGCCGATCAAATGAGGTGACTCGGGTAAATTTGGCGATCTCTGGTTGAACAAGTGACCACCCGAGGGCATTGCAACCCAGCCCAGCATCGAGAACAACGGTCGGTCCACCCGTGCCTGTAGTGTAGAGATGCATATTGTAACCGCCGACATCGACAAGCTTGCCAATGGGTGGATATTTCTTGGCATCGATTTTTGTGCTCACTACCTGATAGAGAGCTCCGCTAATAGCAAGCGTAGCGAGGGTACCGGCCAGGCCAAGCCCTACCCATTTAGTCCAGTTCCAAAACATAAGTGATTTCCCTGAAGTAGTCTGACTGTTAATTGCGGAGTGAAATGAATGAGTCTGCGGCCGAACGATCCGGCTTGACCCGAGAATGCTCGTCGAGAAAGAACGGAAAATATTTTTCAAACTATTCATCGATCTCTCCTATTTTCGTTCTCATCGCCAAAAAATTCCGCTGCAAACACGTCCATAGCCTCATAGATAAATTCTGGCATTTTCGGGTGATAAGCTGCGTAGGCATCCCTCTGTTCCAGAACAACATCCCTGAGCTTTAAAAAGATTTCTTTCGTTACTGGATTAAATTCTGTTAGGAGATCGTAATATCGCTTGATTAACTCTTGGACTTCTTTGGAATTAGCCTTTAGCCCTTGCTCGATCGCTTTAGAAGCATCCTTCATCAGTTTATTGGATCGGTCTGTTAGCTCTTCAACCTGCTCCTCCGAAAGAGCTTCAACTTTTTCTTTACCTTCTTTGATCTTTTCTTTCCCAAATTCCTTGATCTGGAGCTCTTCCACTTCTTTCATCGTGTTTTGCAAGGATCGGAATTTATCAAGCCTCTCCTTCTGGCTCAAGGTGCAATTCTTATAATAGGGAATGGTTACGTCAATGCTGGCGGCATATCGCTGCAGCCTTTTGATCTCCTTAGCGAGCTCCTGTCTTCTTGTTACTAAGATAGCCGCAGCTGCCTTGCTATAATCCTTCAAAAGGAAGATCCCCTTGATCTTGGGCAAGCTTAAACCGATCTTTTTGAAGAAAATGATCTCGAAAAGGCGCAAGAACTGTTCGTCGCTATAAATTCGTTTCCCATTTGCCATACGTATCGAGGGTTTTAGCAAGCCGATGTGATCGTAGTGGCGCAGGGTACGGACGCTCACTCGGGCCTGTTTGGCTAAGGAAGCGATGCTGTATTCCATAAATAGTCTCCCGGATTGTATATATTACCAGAATACAACATTACGTTACGTCAACTGCAACAGGCATTTATTAAAAAAAATACGATAGAGAAACTAACTTTCTATTACCATCTCAATTAAAGTTTGGACAAGAAATGGTTATTTTTTCTCAAAGAATCAGCAGACTAAGGCTATTTGGCATAGTGAGGGGTAAGTAGATGCACGTACTTTGGACTTTAGAGATCAATGGGGCCCGTTCCATGGCATGCCCTATACAAGAATCCTTATGGACGATATTGAGAGAAACCGATCAAAAGTCATAGCTTGTGCAACAAATCACTCTTGATCCTTGAGGTGTTTCCGGACCGCTGACCGATAGTTGCAAAAATCGCAGGACGCCTTAACCTGCGGGAATTCATCCGATTCAAGACATACGCGAATCTCGAACAGGGTCGGCTCTACCCAGGAATCGTCACCCGCATAGGGAAGAACGGAAATAGAAAACTCCAATTTCCCTCCGAAACGGTCCTTCGAATCATCCCCGTTGCAATAGATGAAATATCCCGTGTTCGAGACCGAGAATCCTTTCCGTCTCAATAGCCACTGATAGACTTCGATCTGATTCTTCAACTTGGTCTTGTAGTCGCTGTCGTCCAATTGGATTTCTTTGGGAGTCGCGGTTGCCTTGTAGTCGACTACGATCAATTCCCCGGAGGAGCTGATCCAGAGATCGTCGATAGCGCCGGTAATGATGAAATTCGTCGGTTCGTGATGATATTGGACTCCCTGGAAGTTCTCTCTCCAAGCATCCAAATCAGGATGGGCATAGGGAACCGCCTCAATGCCTTGTTCAATCATTAAAGGATGAGGCACTTGGTTGGACCGGCATAGATCGAATTCTTTTTTAAGCAGGGTGTCGACTGCCGTGTTCAAGCGAAAGGGCGGTCCACCGGGCTGACCCGTCCCGCAACGTCGATCGATGTAAAAGCACCGCGGGCAATCGAGGAAATTCTGGATTTTTGTGCGACTAAGTTTGAAAGGCTTCGGGTTTTTTGGATAAAACAAATTTCTGGAACGTTGTGAGTTGTAATTGCTCATAAAATTTTTTAGACGGACTCCGTTTTTTTGGAATAAAAAGATTTTTTCTCACTTTGTAATGTAAGTAAAAAATTTCACACAACTACAATAATTAACTTCAGAATGACTTAATAACACAAAGTACAGTAGCATAATTTAGGATAAAAAACGAAATTGAAAAAATAATTGATATCCAGGACTTCCCTGTGCTACGGAAAGAAAAAATAGGAGAAGGAAGCGAGAACTTGGCCAAGCCGAGCATCATGCGCAACCTATTGATCCTAAAGTAGCTTTTAAGGGAAAAATACAATGAAAAGAAAACAAACCGAACTGTCAAAGAAAACTAGTTATCAGAAATTAAAAGCAAAGTATTCCGTAGTCTCGTTCTTTTGCGGCTGCGGAGGTCTCGATTTGGGATTTGCTGGGGGCTTTTCATATAAGGAGATTAAAATTCCGAAACTCCCCTTTGAAGTGCTCGCGGCTTATGACAACGACGAAAACTGTATTAAGACCTATCGTCAAAATATCGCCGATCACGCTGAGGTTAAAGACTTATCTAGTTACAATCCCCACTCATGTCCTCCTGCCGATATTCTAATAGGAGGATTTCCTTGTCAGGACTTTTCTGTCTGTGGCCCACGAGCAGGCTTAAAATCACATCGTGGCAGGCTCTATCAAGCTCTCATCCAGTATATGGAAGTCCACAAACCAATGATCGTGGTTGGAGAAAATGTTCCTGGGCTAGCAAATGTAATGAAAGGCGAAATTCTTGAAACAATAAAAAAAGAGTTGAGTGGAGTAGGCTACCAAGTCGAGGTTTGGACTTTATTCGCTCCAGATTATGGTATTCCACAAAACCGAACAAGACTTTTCATAGTAGCGGTTCGTGATGATTTAAATGGTTTTCCAAGTATACCAATTAAAAAATACACAAACGAAGAATATCGCACAATAAAATGGGCAATTGATGATCTTAAACAACTAAGAGATGATTCCGTACCAAACCAATCTCAATATTTCAAAGCCGCAAAATCTAAAAACAGAAGTCAGGGAGACGAAACCTCCCCCGCAGATTCACCTTCATATACAATAAGAGCAAATTCCCATTCACATATTCAGTTCCATTACGCCTTGAAACGCCGCCTTACTGTCCGAGAATGCGCCAGAATTCAAACATTCCCAGATGATTTTATTTTCCCGCATTCCACTACCACCAACATGATGCAGATAGGTAACGCCGTGCCACCGTTATTAGGGAATATTGTGGCAAAATCAGTTTTTGAATTTTTAGAAAAATTAAAGTGAAAATGAACGAATTAATTGATCAAGTTGTTGATATTACACCAACACCAAGAATATTGCGTACTCTTGGAGATATTCCATTTGCTGCGTGGCAATGCTTAGCTGAACTTATGGATAATTCTTTGGATGCTTTCAATGATGCGGAGAGCAAAGGAAAGATCATTAGCAAACCAAGGATCGATATCCACTGGTCAAGCGATATGGTACCCGCCAAAGATCGTGAAATTGTAATTGAAGATAATGGCCTAGGCATGAGCCTCGAAGTTATGCAAAAAGCAGCCAAGGCTGGTTATTCAAATAATGATCCGATTCATAATTTAGGTTTATTTGGGATGGGATTTAATATCGCCACAGCCCGTCTTGGTGATGAAACCATATTTTTATCTACTACCTCTGAAAGCAATGAATGGGTTGGGATCAAGATCAGTTTTGAGCAACTCATAAAAGATCAAACCTTTTCAGCTCCCATCATCAGAAAGCCAAAAAAGAATGCGCAAGAATCCGGAACAAAAATTATTGTACGGAATTTAAAAGATGGAGTGTTTGGAGAAATGCATAGAAAGGAAGGGGCGATCCGCCGACAACTTGAGACAATATATACTCCGATTTTAAACAAAAATAAAATTCCCGTATTCATTCAAGGGAAACAGCTCTCGCCGCGCCCACATTGTGTATGGAGCGATTCTAGGTTTGCAATAAAAAAAGGCGTTAAAGTTGAAGCGATCCAACACATAAATCGTGATTTAGGAGAAACATATTTCGACATATCTAGAAATAGATATCTCACTGAAGCAGAGTCAATTGAATTAGATATTCTTGCTAGCAAAAGTAACGCATCTCTTCCACAAAAAATAGTCAAACGTTCTCGTAGACTCAAGGGTTGGATTGGGATTCAACGGTTTGCCGACCCGACTGATTTTGGAATCGACTTTGTGAGAAATGGCCGAAAAATACTTGTCTCCGATAAGTCTCTCTTCGGATATGAGAATCCCGATACTGGAACTTATACCTCGGAATATCCGCTAGAATTGGGATCGACAATTGGTGGTCGAATTGTCGGTGAATTACATGTCGATTATTTGATACCAACATACCAAAAAAATGGTTTTGACACTTCGGATAAAGCATGGCGCTTAACCGTTGATGCAATAAGAGGCGCTGGCCCAATACTTCCTAAAAAAAGGGACATTTTAGGATACGACGGAGAGAATGATTCTCCTCTCGGAAAACTTGTAAATACCTACAGAAGAACAGATCCAGGAACTAAAAATCTCGCAATAACCAATTCGTTGGCAAAAGACTTCTCAAAACGTTTCTTTGCTGGTGAGCCAGAGTATCAATCGGATGAAAAATGGTACAAAATCGCCCAAGAATCTGACCGGGAGCGTGGAGAGGGGGAAACCGGGCTAACCCCAGTCAACAGCGGTACCTCACCTTCAGACGATGTTACTATTTACACTGATTCAGAAAGTTCACCAAGTAAAAATGAAAACACAAATATATCTCCTTCAAATTTAGTCGTCGGCTCGACGAGTCCCATTACTTCTGAGAGAGATCAACTTATTCAACACTCTGAAAAAGAAGCAGCAATCTCAGGTAAATATTCCTACGACAATCTCCCGGGTATGGAAATTACCGCATGGCGTTTGCGAGATAGGCATATACGAGTTCATGGAAAACGCGTTCCTTCTCATTTATTTCAAGACGGAGTTGAAGTAGATTTTTTTTATGACCCAACTCATTCGATCCTCTCGGAATATCCTTTGTCCCCCAAACAACTTCTACTCCAAGGACTAGCCGAAAAGTTCGCATTGCGCGATCCCGGGGTTTCAATTCAGTCAGCATTTCTTGGATTAATCGACAATCATTTATCTGAAGAACGAATTAATGCTCAGGCTTTACAAGAACGCGCTTACTCTATTGCATCCAGCATCCGCGAAAAATTACCAGCTCTTTTGGGGCATCGGTTTTCTAAAGTAAAAGAAATTATCCAATCGGTAGAAAGTGAGGAGGAAGAACTCGCGAAAAAGCTTCTAGATGAGGCGCCGCAATTTCTTGTCGCATATCAAGAATCAAGCAATGAAGCCGCACGATCTTTAGCATATGTTTGCGATGCCACAATCAAACGATTTATAGCAGAATTTCCAGAAGAATTCATGGACAAAAAATTATTTGCTCAGCCGTATATAAACTTAAAAATTGGTAGCGAATCAACATGCGACCGATTACGTAAAAACTCACTCGAAAGAGTACTCTCGTATTTTTCAGATATCGTCCTGCTGCTTCAAGGTGGAAGAGTTCAAAACAAGTATGAGCTTCTACGACATTCAAACACACTCTCTCTTCTCGAAGGCTTGTTAGTGGATTAATGGAAAATCGTCTAAAAAATTTTCTCACACCATCTGTAATGCAAGGTGGAGACTGGCGAACGTTGGAGCATGCTGTATCACGCATTTTACTACATTGCGGATGGCGAGATATCCAATATGTAGGTGAAAGCGGAGATAAAGGAGCCGACGTTTTAGCGGTTAGATATAACTCAGCTAAAGCAGTCGATGATTCTTATCTTATTCAGGTTAAAGCCGTCAATTCGAATTCTTATGTAGGCAAATCTGCCGTAGATCAAGCACTAAAGGGGCAATCCTATTACAAGGCCAGAATTGTTGTGATCGCTACAAACGGTGAATTCACCCGCTCTGCCTATCAGCGTAGAGATGAGTTAATTAAGGAAGGCTATGATGTTAGGTTGTGGAATGGCGCATTTTTATTGGATCTTGTCGATAAATGGGAGGACTACAGTTCAGAGCGTAGAAATCTGCGCGAATATCAAGCAAGAATTAGTGATTCAATCATCAAGAGCTATATTAAAGGATGTCGAAAGTCCCTTTTCATAGTCGCCACGGGCCTTGGAAAAACTGTGATAGCCTCCGTTATCGCTGATAAACTCTATCACCAGGGACTAAAAAAGATCTTAGTTCTATGCCATTCAACGGATTTGGCGTTTCAATTACAAAAAGCATTCTGGGGGCAAATATCCAAACAAATTTCAACAAGACTCTTCATGGACGGAGAACCGCCTGTCCCCATAGATGGCATTAATTTTGGCCTTTATCAGACTTTATTCGGGTATCTTGGAGGTATTGAGCCTCATGCCTTTGATCTCATTATAGTGGACGAAGCGCACCACGCTCTAGCTAATGCATTTGCCACATGCATTCAATATCTCAGTCCAAAATTACTCGTTGGCATGACAGCTACACCTTGGCGAGGAGACGGCACTTCAATAGAGTCTATATTTGGAGAGCCCATTGAACGTATTTCTCTCGTGGATGGGATGCGCATGGGATATCTTGCTAAAGTTGATTATAGACTAATGTGCGACAACATCGACTGGAACGAAATTCCAAACCTGGCAAAGAACTCTCTTACAATTCGAGATCTTAACAAAAAACTATTTCTCCCCCAGAGAGACGATGCGGTAATTGCGCAACTTCTGGATGTAGCTACGAAAATTCAAAATCCAAAAATCGCGATTTTCTCCCCTTCGAAAAATCATGCGGAGACATTTGCTGGGAAATTAGTTTCAGCCGGAATCTCAGCCGCCAATATGTCCGTTAATGACAAGGTGAAAAGAAGACAGATTCTCTTAAATTTTTCAGCGGGCAAAATCAAAGCCATAACTGCTGTAGATGTATTGAATGAAGGAATTGACGTTCCGGATGTCAATATCTTAGTTTTCCTGCGGGCAACACATTCTCGTCGTATTTTTATTCAGCAATTAGGACGGGGTCTTAGAATTTCTTCTGGCAAGAACAAAGTGATCGTATTAGATTTTGTAACCGATATTCGTCGAATTGCCGCTGTAAGAGAACTCGATAAAGAAGCGAAATCCGAGCCTAAACCATCTGAAATCGAAACCGTTTTTCTTCGAGATGGAGTCGTAACATTTAGTAACGAGAGAGTTCAGAATTTCGTAGATGCCTGGTTGGATGATGTCACTAGTCTCCAGGATAGCGAGGATGCGGAAAAGTTAGCATTTCCCAATACCGATGGTTGGTTATGAGCAGAGGTATACCAGAGAAAATTTCCAAAGAAATAAAGGCGAAAGTTTTCCTTGAAGCTGATCGTATCAACTATCTTGCGCGAAATACCTCAGACAACAACGCATTTATTAACAATCTTGTTGCCATGCCAGAAGTTGGAGGAAGACTGTCTCAATTTATTAATAAAATGGAACTGCGCACGTACATCAAAGATGCAATTCTCCATAGATATTCAGAACAAAAAGCAAAAGAGAACCGACCAAATAAAATTGAGCCCATAATTAATGAATTAATGGGGATCACGGCGGAACTTCTTGAAACCGACCTTAAAAACCAAATAAATATTTTCAAGTCTCTTAACGACGGTCGTTTTATAGTAGTAACCGATGGAACCATTCTCAAATGGGAAACTGCTCTCCGCAAGGCTTTATTGTACATAACATCAAAACCTCTTTCAGATCAAAAAGAAATGAAAATCAGCATCATATTGACTCTTTTCGCAAGGCGTCAAAAAGTTTCTCCCTCAGATATGCGGCATCTCGAAAAAGCGCTATCACTTTGCAATGCGGTTCCTTACGTTTACGGCGAAGGCTGAATTGGATAACATTAGCAGAGAAGAGAGAAGTCATGTCATGAGCTTGGTCAAACAAAAAAATACCAAGCCTGAAATTATTGTACGTTCTTTCTTACATCGGAAAGGACTTCGATATCGACTCCATGATAAAACTCTTAACGGAAAGCCAGATTTAGTATTTCCAAAATACAAAACGATAGTTTTTGTTCATGGCTGTTTTTGGCATGGTCATGACTCCCCTTTGTGTAAATTGGCACGAACCCCCAAATCCAAAATCGACTTTTGGACAGCCAAAGTTGTTAGAACTAAAGAAAGAGATACTAGCAATATGGCTATCCTAAAATCGACCGGCTGGCGCACATTAATCATTTGGGAATGCGAGTTATCGAAACAAGAATCATTAGAACGTTTGTTTCTCAACATCACGAATGAATCAAAATAGGATGCTCTGGATGAAACAAGAGTAGACGGTGCACTGGCGGTGCAATAGACCTCCCCTTTAACCGGTTTTGATCGGTAGAATCCAGTTGCGCTATTTTCCCAACCAACTTATATTTATACCCATAAAGGTTGGATAGCGCTGGGTGGGATGGAATGCTCCCTCCCTCATAACCCGTCGGTCTCTGGTTCAAACCCAGGTTGCCCCATATTTATATTAAGTGACTTACGTTAGTTACAAATTGAAGATGAGAAAATTTGGGAAATGATGCGGGAGTCTTCAAATGTCAAAATCTAAAAAATCTGATATAAATCAAATGCTATTAAAAGCCCATAAACTCGGGGTCAAACAAGCCATAGATATTTCAGCTCGAACAAACACATCTTTGATAGTGTATGAGAATGGTAAGATCAAATCAATTAAACCAAAATTTAAATACGTTCGCGTCCCTGTCACAACAAAAAAACAGACGTCCTCTCCTCGCTCTCAAAAAAAGAAAAAATAATGCGAACAAAAGGACTCACAAAGAATGAACTCTCTCACTGCTCGCCAAAGCAAAAAAAGGTTTTTCATTCTATGGATTCTATGTCTCATAGGTTCATGGTCTGTTCTTCCTTACATTCAATATTTAGGAATCCTTCCTCCGTCGGTTTCGATTCTCAGAGCCTTATTTTTAGGAACACTTCAAGCAGCCTTCCTTTACGGACTTGTTTGTTACCTTAGCTATAAACTCGTGCCGAAGACCGATCTTCACCCATTTGTAATAAAAAACCCTCTCAAGCAAAGCATCTATCCTGGAATCATTTCCGGCGTAACCGTTGGACTTGTGATCTATTTCTTGAATAAAACAATCTTCTCTTCATCTCTTCTTGCTGTCGAAGGAATCCATCCCCCAGCTTGGGCGGGTGCCTTAGCCTCTCTTTATGGCTCCATTAATGAGGAGGTCTTGTTAAGGCTGTTTTTATTTACTTTGGTCTATTTTATTTTTGGAAAAATCGTTAAATTTACGTCTCACAAGCGATTGCTATTTCTTTGGGTCACAAACATCATTGTAGCGATCATTTTTGGACTAGGTCATTTACCCACCGCTTTCAAGCTGATTACACCCTCTTCCTTTGAAATTGCTAGAATCCTGATTCTCAATGGCATTCCCGGCATTGTCTTTGGCTGGCTATACTGGTCGAGAGGGCTGTGGTCAGCCATAACAGCCCATTTGGTAGCAGATCTCATGATCCATGTGTTTTTGCAAGAACTATAGCAGGGAAAAGGTTATGACCTATTTTTCCGCATTTTTTCCGCAATTAACCGGAAATCTCCTGAATTTTTGAGAACCCATCTGAACCCAATCACAATCCCTTTGCCTATGAAAACCTGATTCTGGTTTAATCGTTGTCGTTCAGAGTGATACTTAAGATGGGACTCATCATAACCCGTCGGTTTCTGGTTCAAATCCAGGTTGCCCAATTCTCATAAGAGCCAGTTGCAAAACTCGCTTCGCTGCTCAAATTCGACGATTTCAAAGCCGGTTCGGTTTTTCGCAAATCGACATATCCTATTGGTCATAGGCGATTTTGCGAAAAATCCGAATCCGGCGAAGAAAGCGCGGGTTTGGGTCCGAATTGGAGTTTTGCAACTGGCTCTAGATTAATAACAATTTTTTTGTTTCAGAGCAAATGGAACGATGTCAGCGCAGCAGTTCCCGCTCGAATCTTAAAGGAGCTGGAGGTTTTGGTAATTCAAAAAGTGTAGATTGGATATTCATACAATTCCCATATGATTGGGTAGAAATTGTAATACCAAATATCAGAAATAACGTTGGGTTTGGCTACGTCAGCTCTGCAACAAATTTTTCGTCTTCACTCGTGCCTTGCCATGCTGGCAATGGTCACTCGTTCCAGACAAAAAATTTGTGCAGCTTCCTTGCCAAACCCAACGTTATTTCTGATATTTGGTATAACATAACAATAATCTTATCTCCCTAAAATTCAACGAGTAAGTATTTTTTCACAGCCTCGAAGGAGGGGTTTTGCAATCGGCCCTAAACTGTATCGACCGAAATCATGACGCATAGCACAGTAATGATCACGAGGGAAAGGCGAAACATGCTGCGCGCCCAAAGTCGATCGTTTTCTGCCTTGAACCCTTTGACCGACAGGTAAAGCCAAGCGGCGCTGAGCATGGAGGCGACGACGACATAAGCGATGCCGACATACCCGAACAACATCAGCAAAAGCGTAGCGGCAGCAAAAGCGATCACATAGAGAAGCATCTGGACCTTGGTAGCAAAGGCTCCTCGTTTGTTAGGCAATACGGGAATGGAGGCTGCTGCATATTCGCTCTGGCGGTACATCGCGATCGCAAAGAAATGGGGCATTTGCCAGAGGACGAGAATCGCGAAGAGCAAGATCGCTCCTGCGTCGAGACGGTGGCTTACGGCAGAATATCCGACAACCGGAGGGATTGCCCCTGAAATGCTCCCAACAAGAGTCGCATGCATCGAGCGGGTCTTCCAAAGGCTGTAGAGAACCACATAAACGAAGAAGCCGGAGGCGGCGATCCCGGCCGCTAAATAATTGGTGTAGAGGCTTAAGACCGCAAGGCCAAAAACGCCGAGAACAAGAGCGAAACAGATCGCCTTCCAGGGCGCGATCAGTCCCCTTGCCAAGGCCCGATTTTGAGTCCTTGCCATTTTCGCGTCCGAGATCCGATCGATATAGTTGTTGCATACGCAAGCCGACGCAATGACAGGGCCGAGTCCGAGCAGCATGGCTAAAAAAAGCCAAAAGTCGATCTGTCCTCTCGAAGCTAGGGCGAACCCTCCGGCCGTCGTGATCAGGTTGCCCATTACGATCCCAGGTTTCGTGAGCAAATAATAAGATTTCATCATGGGTGGAGCATCAAGTTATAGTTTAAATGATACATGATCCAGATGGAGCCTACAAGGATAAGCGCAGCCACGCCGATCATGCAGAGAAAAACAGTCATGTTCCAGCGAGGCTTCCGCTCTTGGCCGAGCTCCAAATAGACGAATATAAAGAGGCATCCTTGCAATGCTGCGATGGCGGCGATAGTCAAATCCAAATGCATCTTGGAAAAAAGATGCCAGGAAGCGACGAAATAGGCCGCCAAGGTTAAAATGAGGCATGCCGCAAATCCCAGCAGATATGACTTCAAATTGCCCTGTCCCATTTTATGACGCTCCGATCAAATAAACAATGGCGAACATGAAAATCCAGATGAAGTAGGAGAAAAACCAGAACAGCTTCAAGCAAGTGAGGCGTCTGATCGTCACCGGAACCAGCCCTCGCCGGAAAACTTCCCAGAGGAAAACGATCATGAAGAGCAGACCGAATACGATGTGGAGGGCATGGGTTCCGATCAGAGTGAAGTAGGCGGTCAGAAAGGCGTTCCTATCCCATCCATTGCCGCTCGCGATGAGACGGGCGAACTCGGTTCCGACCATCGCTAAAAAGCAAACTCCTAATAAAAATGTCGCGCCATACCAACCGATGGTTTTCGTTTTATCGCTTTTGGAAACGGCCACCATGGCTAGAGCGCAGGTAAGGCTGCTGGCCAATAAAACGATCGTTTCCCCTAAAGCATGGGGCAGGCTGAAGAGTTCGCGTGCCGACGGGCCTCCGAAGGTGTTGTCATGAAGGACTGCATAGGTGGCAAAAAGGGTCGCGAAGAGGATTGCGTCTGTCATCAGATACACCCAAAAACCGAAGATCGTATTTTTCGACACTTCAATGAAATGGAGATCGATATGATGCTCGTGTTCGTTCATGCGCGGCCTCTCTCTTCTTCGATTTTCTCAATCTCTTCGACTGCGACATAGGTGTCGGTCGACCGATCGGAAAGACGAACGATCAAACTGGCCATGATCCCGATGAATCCGACGATGGCCAGCCAGAGGATTTGCCAGACTGCGGCGAATCCCAAGAGGAAGCTGAAAGCACCGATGTAGACGCCGATGGCCGTGTTTTTTGGCATGTGGATCTGTTCGTAGCAGGGCTTGCCCTCCCCATGGGATCCATGCTTCATCGCCCAAAAGGCGTCCCTTTCATGCACCTCGGGAATCACCGCAAAATTGTAAAAAGGAGGAGGCGAAGAGGTGGACCACTCGAGTGTGCGGCCATTCCAAGGATCTCCTGTCCGGTCGGCGTTCTTTTTCCTGTCTCTGAAACTGATGAGGATCTGCAAGAGCTGAAAGAAGATTCCTATGGCGATGACGAAAGCGCCGGCAAAGGCGACGATGAATAAAGGGCGCCAACCGGTGGAAAGCTCGTAGTGATCCAACCGCCTAGTCGCACCCATGAGTCCAAGGATATAGAGGGGGATAAAAGCGAGCAGGAAACCGAAAATCCAGCAGAAGGCGGCATATTCTCCCAGTTTTTCGTTCAATTTGAACCCGAAGATCTTCGGCCACCAGTACGTGAACCCGGAAAAGAGACCGAACACGACGCCTCCAATGATCACCGAATGGAAATGGGCGATCAGAAACAAGCTGTTGTGCACTTGGAAGTCGACAGGCGCCACTGCCATGAGAACCCCATCCATGCCGCCGATCGTAAATATGACGACGAATCCCATGAACCAAAGCATCGGACTCGTGAAATGGATCTTTCCTCTCAGCATCGTAAAAAGCCAATTGAACATTTTGACTCCTGTCGGCACGGCGATGATCATCGTCATGAAGGCGAAGAAAGCGTTCACATTCGCTCCGGCCCCCATCGTAAAGAAGTGGTGCAGCCATACAAGAAAAGAAAAGAAAGCGATGGCGGCCATCGCCCAGACCATGGAAACGTAGCCGAAGATCCGCTTTTCTGAGAAGACAGGGACGATTTCGGAAAAGATCCCGAATGCAGGCATGATCAGGATGTAGACTTCAGGATGGCCCCAGGCCCAGATCAAGTTGACGTACATCATAGGACTGCCTCCGGCATCGGGAGTGAAGAAATGGGTGCCGAAAAAACGGTCTAATGAGAGCATGCCGGCAGTAGCGGTCAAGATCGGAAAGGCAAAGATGATGAGGACCAAAACGATCAAAATCGACCAGATGAACAAAGGCATTTTCATCAACGTCATGCCGGGGCATCGCATGTTGAGGATCGTCACCAGGAAATTGACGCCGGAGAGCAAAGTGCCCGCCCCGGAAATCTGGACGCTCCAGATCCAATAATCGATGCCGACCCCCGGACTGTACTCGATTCCCGACAAGGGTGGATAGGCAACCCAACCGGCGGCGGAAAAGGCTCCGATATTCATGGAAATTACCAAAAGCGCAGCGCCTGCCGCGAACAGCCAGAAGCTAAGGGAATTCAGGAAGGGAAAAGCGACGTCGCGAGCGCCGATCTGCAGAGGCACGAGAAAATTGATCAAGGCAAAGGTCAACCCCATGGCTACAAAAAAGATCATGTTGGTCCCATGGGCCGTAAAAAGCTGCTGGAAGTGGGGGGAAGAGAGATACCCATACGAATCGCCGACCGAGAGCACCTGCTGAGCCCGCATCATCAAAGCCTCGACCACGCCTTTGAATAGCATGATCGTAGAGACGATGAGGTACATCACGCCGATTTTCTTATGGTCGACGGAAGTCAGCCAATCGTACCAAAGCCATCTCCATTTCTTATAGTAGGTCAAAAGCCCCATGATCGCTATGCCGATCAGGAGCGCCGACACTCCGACAGCGGTTTCGATCATGTCATGCTTGAAAGCATCTAAAGTCAATCTTCCGAATAGAGCGGTTGTGTCAATCATGGCATTGGCACCATGTATTTCATGATAATCCAGTCGAACAGACCTTCTTTCCCTAAGACATAGAAGGCGGCCGGATGATATTCGCTGGGCTCCACCAACCGCTTGTATTCATTCAAGCCAAGGGTTGTCGGCGAGCTTTTGACCGATTGGACCCATTCTTCGAAATCCTCATCGGAAGTGGATTCGGCCGTGAAGTACATGCTCGCGAACCCTTTTCCGCTGATATTCGCAGAAGAACCCCTATACTTCCCTATCCCGTTTGCGATCAGGTAGAGTTCCGAGCGCATGCCGGACATCGCATAAATTTGTCCTCCGAGCTCAGGAATCCAAAAGGAATTCATAGGCGCGTCGGAGGTGATCTCAAAGTGGATGGACGTTTCTTGGGGAAACCGAATGTAATTGACAGTCGCGATCTCCTGCTCGGGATAGATAAAAAGCCATTTCCACTGGAGAGCGACCGCCTGGATCTTCATCTCTTTCTTTGCGGCGATAGGTCTGAACGGGTCGAGTTCGTGGCATCCTTTCCAAGTAAACCACCCAAGCACGACGATGATCGCACACGGCACGCCCCACCAGACACATTCAGCAAGCAAGCTGTGATCCCAATCGGGAGTATGTTTGGCTTTTGCATTCTCAGCCCGATATTTCCAACCGATTCCAAAAACGAGAAGAAAAACAGGGATGACGACGATCAGCATCAAGACAGTGGCTAGCCAAAGTAGATCGCGCTGCTTTTCCCCGATCATCCCTTTGGGGTTTAAAACCGCGATGTCGGTTACGGACATGAAGATAAAGGCAGCTGCAGCGACAGAGCAAAAGATCAAGAGGAGAATGATGAATTTTGTTTTGGTGCTCATTGGCTAAAAAAAATCTTTGAATTCCTTCTTACAGGAAATTCGACTCATTGTCTAGAACAAGTTGAGTGCGCCTATCCGAGAGACGCAAGACCCTACCGAGGCGCTCTTTCCTTTTTCAGGACAAATTCCATTAGGTATTTAGCCATGGAATTTCCTCCTTCAACTGCCGTGGAGAGCCAGAAAAGCGTCCTTGCTTCATCCGATATATGATATGCGCTAAAAAGACCCATGCAGAGTTGAGCTATGGGATTGCCATTACAAGCCTGCTTGCGCACATAATCAACCGTCATGGAAAATGATCCATTTTTTTTAGATATTTGAAATGTACCAGGCAATAATTTGGGGGTTTTCCCTGATTCAAATTCATAAACATGCTGTTGCTCATCCCCGAGCCCGTAAGAAATCATATGAAACTTGTTATTCGGTCTTTTGACCAGACACGTTGCAATGCTTGGCTGATGCTTGGGCGCTAACACGGGCAGTTTGGAAACATCCGCGATTTTTTGCGCGAGATTTTGTCCAGTACAGCAAGAAAAAAGGATAATCTGTCCTTCTTTTTGGTCCAGATGAGAGAAATCTGATTTTTTGACATCTGATATGCAGTAATCTTTTTTATCTTTGTTTTGAAAAATATACTGAAAAAACCGATCCAAAATATGATCTTCCCTAAACCGCATCCGATCAGGATCTCCATGGGCTGCGACCATTAACAATTTTGGCTTTTGCTTGGCCTGATTAGCAATTTCAGAAATTTTTTGGCCGAAAAGAGATTTATCATGAATGACTTTTAAAGCAACTCGATGAGTTGTTGCGATTTGTAAAATGAGCGCTTGGATGACAAGATCTGGGAGAGAGTTGGGAGTAGTTGTACCAGCTATTAAAATCGCAGCTACAGGAGTAGCGGATCCTTTGCCCGCGTTGCTTTTTTCAAGTTCGCAGAAAAAAGATTCTGGATAATTTCTTAATCCGCGATCAACTAATGACACTCCCACAAAACCCTCAAATTATTTATTTTTACTGTTACCTTTCGGGAATTGGAGAAGCGCATTCAAAGGCTCCTCTTGCTCGACAAATAAGCGCTCCAATACGCTGAATCGCTCCCTGAGCAGGCGAATCCTGCCGGCCGTGATTTCAGACTTTTCCGTCTTTCCGTCAGGATAATTGCGAGGGTCTTGATAAAGATCGTAAAGCTGTTTTGCGAGAAGATCGAGATATCCTTCCGAGATAAATCTACGGAGAAATTCCCGGAAAAAAGGAAGAATTTTATGTTTTGCCAAAGGATGTTTTAAACCGTAAAGCGGCTTGATCGACAGAACCGACTTTTCGATGAACCCGTTTTCAAGAGGCGCCGCCGGCAAGCTCTGCCCGTTATCGATTGCCTTCAATGCGACAACTTCTTGGCCATCGGCATTGAGAGCCGCTAGTGTGTTCTCGGCATGGTCATCCAGAGCGAAAATCACGTAGTGCAACAATTTCAACCACTGGAACTGAGGCAGGAATTTCTGGCACTTCACAGCTGATTCTCTCCGCGCTTTCGGCTGGAATGTTCTCTTGTCAATCCCAAAAGCTTCGGTGAGCGGAAGGCACCGTTTTAAAAAAAGCTGAAATGAACCGATCCCCTGCTTCGTTGGGCCGGAAGAGAAATTCATTTCGACGATCCGGGTGTCGGGGACGATTGTGTCCATTTCCGTGAACGGCATTTCGATTCCATCGGTTTTCATTGCCAAATAGGCCTGATGGAACACTTCGCCCGCAATCCTGGCTCCTGCCTCCGCGATATGGGATTTTTCCGATTGGCTCACCAGAATGCCGTTGGATGCCGGAATGAGATTGTATCTCAAGCGAGCTCCAAAATAGGGGCTCCGAGGCGAGAGCGAATCTTGGTCGCTTGGTTTATAAATTCCGATCTTTCGGTTCGTTAGATAGCTTCTCCAGAAAAACGAGCCGCTCCATCTATTTTTCTCCGCTCCGGTCTCATGGTTCAAATTCATCTTTAGTCCAAGGAGCGCTTCAGTCAAGGCCGCACAGTACTTTTCCTCCCTGCCTTTATGCCAGTGCAAAAATGCCAGGTCCCGCTCCAAGGTCCGGTCTGCCTTGCCCCCGACTGCCTGCACGCCACAATTCCACAGCGCATAAACGGGATTGAGACGCTGCCGCTGGACTTGGGCGATCCTGTTGTCTATCTCTTGGATTCTCTCGGCGCATCGAACGATATTGATGTCCTTTGCGATCTCGGGTTTCAATTCTTCTACCCGCTTTGCGATCTCGGCTCGAAGAGCAGGGTTTTTTTGCATCGCGCTCGGGTCGCAGATGCTAGGATGTAAAGGAAAAATTTGATCAAAAACGAATGATTGGACATTTGCTGCCGTCAAAGGCCCGATCCCCACTTCGACCCTGGCCAGCAAAGAAGAAATGAGCTGTTTCACCTCTCTGGCTTCAGCTTCGGACTGATCTTGAAAGCCAGACCTGAGTTTCAGTCTCCCGTTTTCAGCGTAAATCCACTGACTTTCCTTTTTTTCCAAAAGAATCCGGGTATTATGAAAATCTTGAAGTTTCTGCGAAATTGCAACGTTCATATACGTTCACACAAATTTTAAAGCATAATTATACATTATTTTAACATAATTATCAACCAAATTAAATCATCAAAACATTAAATGTTATATAAAAAATTGATACTGAATTTTACTTAGAGACCATCTCTTACAGAATCTGGGATATCCCTGAGGAAACGGATGCAGGATAGCCGCGGAGAAGAACGTGGGCCTGAGCAACCCCTCTAGGAGCAGAGCCGACAAATCGGAGGAAATCATCGAGGATCTTGTAGCGCTCTTTCATGATTTTCCGGTCTTCGGCAATCTTAGCGCGCCCTATTACCGCTCCAGCGATCTCGCAGGCTTCCCTGTTTGTAAGAGGGCTAGCATCGGAAGCCCAACGGAAAAAGAGACGCAAAGCGATATTTCCAACGACGCCTCGATCGATATTTTGCTTGCAGGCGCCGCTCGTCCTGATCGCGGTCAGATCCCGATCGAGCCTCTCATCAAGGGCTCTCTCGACCATTTCGGGAGTAATCTCATCGAAAGATCGGTAGAGCATACTGAGAGAAAGACAGGTATCGGCGATGAGTTTCATTGTTTTTCCCATACCCTCTTTCCCATGGGGCCCTTGGGACATAGCTTGTTTCCAATGAGAGTTGTTTTGACTCATGACCCTGCAGAATTCCCTGGCTTTCGCAAGGGCGTTGTCGACCTGGTCAATGCTGAGCATTTCCTGTGAGATATAGATTCCGTTGTCGACATCTTTAGCCCGGATTTCACGCAAACCGTCTTTGACAAAGGCGATATATGCATCGAAAAATGAATCGACGCTATCGAATTTCGTCATATCCATCTTCGTATCGAACCCCAAGACCGCATGCTTCAGAACATCAGAATTAGCATCTGCAATCCGGACCATTTCGCGCACTCTTAGCGCTTCGGCTTTGTCTCTCGTATTTTGAAAGTTGAAGCGCAGTTCGAAAACACCGAATTTTCGATAGGCCGGCAGGACGCCGTGTTCAAAAATCGGATTTCCCGTTGGTCCCGGGCCATAATAGAAGTTCATTTTCTTCTTCCCTAATTCGAAGGAGTGTGCCGAGAACGTCGGATTTCCAACGCTAGCGTCATATCCGAGGGGATCCAATACCGACATCAGAGAACGCTGCGTTTTGTTTGGATGTGCGGCCGAATAGAAAAGCCGCCCATGATCGATCGAAAAACTTCTTTTTTTCAGATAAGCCGACATTCCGTCGGCAAGCTCTTGAGGGCTGAATTCTTCCTTTTCGCTTCGGCCGAGGAACTCTTTGCCAAAATCAAAGAGGACTGAATTTGCGTCGACGGCAATGAGCTTTACGGCTACATATTGGAGAAAATTAATCGCCGCGGAATCGGCGTTTTTCAACTTCCGGTATAGGGGGTTGTTCATGAGCGCGGCGAGATCGCTTCGAAGACTTTGCACGCCTCCCCTTGGAAACTCGTCTCTTTGCATCTTTTCGATCGTATACCGGATCCGGACCGCGCCTTGAGCCAGATAATCCGCTTGTTTTTTCTCAGGAGCCGTTTTTAGGCCGCCTTGCTGCACCAGATCGATCTTGAGCGCCTGAACAGAAGGCCGTATTGGAGAAGGGCTCGTTCGCCCCCTTTCCGAACCTTGGAGAACAATCTTAAGACTTTGGGCGAGCGTTGCCGCCTGGGCCTTCTCAAGACGATCATGAAGAGGTTTGTTTGCGGCATAGGAATAGGCTCTAGGGATAGCGGTAACCAGGCTGCCCAGGCCAGCCCCAATCCCAATCGCTATAGATGCGGGAACTCTCCACCTGGATGAATTAGGCTCGACCTCGCGGGCTGCGATTGATTGATGAGCCTTGTTAGAATCAGTGCTTATCCCTTTTATCATATGCCAATAATACCAAATTATACCATTATTTACTATCCAATTAATCAAAAATAACAAAAAAAACAAAAACTATTAACATAAATCAATTCAATTAAATTTTTACTACTCTAGGATGGTAGATAGCAATACCATTTATCAAAAATAACTTTGAGTTTAGCAAGGAAGCTGCACAAATTTTTTGTCTGGAGCGAGTGGCCATTGCCGAATGGCATAACTCGATTTTGTACAATTTTTGGCGCGCGCAGATTCAGAGAAGGCGCTCTGCAAATTTGTACAAAATCGAGAGTAATTGAACCGAACCCGTTGTATAGATACACTCATTACGATGTTGAGAAAAATCTTCATTCTCCTTTGCCTTATCGCAGCTTGCTCTGGAATCGGGAAAGGGATCCATTGGGCAAAAAAAGGATTTACCATACGACGAGTAGCGGCTCCCACTCAAACCAATTTCGAAATCTGGAATAGCGAAGCGAACCTTGCAATGGAGCAGCCTTTCCGATATCTCGGGCGTGGGCGTCAATGTTTCGCTTTTGCGAGCCTCGATGGAAAATACGTCTTGAAACTTCCCCGCACCGACATTTATCAAATCCCTTTCTGGATGCGCACCTTGCCTTTTCCGACAAATAAACGGGAAATATTTCGGGCCGTGCGCAGAGAGCGTGAACGATTCGTACTGAATTCCATGAAGATCGCCTACGAGGAATTGCAGGAAGATACTGGAGTCCTCGCCCTTCATTTCGGTCGGACGCCTGATCTCGGCAAAAAAATCACCGTGATCGACGCGCTCGGCTATCCTCACCGTTTGCCTGTGCACAAAACAGCTTTCGTCCTCCAAACTAAACAACCTATTCTGATGAAGGCTTTTTTGGATACACTTCGCTTAGGAGACCGAGCGAAAGGCAAAGAGATCCTCGATGCATTCATCGATGTCGTCGTCGCGAGAGGAAGCAAAGGGATTTGGAACAAAGACGAATCTTTCTTAAGGAATTACGGCTTCGACGGCAAAAAAGGCTATCAGATCGATATAGGCAGTTTTTACCACAAGCCGAACGGCGCCGCCTCGATCCACGACACGATGCACCCCGTCCGCTCCTGGCTTGCGAAGACCGATCCAGAAATGCTTACTTACTTCGACACAGCCCTGGAAAGAAAGATGCATATTGCCCTCCGCACAAATTAGTAGAGGCAGTAATCCCGCGACGGGATTTTTCAAGAAGTAGATGCATACAAATCGCAATATTATAATATTTAAACATATTGAATGAAGAAACATACATCTAGGCTAAATTTTTTATCGAAATTACTCATGATAAACAATTTAGAGATTTATAGTAAAAATGGATTTGAGTCGTAAATCATTGATAAGCAAACAACCGATTTATAATCGGGATAATTTTCGCCTAATCAACTCTTTGAAAGAACGTTTCCTTTGAGTATAGCTAAAAGAAAAAGGATATCGAATGTTGAAAGGCAAAGTTGCAATTGTTACAGGAGGCAGCGGAGGCATCGGCGCCGCCATCGCATTGGAATTAGGAAAAGAAGGGGCGAAGGTCGTCATCGACTACCACAGCCATCTAGACTCGGCCGAAATGGTCCAAAAAAAAATTACCGGACTCGGAAGCGAGTGCTTTGCCATCCAAGCCGATGTGAGCAAACCTGCCGATTTACAGAAACTCGTTGATGGCGCCGTACAGAAATTCGGCCGGCTGGACATCTTGGTGAACAACGCGGGTGTAGAAACGCGCACTTCGATCCTAGACACCAGCGAGGCGCAATATGACAAAGTGTTGGAAGTGAATTTGAAAAGCGCATTCTTCGGCACTCAGATCGCAGCGAAACAGATGATCAAGCAAGGCGGCGGAGGCAGAATCATCAACATCACTTCTGTCCATGAAGATTGGCCGATGCCCGGCAACACGGCGTACTGCCTTTCCAAAGGGGGAATGCGGATGCTGACGCGGACAGCCGGAGTGGAACTAGCCAAACATCAGATCCTGGTCGTCGCGCTTGGTCCCGGAGCTGTCGCGACGCCGATCAATCTCACGACTATGAAAAATCCTGCTCTAATGAAGGAGCTCGAAGCGGCGATTCCTCTGGGCCGAATGGCGACTTCGGAAGAAATCGCAGGAGTCGCGGCATTTTTGGCTGGGCCGAAAGCGAGTTATATTTCTGCGACAACCGTATTCGTCGACGGGGGCATCATGCACCAAAGTCCTGGCCTATAATTTCTTTAGCAAATTCATGACCAAATTCTTTGGCAAGACCCGCAAAAGCCGCATCAAGACAGCGTAGAAAGCCGACGGCTCGCAGCGCGACTTTCCTTTCAGGGCGCATTCGATCATATATTTTGCCATCCATTCCGGTTCCCATGTGAAAGGCAAAGTGCCCTTCAAGCCGGGCGTATTCACCGGCCCTGGATAGACAACAGAAAAAGAGAGATTCGTATCGAAATACGTCAAGGACAGCCCTTCGAACGCCTTGGCAACCGCGGCTTTCGAAGCGGCGTAGGCGCTGCCCGATGGAGGGGCGAAAATTGCATTGACGGAACTAGTTGCGATGAACTGCGCGCCACCATTGGCTAGAGCGGGCTGCTCCCAAAACTCCACCCAAGCAAGAACCCCGAAATAATTGACCGCCATGATTTTATCATGCAAGGAGAGATCGAATTTTTCGGGATTTTCGACGGCCTTCTCACCCGCGATTCCCGCATTGAGAAAAAATAGAGAAGGGCATTTCTGTTCGACAAGCAAGGACTTGGATACACGTTCTATGGAGGCTCTATCGGAAACATCGCAAGTAATGGGAGTAAAGAGGGATCCGAGATTCTTTTGGATCTGGTTCAAAGCCTCTCCGGTCCGGGCGATCCCTACCACCGCCCATCCTCGAGAAACCAAATCTCTGCAGAGGGCTTCCCCAATTCCCGAGGAAGCACCAGTTACTAATGCGAGCTTTCCTTCCATAGAGGAGCAGTATATTCATTGCTCCGATTCTTTCAAATCAGTAAAATGTATCGCAATGATCCTTCCTTAAAATTATGACACCATTCATCAGTTATATCGTATTTATCGTATGCCACGGAGGGCCAGCCGCCCACTTCTCTGAATTCGCCAAAGAGCTCGCTAAAGAAGGCTACCGCGTAGAGATTTTAGCCACAGGCCCTGCTCTCGATAAACTGAAGGGAGCGGGAGCGAAGGAATTCAATCCGGATCAGCTCGACATCGAGAATCCTGCCTCCCAGAAGATCCTTGCGGAAAGAGTAGCAAAATCCCTCGGTTCGGCCAGCGTCGTCATCACCGATGTCGGCCATCTCCTTATGGCAAGCGTTCAAGAGGCGATTGCCCTTGAGTCCCCGACGATTCGGCGCCTTGCTTATTACGACAATCCGGAACCTTTGGTTCCAGGCGACTACATGAAAACAGCCGCCCAAGTGATGGCTGCGGCAAACAAGGTGCTTTTCGCAAATGCGAACCTGGCGAAAGAGCCTCTCTATTCCTCTCCTCTCTCCCCTCTTCTCCTCCCCTTGGAAAAGCGGGTCGGCATTGGATATTATCCGGTCGAAGCGGCGAAATGTTTAGAATCCGCGAGGAACGAGCGGAAAGAAATCGCCAGGCAGATGTTCTTCGATCAATACAAGATCGCCGATACGGGACAGAAAATCTTGGTCTATTTGGGCGGCAACAACAAAGTCTATTTCGAACAGGCCTTTCCCGCCTTTCTCATGCTCCTCCAAAAATCCAGGTTCGATCCATCTCAATACATCGTTCTCATGCAGCACCATCCGGGTGACAAAAAAAGAGAGATCGACAGAAAGCTCTCAGACGGCTGCCCGATTTTTGTTTCCAAAGCAACTTCGGAAGAGGTTCTGATTCTTGCCGATGCCGTCCTCTACTACCAAACAAGCATGGGGCCGCAATGCATCCTGGCCGGCATCCCGGCAATCCAGGTCGGTCATGACACCTATCGCGATATCCTGATCAGAAATCATCTGGCTCCAAGCGCCACGAACCAAGAGGACTTTACAAAAGCCGTAGAGGTTTGCGCAAAACCAGAAAAATGCCCGAAACTATTGGATGACTTGGGAATTTCTCAAAGCTGGCGTGATCGGCTGAAATCGGCGATCGACGGGCTTTAAGAGTCTGTCTAAAGAGGCAATTGCAAAACTCCCGGCGCCAGAAAAATCGATGATTTTCAGCCAGTTTGCCAGGGCCGTAGGCCCTTTACCTTGTGGCCGAGCACATACTTGAACAAAGTAGGGCTTCGGCCATAAGGAGGCAAAATGGCTTAGAAGGGCGATTTTGTTGGTCCCGCGAGTTTTGCAATCGGCTCTAAAACAACCGGTTTCCTTTTGGCACTTCGATCGTAGGCTGAAGAAGAACAACCTGCCCATCCTTGTCCGGGAGTCCGAGAGTGAGGACTTCAGACATGAATTTCCCGATTTGCTTTGGTGGGAAGTTGACCACCGCGATGACTTGTTTGCCGAGGAGATCTTCCTTCCTGTAGTGATGGGTTACTTGGGCTGAGGATCGCTTGATTCCAAGATCTAGCCCGAAGTCGATCTGAAGTTTATAGGCCGGTTTCCGAGCTTCGGGAAAATCATCGACCGCGACGATCGTGCCGACACGAATATCGACCTTAAGAAAATCTGCGAATTGGATCGTATCCGCTGTTGTTTGCGCCATCATTTATCCTCCAATGAAAAAACCTCTGAAGTATAGCGGATGAGGCCGAAAAAATCTATTCGCAGAAATATAAAGGATAGATATCGATGACGGGCTCTTCGTAAGGATGCGCGCTTTTGATCGCCTTGACGACAGCTTCGAGTTTTTGTTTGGAACAATTCATTTCGATGAATTCCTCTTCGACCGATTCCAACTGCCCTTCTTCCCCGATGAATGGGCTGGCGCCCTTCTCGGGCCTGAAACGCCCGATCCCTTTTACTGTAAAGCTGCAATGGGAATAGTTGCCTATGCGTCCTGCTCCAGCCTGTCCCATCGCCTCTCTGACAAGATCGGCGTGGGTTGCAGGAACAGTGACAGTGATCTTGAACATCGCTCCCCTCCCCTATTTTATCTTTTGAATGAATGGGCCATTGAGAAGGAATAGCAGGACAACGATCGGAGAGGAAATTAAGGCCCCAAAAAAAAGCCAGAAGCGGAAGCCCTCGTATTGCATTGAAAACTCAACTTTATACAATGCTATAACTTTCTCCACAAACATGACTTTTCCCACCATTTATCACCCCTGCTGTCAATACAAATAGAACAATTCTGTGCTTTTTTACAAACATCTCTAAATATATCATCTTCACTTGCCTCATCTAACTCTGTCTGCTTCATTACTCCCCTCTCAGATGTTACTTCACGAGAATAAAAAGAGGGCGAAGAGCTCGAACCAGATGATGAATTAGACGAAGAGCTGGAACTAGATGATGAATTAGACGAAGAGAAGGAAGCAGATGCTGTGCTGGACGTTCCCGATTCCGTGCCTGACTGACCACCACTGGACAACTGTTTCAAGCGTTCCAAATATGTTGAGACAGCTGTCTCGGCTACTGTGATGACTTCCGTGTCTGACTTAGATCCTTTCTTCTTCAAATATTCTATCCGGCTTATGCCATTTGTCAATGTCACGAAATCCGGGTTATAGCAATGACAGCAATGAATGCCACCTGTGCATTCTGGTCTGAATACTGACATAAAAAAACCTCCATTATTGGAGGGGACGAGTGTAATTTGTCATGCAGATTTTGTATAGTAAAATTTCTTTTCTTCGCGTATATCTTCCCACTCTTTTGGCTATGGAAAGCAGTTCTGCCTCTGTGGTTTATTTTTCCAACACACTGATATTGTAGGGTTAGAGAAAACCCGCAAACTTAATGCTTTTGCCTGCTACAGGTCTTCATTTATTGGATGAACCATTTTGAATGTGGATAATTGAATTGGAATTTCTGTGCGCTCATAAATGATTAAGTATAGCAAAATAAGAGAGTGTTCGCAATTTTTAGGGCAGTGTGTGAATTTTGCGAGCGGGTATATACTCCTTCCACTTGAAAGCTCTTGCTTTTGCGGCGTCGGGCAGCCACTGAATTTAAATCCGCCTGCATCGCTAAATATTTTATATTTAGCTGCTTCAGCGCCGCTAGCGCTGATTCAAATTCAGGGCGCCTCCTAGCAAAATCCGAGAGCTTTCAAGTGGAAGGAGTATAGATCGCATTTTGGAATATTTGGGACGGCTGCAATCGGGGCAATGTTCGAGCTCGATCAAGCGGTTGAGGTATTCCTGGACTGCGGCGATGAATGTCCCGTGGCTCCAGGTCAAAGGAGAGACCGATAAAGGTTCGAGAGTTTCGGGGTGCATCTGCTCCGCCATGACTCCGCTCGGCATCGCCCGGTCTGCAACCCACTCCAATAGATCCAAAGCGGGCTTCAGATCTTTCGGCGTCTTGGAAAGGGCGATGAGGTATTGGACCTTCCACAAAGTGGTGATGAACCAGGGGTTGCTAGAGGGCTGCCCCTCTATGCGGTAATAGGGATCATTCTCATAACGGGCAATGCCGCCATTGACTTCCAATGTTTGAAAAATTTGATCCATGGTGCTCTTGACTTTGGGATCATCGGGCGCATAGGCGCCAAAAGCAAAAATCCCATAGAGACTCGCGTCGATTGCAGAATCGTGCTGGATGGATCCATCCCGCGAAAACTCAGCCATCCGGGCGAACCGATGATCCTTCGGGAGGTAGAGGTACTTGTCCATTGCGGCGCGCATCTTCGCGGCCCCTTCCGCGTAGTCTTTGGCAAGACCTGTCTCTCCGAATTCCTCAGCAAAATGAGAGGCGGCCATGAGCCCTCCGTAGACAGCTGCAACGGTAAAGGTCAAAATTCCCTGCCGCTCTTCCCAAAGATCGAAGCTAGGCATGGGAAGTCCCGTTTCAGGGTTGCGGTAATTCATCATGAAATCGGCGGCTTTTTTGATGAGAGGATCGTAAAGGGAACGGATGAGTTCGAGGTTCCTGAATTGCCGATAGTGATGCCAAAGAGCCCAGATGACGAGCGCCGTTTCATCTTCTTGGATGGGCAGCTGGGCTTTTTTATTGTTTAGCCAAGGATGCCATGAGCTGCCTAAAGAACCTGTCGGAGAATATTTATGGAGGAAATAGCCGTCTTTTTCGATAATTTTGCCGCAAAAGCGGAAAAACCCGCTCGTATCATATCCTGCCAAAGTCATCGCGTAGGAAACTAGAGATCCATCGCGAGGCCACATGTAGCTATAAGTATCCCGGTTGAAGCGGATAGCGTCCGAATCATTCGCGGCGATGATGCTGCCGTTGGAGCTCATCTGGGTTCTGCAAATGAGAAGGCTCCTTCGGTAAGCCCGGCCGATTTTTTCAGGAATCAGATCGTAATTGAGCCGTTCCTTGTCAACCCATAATCTCCAAAAATCTCCCGTCCTACGGAAAATTTCTTCAGGCGATTTCTTTTTGACGATGAGATTCAGCGCCTGAACCTCTTCCCAATTTTTCCCGATGGCTATCCAATAGTAGCAAAGCTCTTTTCCGTGCGGCTGCAAGAGGAATGGAACCGCGAGAGCCGAATCGACCGCTCCTTGGGCGATCGGATTACCGCTCAAAACTCCATCTTCGGCGTCTTTCCAGGTTCCTTTATTGCCCGTGGCATAAAAATCGATCCCGAACTTGTGGTTAGCCCAGATATTCGCTAAAAAGTATCGTTCGCCCTTGTAATGGAGCAGGCTGCTATTTTCCGGTTTGTATGCAGCCGTGTCGCCGATCTCATTGCCGTATATTTGAAAATCTTGAGAAAGAAAAAGGCGAATCTCTCTCTCCTCGTCCCTCAGGTTTTCGACAGTCAGTTTCTTGAGATAGATGTTCTCCTCGAAATCGACGAGGTCATTCGAGACGATCCTGAGGCCAAGTTCATCGTGCTGCATGGAGACATCGGCAATCAAAGTATCGCCTAAATAGTCCCTATGGATCTGCCAGCCATCCGGAACCCAGGCGCATCGATCGTCAGCAAAGATGCCGAGGCGAAACTCTTCCCCAGCGTGATTCTCTTCCCCGACGTGAGGAAAATAAAAATCCTTCAATTGGAAATCTTTGTTGAAGGCGATCAAGACAGTACCGTTGCCGATCGGAAGATCTCTAGGCATCGATTCGCCTCGCAAGCTCGGCAGCGGCCGTTTTCGCTTCTTCGAGTTTTTGTTTCTGTATTTCCACTCCCATGTCCATCGGTTCGGCCTTGATGAATTCGATATCTGAGATCCCGATGAATCCGAAGATGGTCCGCAAGTAGGGTTCTTGAAAATCGAGATCCTTGGAGCCTCCGGCATACTGGCCGCCGCGCGTCGCAGCAACGACCATCTTTTTATCTTGGAGGAGCCCTACGGCCTTCCCCTTATCGACATAGCGGAACAGGTATCTCGGCTGAACGATGAGGTCGATGTAGTGTTTGAGCATGTACGGGATTGAGAAATTCCACATGGGAGTGCTGATGAGATAGAGATCGGCCGTTTTGAACCGGTCGATATGCTGGACAATTTCTATCCAGTTTTCCTTCAATCTGCCGTATAAGTCCTTGCCGCTCAAAAGGACGTATTTGCCGCCAACTTGTTTCGCGTTCATGGAGGGCAGATCTTCTTTGCCAAGATCCAATTCATCGATGACCCACTCAGGATGCGTTTCAACAAAGGCTTCGAGAAACGCTTCGGCCACCTGCAAGGTGCGGGATTCATCTTCCCTGGGACTCGCGATGATGTGGAGAAGCCTCTTCATATCGCCCTTTTATCCAATTGACGAAAGAAAACCAAGGCCTTTAGGACTTAAATGAATTTTGCGCGTGTTGTTTATACGGAACTCGGCCAAAATAATCCTCAAAAGCGACGAAGCATCAGTTATTGTTTAACAGTCCCTTACGCAAGAGGTCTAATGCATGAGCCTGCTGATCAGCTGCCAATCTCTATCGAAATCTTTCGGCAATCGACTCTTATTTCAAGATTTGACGTTTTCCATTTTTTCCGGAGACCGGATCGGACTGATCGGACTGAATGGCTGCGGAAAATCGACGTTCCTTAAAATTCTCGCAGGATTGGAAATGGCCGATTCAGGGATCGTTGCCCCAAGAAAAGGACTCAAGATCGGCTATCTTCCGCAATCTTGCGAGTTCGCGGACAAAAGCCCGAAAACCATCCTCTTGGAAGCGCTCGAAGGGCAAACCGAATTCCTGGAACATGAACGAGAGCCCCAGGCGGACAGGTGGCTCAGCAAACTCGGCTTCACCGGAAACGAACCTTCGGCTGCGCTTCTTTCCGGAGGATGGAAAAAACGGCTGGGGCTAGCGAGAGAATTGATCCTCTCCCCCGACCTCATCCTCCTCGACGAGCCTACGAACCATCTCGATTTGGAGGGAGTCGTTTGGCTGGAAAAATTCCTCCGCCTGGAAGCGCCTCCGTATCTTCTCGTAAGCCACGATCGCTACTTTTTGCAAAATGCGACCGAAAGAGTGGTCGAAATCGACCCCGTTTATCCAAAAGGGATCTTTGCGATCGACGGTTCTTATTCCCATTTCTTGTCGAAAAAAGAAGAGTTCATCCAAGGCCAGCTCCAACAAGAGCGATCGATGGCGACGAAAATGCGCCGCGAAACCGATTGGCTCCGCGCAGGCGCCAAAGCCCGCACCACAAAATCGCAAGCGCGCATCGACCAAGCTCATGAAATTCTCGAAGAGCATTCCCAAATCCAAGCCAGGAACCGGAAAACAACTGCGAAAATCGACTTCGAGGCGACCGAGCGGGAAACCCGCAAGCTCCTCACAGCGAAAAACCTCTCCAAGCAGCTCGGCGGCTCCCTCCTTTTCCAGCATCTGGATCTCACCTTGTCTCCTGGAACGAGGATCGGGCTCATGGGGCCTAACGGCTCCGGTAAAACGACCCTCCTCCGCATCCTGGCCGGAGAGATCGCGCCCGATGTGGGAACGATAAAAAAAGTAGACGGCCTCCAAATCGTCTACTTCGACCAGCACCGCTCCCAGCTTCCATTGCATCTTTCCCTAAAAGAAGCTCTATCCCCGGATGGAGACTACGTTCTTTTCAGAGGACAACCGATCCATATCAACGGCTGGAGCAAACGATTCTTATTTTCACCTGACATTTTGGAGATGCCGATCGGCCAACTTTCCGGTGGAGAGCGGGCGCGGATTGCGATCGCCCGCCTCATTCTTCGCCCGGCCGATCTGCTCCTACTCGACGAACCGACGAACGATCTCGATATTCCGACTTTAGAAGCTCTCGAAGAGAGCCTGATCGATTTTCCAGGAGCCGTGGTCCTCATCACTCACGACCGGTGCATGCTCGACCGGATCTGCAATTCCCTACTCGCTCTCGGCGATCCAGAACAGACCGATTTTTTTGCCGACTATACTCAGTGGGAGACGGCTACCCAAAAAACTTCGGCCGTCCAGAAATCGAAGGAAAAAAAAGAGCAGGCGTCCTCTCCCAAAGCCAAATTCTCCTATAATGAAAAAAAAGAATATGAAGCGATCGAAGGAAAAATTGGCAAGCTGGAAGAAGAGGTGCGGAACCTCAACCATAGCCTCGAGAAGCCCGAAATAGTCAACGACCCGCAAGCTTTGACCAAAATATGCCGGTCGATCGGCCTTGCGGAAACCAAGATCGAACAACTGTACCTGCGCTGGCAAGAACTCGATAAAAAATCGAAATAATTGATTTGATTTTAATTTGATTTTTCTCTATTTTTATACAAAACCAAATGAATTTTCCAAAAAAAGATCAAATCATTCCTCTCGAGATCCATGGCATGGGAAGCGGCGGCGAAGGGGTAGGCCGCCAAGGCGGGTATGTGGTATTCGTCGATGGCGCGCTTCCCGGCGAGCTGGTAGAAGCTCGGATGATGGAAGGCCGCAAACGGCATGGGTTTGCAGAACTCCGTTCTATTACCCGTCCCTCTCCCGATCGGACGAAGCCGCCTTGCCCTCTTTTCGGCCGATGCGGAGGATGCCAGATCATGCACCTAGCCTATCCAAAGCAGCTCGAAATGAAACGGCAACGGGTGGTCGATGCTCTCCAGAGGATCGGGAAAATCGATTGCTTTGTCGCCCCTTGCCTCCCCTCTCCCTCTCCTCTAGCCTATCGGAATAAAATCCAACTCCCCGTCAGAAACAGCGAAAAAGAAATTACCTTCGGTCTCTATGCCCGCTCCTCTCATGATCTTGTAGAAATCGACGCCTGTCCGATCCATTGCAGCTTGGGCGACGAGGTCTATCAGGCGGTCAGAAAAATCCTCAAGCGGTGCAATCAAGAGCTGCGGCATTTGGTGATCAAAAGCGCAATCAGGACGCAAGAAGCTCTTGTCATCGTGGTAGCTAACCGGCCTCCCTCTCCTCTGCTGGTGGATTTGGCGCAAGAGATCTTGGCCGCCCACCCTTCAATTCAAGGAGTCGTACACAATCTTCACGAGAGCAGAGACAACGTTATTCTCGGTCGAGTCTATCAGACTTTGGCCGGCAGCAATACCATCCAGGAAAGGCTGGGCGATTTGACCTTTAAGATTTCAGCTGCCTCGTTTTTCCAGGTTAACCCGGCCCAGGCGGAGCGGCTCTATGACAAAGCCGTTGAATTTGCCGAACTTACGGGTAAAGAATCGGTGCTTGACGCCTACTGCGGAGTAGGAACGCTCTCCCTTTATTTCGCAAAGCACGCAAAAAAGGTGCTGGGCGTCGAATGCGTCGCACAGGCGATCGAAAACGCTCGGGAGAACGCGAAACTCAATGGCATACGGAATGTGTCGTTCACGGTCGCCGCAGCGGAAGATTTTATCGGCAAGCTTTCTCAAATGGATATCGCACTCTTGAACCCGCCCCGCAAAGGATGCGAGCCATCCTTCTTGGACGGCTTAGGACGCCTCGGTCCAAAAAAGATCATCTACATCTCGTGCGATCCCGCGACTTTAGCCCGCGACCTTGCCCGCCTCTTGAAGTTCGGATACAAAGCCGATGCCATCCAGCCTTTCGACATGTTTCCCCAAACCACACACGTAGAAACCGTCGTTCGCTTAAAGGGACTGTAAATCCCCCGACTTCGGTCTTCGTTGGTTCGAGTCCAATCGCCCCCATTTCTTATAGAGAAAATCACCCCAAAAATCCGACCTAAAAAGTGCCTCCGCTGGCACTCTCATTACGCAAATTTTACGCACTCGGCCAAACGAAGCTGCATAAAACTGCACTACATCGCCTATTACCTCATGCGTGTCTTTTTCAGAGAGAAATCGCACCGTATTTTTTTCTTCACTTGCGTAAGGATTGCGTATTACGCATTTTACGCACTTCGTAACTCGTTGTTAGTTAGTCTTGTTTAGTATGTTTTGTTGGGGATTGCCAATCCCTTGTTGCTATTTTAATCCAGTGAGAGCTATATTCATTTCTTTGAATTTGGAGTCATATGGGTTCGATTAGAGAAATTTTGAAAAAAGACGGAGAAGTAAGCTTCCATGCCGAAGTGCGTATCAAAGGCATCAAAAAACCGCAGCGCGCCTCCTTCCGCACTAAGACGCTCGCCAAGAAATGGATTCAAGACGTCGAGTCGGCCATCCGTGACGGCCGCCACTTCCGTACGGCTGAGGCCAAGCGCCACAACGTCGCCGAGCTGATCGACCGCTTTATCACTGAATGGTGTCCACGTTACGAACAGTATGCCAGCAAGCAAAAGCGACTCCTCATGTGGTGGCGCGATGAAATCGGCCATTTCCTTCTAGCCGACATCCTGCCCTCCCACATCGTTGCAGGGCGAGACAAACTCCTCGCGGGAACAACCTATCGAGAGACCAAGCGAAGCGGCAGCACCGTCAACCGTTACTTGGCCGCCATCTCCAAAGCCTTCACCATCGCCGTGAAAGAATGGCAGTGGATCGAAGAGAATCCCGTCACCAAAGTCACCAAGCCGAGCGAATCGAAAGGACGCAGCCGCTTCCTCGACAAAGAAGAAATCGCTGCTCTCCTCGAAACGTGCAGGCGTTCACCTCATCCCTACCTCTACTCCATCGTCAAGCTTGCACTCCTCAGCGGCATGCGCTTCGGCGAGATCGCCAATCTAAAATGGGTGGACATCGATTTCGAGCACCGCCAAGTCATCCTCCACGAGACCAAGAACGGCGACAGCCGCATCGTCCCTATCACCAATGAAATCGAGCGCGCTTTTCGCGAATGTCAAACCTACAGCGATGAACGCAAGGGTTACGTCTTTCCTGCTCGCCGCCTCGGCTCTGACAAACCCGTCGCGGGCATCCGCCATGCCTTCATGAGGGCGGCAAAAGAGGCTAATATCGAGGACTTCCGCTTCCACGACCTTCGCCACACAGCCTGCTCTCACATGGCGATGAACGGCGCTTCCCAAGGCGAACTCATGGAAATTCTCGGCCACCGCAGTCCGCGCATGACCGTTCGCTACCGTCACTACAGCAAAAAACATATCGCCAACGTGATGGAGCGTACCCAAGCCAATCTATTAGATGAGGTTTCATATGAGCAAAGCGATAAGACAAGCGTAAATTGATTTCTTCCAAGAGCAATTTCTTTTCACACTTAACCTTTTAGAATTGGCGGATAGTCCGTGGCGTGTCAGGCATCCGCTTGAAGCCGTCACAGATGGAGCTTTTACAAAAGACGTAGTTCCTTCAGGGGCTCTTGGAAGCCCCCGCATAGGGGATTTTTAGCAAAAAGTCCTCGATTTCTGACACGCTATTTATTTTCCTCTTGTCTGATTTGAATTTTATACAGCCAAATTAATTTAAGTTAGAAAGCGCAAGTTGTGCTGCTGCGGAATGCCTTGGGGTACAAGGCCGCGAAGCGACGCTCTTTAACTGAACCCATAGGATTTTATGGACACACAAAAACAAACATCAGAAAAAGTTGTTCGCACTGTGCGTGAATTCTGCCAAATGAATCGCGAGACGGGAGCATGGCCTTCGAGCGAGCACGCCGTGCGTGCCATCATTCAGCAAAGGGAAGATAGCCCCTTTGCGGAAGCAATTCTTCGTTACAACAGACGAATTCTTATCGATCAGGTCGCATGGGATGCCTGTTTGGCTCGTCTTTCAAAACCCGCAACCCAAATGCCCATAAAGGAGGAAGAATGAAAAGAAAGCGTTCCATAAAACGCATTCGGATCGATCGCAGCACTCGCAAGAGTGTTTATATCGATTACGAATGGCAAAAAAAACGCCTCAGCCTGTGCCCCCAAGAGTACGAAGCTGAAGCGAAGAAACTGGCTGAAGTTTTAGGACTTTAAGCCTCGGCTCCTCTCAAGCTGGAACTTGGGAGGGGCTATTTCAAACAATAGGACAGAGTTGTTACATGGCCAATGATATCACTTCCACAAATACACCACCAGAGCCCATACCTGCAAATGCCGTTTTGATTCGGCCACGGAAGGGGGCTAAAAAGGCTCTTCAGGCAATAAGGCAAGATTTGAGGAGTTATGGCTGCCATTTGCATACGGCAGGGTGGAGCTGTCCGATTGGGACGCGGAGCTCAATCGAGATGATGCTTGCAAAGGAGAATATTGGCGTCGAGATTACCGAGATCAAAGACGACTACTTCAAGAAGAGCAAGAACGGGCAGGAGGCTGAGAACCTGTGGACGCAAATCGACACCAAAGAGCGGCAATACCACAAGGAATCAATGGCTTTACTGGTGAAACGCGACAAGTTAGCAAAAGAGATCGCGAAGAGGGGTGAATCTCCCGAAAGTCAAAGCGAGCTACCGCGGTTAGAAGAGAGGGAAAAGGCTCAGCAAGAGCTGCAAGAAGAAATTGATCAGATGCGCAATGGCGCGCGGCTGCTTGAAAAAGCTGAAGAGAAGGCAAAGCTACCCTTCCAGGTCATGGGGTATAATACTCAGAGCGATATTTTGATTTGGAAGGATGGTCGCGTGATTGCATTGCCTGTAACAAGACTCACCAAGGATCAGTTGCGTCTTTACGTAGGCGGGGCATCAGATTGGTTCGGTTCCAAGGAGTCTATCAGGGAATTGAAAGAGATTACGATCGATACTGCCCACCGTTTGGGCTTTATTGATGACCAGTCTCCGCTGCGATCGGGAGTGTGGCGCATCGGCGGGCGTTGGCTTGTCATAGCGGGCAAGAAGGCGATGGTCATTGATAATGGGACGCTCGATCGATTAAGCGAGCCTTTGTTTGAGGGGAGGTTAGTGGAAACAGCAGGCGCTGAGTGGTTGGATTGGGAAGTCTTTGAAAAGTCTATCAAGACCGATGGACTCAAGGATGTTTTCAAGCTGATCTATGAGAAGGTGAAACAGTGGATGTGGGTGAACCAGTCAATGGCGGCTTTCATGACGGCCTTTGTCATGCTTTCAATTGTGCAGCAGGCGATGAAGTGGCGACCTTGGATTTATATTACGGGCGCCAAATGCACTGGGAAATCGACTTTCTTTGAGGAGATTTTGCAATTGATTTTCGGGAGCCAAGCGGAGCGTTTGGATAAAAGCACAGCGCACGCGACGGCTCAAACCATCGGCAATAGCGGCCGCATCCCCATATTTGACGAGTTTGAGAAGCATAAGCACATCCCAGAAATCTTGGAGCTGGCAAAGCTTTTCAATAGGGGCGGCCAAAAGACCAGTGGCACGGGCGCCGATAAGGCGCATCGGTTCAATCTGCACCACATACCATTCTTCGGTTCGATTTACCTGCCCAAACGCGTCATGCAAGACTCCGCCCAAGAATCTCGGATCATCAAGTTCGAGCTAAATAGGATTCCGAAGGACAGTCCGCCACTTGAGAAATTTAGCGCCGACGAGGGAAAGGTATTGGCTGCTCGCATCGTGGCTGCCATGATTCGATCGTGGGATTCTATCGAGACACGAGTGCAGACGATTCTTGCAGATCAGGAACGTTTGCTTAAGGAGTATCAAGGGCTAGAAATCCGCACGCTGGAGAATTTCATGTATGCCTCGGCTCTTTTGGATTTAGTTGCCCTAGAAGGCTTGGAGGAGACATTCCCGATGTGGCTATCCATGCAACCGGAAGATGACGGGGATAAACTGCTCGATACAATCCTGGCAAGCCATGTCTTTGTCGAGAAGGAAAAGAAGTCGGTGCGGGAGATGCTATGTAATGGCCACCATGAGGAGATACTTGAGCGGCATGGGGTGAAGGTTACGCTTCATGAAAGAAAGAGGTACTTGGCTCTCCGATGCGAGGATATCACGCGTCATTTGTTGAAAGACACAGAGTACGGCTCTCTCGACATCAAATGGCCGCTTTCTCGAACCGACGGAGCTTTGAACAGCAGACAAGTGAAAATGGCGGGAACTAACCAACGCTGCATCTTGATCCCGATGGAAAAGGTGGATGGGGTATGAAGCTACCGTGTTACCGCGGAGTAGCGCAGGAGATATGGTGTAAATTATTGATATTAAATCGAGAATGAAAGTTGGTAGCGCGGTAGCAGAAAAATAAGAGAATCGGTAGCTCGAATGCTGCCAAAGGAAAGGAAGCGATGAAAAAAAAGCTGAAAAACCAAACTGGTACATCTTCTCTTTCGCCAAAATCGTCAGTGGAAAATCGCCTAGAGAAACCTATGCAGTTTAATTTGGATAACCCTAAATCTGGAGGAAAGAAAGCGAAGCTTACTCTTGCAGATGGAACATCTGTAAATTCAGAATCGATGGAACGCTTTGAAACGGCTTTCAAGCAAGCCACGGGTTCCGATGATGCACATTTTGCTGTGGCAATATTGTGGCATATCTCGAAAGGATTGCCAAATTCAACATTCCAGGAACAGGTCACGTGCATGGCCGGTCTACTTCCAACGGTTAGACCGCAGGATGAAACCGAGGCGTTGCTGGCGGGGCAATTCATAACTTTACAGGCATCTGCCGTGGAATGTCTGCGTCGAGGCAATTTTCAAGATAGATTGGATCACATTGAGCGCTATATCAACTTGGCAACAAAACTCTTCAATGCCGCCACTCAAACCATGCAGGCTCTTACCAAGTACCGAGCCAAGGGGCAGCAAACGGTACAAGTGATCCACGTCCACAATGAAGGGCAGGCGATTGTCGCTCAAAACCTGTCATCTGGGGGAGGGGTGGGGACATAATTTCTTGAATTGAACCCCTTGCACCATGGGACAGTGTACAGCTATCAGCAAGAGATCAAAGCAACGTTGCCTTAATTGGGCGATTCAAAAGCGAACAACGTGTCGAATGCACGGGGGGCGGTCGAAAGGGCCGACCTCTCACGCTGGCAGGGAAAAGTCCCGTCAAGCCGCTTTGAAACACGGGGGGTGTACCAAGAAGGCGATAGGCGAGCACAAGGAGGCTATGCGGCTCATCAAGATGAGTAAAGATACTTTGGGTCAGCTTTAAGGAACCAAGTCCTTAGGGCGCACTTTGAGGGCTTTGGCAAGCTTCACAATGCTCGTCAGTGAGGGATTTCTTGAGGCGCGTTCGATTCCTCCTACAAAATTCACATGAATGCCTGCCGACTCTGCAAGCTCTTCTTGCGTCATTTGCAGCTCGTCTCGTCGTAGACGAATCTTCTTGGCGAATTCCACGAGTATTGGGTCTTTACGTTTTTCAGCTTTTGTCGACATTGGCCTCTTCTAGAGGCTAAGCAATAAAGCCCTCTTTTTACAGACACTATAGTGTTGATTAAAACACGATAGTGTTGCATGATATTAGTGTGAAAAAGATGTAAATTATTAATTTGTGGAATAAGTTTTGGCTAGTTTTTTGTCTCGGTCTTTTCACTCTTTAATTTGGAAAATGCAATATTATTAAACGGATTCAGATTATGTTTTATTTTATATTAGCGCTTATATTATTATTTGCGATAATTAAAAACATATTTTGGTTGATTGTGGCTGTCTCGTTAGTGTTGTCTATTTCGTTGATTAATAGATTGTTCTCGTGTATATTTGTTGTGATTATTTTAATAATTGACTGGTTTGCAGAAATGATTCGTCGAAAAAAGAAAGATTCTGGAATAAAAAATGAAAAAATCTACGATAAAACTGATCCTTATTGGGAATTGGAAAAAGCGCTGGACGAATTTAATAAAAGTTTCGGGCAGTCCAACAAGGGTTAGAAGACTATGTACGTCGGTGAGGGATTAGAGGACTTTGGCAAGGTTTTTCTGGATATTATTCTTCGGTGTCGCTTTTTTCATGAGGAACTACGAATCCGAGGAAGAAAAAGAAAAAAGCAGCAAAAGGCCCGAATCGAGCGGCTTGGGTGCGAGATAGATTATGTGCTGAAAGACAAGAAAAGATAAGGGTGATGTAGGAAGAGAATTATGAAAAAAATATTGAGCGTCATGTTGTTAAGCTCTCATTTGTTTGGGGCAGAGATTGATAAAGGTTTAGTGGTTATAGACAATGCCCCATGGAAAACTTCATGGGTACAGGAATCTAATCATGAATGGGTATTGTCGGTGCATTTTGACAAAGGGGAATTAAAAACACATTTCAAAAAAGCTCCCCCATATAAGGGACTAGGGTTAAGTGCCGACAATCGGCCAATAAAACAAGAATTCGTCTACTATCCTTCTGGAAAAACCTACATTTCACGTAAGAGTCAATTTGAGCAATGGCCTGATGGAGCGAAAACCTGGGCATTTTCATATGATAACATTGCTATATCGACAGAAGAGGGTAAATTTAGAGGTTGCACCACCGCTATTATTCAAGAAGTTGGCGGCTCTGAAGATGAAATTCGTTATGCCCTATACAAAGGGATATAAATTAATCGCAGGCTTACGCAAATTTCATGACTGATAAAGAATCCTGCAAAACTCTGGACGAAACGAATCGAGAGAAGGTTCTACAAAACACATCTTACTATCTTGAAAACCACCTAAACCCGAATAAAAATTGGGATCGGCGCGTCTCACCAAAAGAGAGAATTAATCGGATAAGATACTCTAACGTAAACTGGAAAACTGTATCTGACCATATCAAAGGGATGGAGTATCAGGATTTCTTACGGACACCTTACTGGAAAGCGATTGCTGCCCACTCTAAGTTCAAAGCTGGGTATAGGTGCCAGGTATGCAACAGCGGTTATGATTTAACCACTCACCACAGAAATTATGCGGTACATGGCTTTGAACATGCTCATATGCACGAATTAATCGTGCTGTGCGATGACTGCCATAGTAAATTTCATGACCAAGTCCCCAAGTCAACAATCAAAGCAAAAGCAGCACTTATAGTGTTGATTGTTAAATTAATGATTCTATCTGCGTTTGTAGGGCATTTTTTGATTGAGAAATATCTTGGCTGAAAGCGCCTCTTTCTGAGGCTGTTAAACTTCGGTTTTTTTCACAGTGTGCGTTCCCCAAGATTTTTCAAATTCCTTCAATAAAGGACTTTTGAAAATTTTTAGAAAGGCCCAGAGCATTTCCTTGTAAAAAAATTCGGCCAGCGCGGTTACAAAAGGGGTTTCGTCAGGATCGCCGCTTAAAAATATAGTGATTCCATCGGGCGTTAGTTTGAAATATCTTCTGAAATCGAGAAAATTAATATGCGTGGAAGAGCTAAGCGTGCGGTACAGCAGAATATAAAAACCTTCCAAGGAAGCGGATTTCTTTTTTTTGAAAGCGTTCCGCTTGTCTACGTATTGTGCGCGTGCCAACATTTCAAAGATCGGCGGGTCAACATGCTTGTTCAATTTAGTTTTTGTTCTTTTTTCTTGTGTCAGAGTCTTGCGTAATGAATTTTCAACTGCCTTAATGGATAGATGATTTTCTAGTCCCCACAAAGGATTTAATTTAAGAAAGGCATGGCCGTGCGTTAATTGCTTTTTTTTCTCTGTAACGGCTTTCAGATAGATGACATGCACGTTTTTAGCAGGATCGCACAAAAGGAATTTTGCATTAATTAGGTTTTCTAAGAGGGAGCGTAGAAGGGCGGAGCAGGGGAACGTTCGATGCTCCCTGCAAAGAACAAAAATCGCCTCCGTATAGCTCTGCGCCGCGAGCAACATGGGAAAGAAAACCTTTTTGGCTCCCCGTAGTTTTGGGATGTTAATATTTTGGCGTTTCATGCAATCTGCGCCAAAATCTAACATTTTGCCTAGGTTGGAAGCGTGATCGGGTTGAGAAGTCTTCATAATGCGGAAACCGAGTATAGCAGAGGGGAAAAATTTTTACGCAAATTTTACGCACTTGGCTATACAAAAGTAGCCGACATGGGCTAAGACCAAGTCAATTCTTTACGACTCAAGTCTTTGATTTTGTTTGTGTAGTGTCGTTTGGTTGAGTGCAATTTAGACATTATAAGCCACTGTAAATCCCCCGACTTCGGTCTTCGGTGGTTCGAGTCCACTCGCCCCCATTTTCATAGAGAAAATTAGCCTAACATTCTTCTCAAAACCCCCCGCCATTAGACCTCAGAAGGGACGCTGGTTGGACAGCTATTACTCGCAAATTACAACAAACCTTCTCCATAGAAATCCACCCGCTATCTTTCCGGCCGCCCAAAATCTTTGGGATTTTTCGTCTCGGTGTCCCATGTTTGTAAAGTAATTCATTAATATTGTTGCGAAATTTATAAATGCCATATGATTTTCTGTTGAAAATGCGGTGTATTTAATAATGTGGTGAAAGTTTCAGCAGGAGGCCGTAATTATGAAGGTTAGCGTAGTGAGTAGCAGCATTCGTTTCGCTGCTTGTGAGGGGCGCGATCCTGAGTCAAGTGATGACTGGAGGAGAGACAGTGCCTTTCAAAACGAAAATGAAGCCGCTTGGTGGCATGATCGGGCTGAGCGTTTGGGTGACAAGAGTATGGACTATATGAAAGATGCGTTGACAGACTTAGCATCGGAAGACCCATATGGATTCGCTATCAATGGTATGGTTAGTGTTGGTTACGAGGTTGCTGAGATAGCGGCGGAAGCAACAGGTCTTTATTATGACCTTACTCGAGAGCGTGGGGGGATCGACCCCGTGACAGGCGGCTCGGTTGGAACGTCAGGTTTTACTACGGAACGAGGGAATGTTGATCCAGTAACCGGGAATGACATAAATTCATCGGGAAACAGGCCAGGCAGGTGATTCAATGATAGAATCTTTAATAAATTCCTTATTGCATCCAACTGGACTTGGCGCTGTATTTGTCCAACTGTTTAATATCGCTATATGTGGCGCAATATTTGACGTTGGACTTTCCATGTACCTGGGGAAGAAGACCAATTTAAAACAAGTATGGGCGATGATCCTCATGTTTTATGCGATACGGATCATTTTTAAGTAAGAAACTGAACCCGTTAACAGTCTCGAGGGTGAGGATTGAATCGTCTTTTCCTAGGAGCGGGTCAAACAAAAGAGCATCGGGCTGGCGTCCTTTGGGGTATGTTGGAGCTGCCCTCGCTTCTGGGGCTTTTACCTACTATTCGATCAGGGCTTAAAAATAGAGACCTTGTTCACAGGTTCGGCCACCAAGGCTGCCAATTTCTTTGATAGAGACCCCTGTTTGACGTGGACCAACTTTTACGCTCTCTGTGAGCAAGCCCAAATTCTGGATGTCAAATGGGTTTCTTCTATAGAATTGCGTCATCTTGGTTGATTGCAGGAAATCCAAGGCAAGAGAGGAAAGCGCCTCTTCAAGTCTGAAAATCCTTGTGATCTGCTTCAATTTCAGATTTATATCTTCTGATTATCGCATTCTCCTTTGCTCCCATTGAAGGAATCAGCATACCTATCGAGAGGTGCGGTGCAATTTTAGTGCAAGAGATACGCTCAAATCAGAATGGATAGCAAAAATCAGCAAACATCAGAGAAACTGCGATGGTTCTTTTGCTATTATCCAAATTATCTTAAAAATCAGCCTGTTAGCATTTGAGATAGTACCAATACAGATTCTCTTACCTGGGAGTCCAGACTTGCGCGATAAGCTTTTATAGCCTCTTTGGCAGCCTCATAACCTCGTCCCTCATTGAATAGAGAACGAAATAACATCAATGCTAATTTCTGGTCATAGATGTCTATACTGCCAATCTTCGCCTTTGCAACCGAATCAGCTGCTTCGTAAAGATTTTCCTTCCCGATTTGGGCATTGCAGAAGCTAAATAAATCGTAGTCGGAGCCTTCAATAGGCACGTTGGGATCGTTCCACCTAAGGTCTAATAAGTAGGCAAACATATTGTCAATAATTGCAGGGCTAGGTTTTTCACAGAGAGACGGTGAAAATGATTCACACATCTTTTCTAATTGCTTGCGTAATGACTCGCCATCCTGGATCAGAAGAAACGACCATACTGGATTTTTATTAAAAAATGTTTTTTGTCGAAAGTGTTTCGTGTCAGAATCTCCAGTATTATAAGTGGCAAATAATGTAGAGCACGATTCATGTACAGTTCTTCTGATATCATCATCGGCGCTGTTAAGTGTTGTTTTGAGATTGCTCTGCAAGCTAGCAAAGAAAGTTTTTGCCGCTTCACATTTGGTATCTCCAGGAACACACTTCACTACTGGACGTGCAAAAACTGGCACTTGCTGCCTAGTTGTCATCGCATAGATTACTGCAACCGCACTCAATCCTATAATCGCAACAGCGAACACTTTAGCTTTAGTAGACCATGCAACGTTCTTCGAGGGCTTCTTCTCTATCGGAGGTTCTGTTCTTTGATACGCTAAAGGAACTCTTTGCACTTTCATAGTATAATGATTATACCAAAAAAACAGATAAAAGCCTAGGGGAAAAGAGCGTATAGACGTTTTTATTAAAAAGAATTTTTTAGCCCTAAAAAGGGTTGCAATGGTGTAAGAAATTGGCTGCCCATGAGTCTTTTGGACCTTCGTTGCGGAAGGGGTTCAAAATTTCGGAGGAAGATTGGCACCACTTATTTGCCTAAAGCTGTAATCCGTGCGTTAGACGGTGAGTCACCAATCCTTGCTAATGCTTCTTCAGGATTGGGAATTCCTAAATCAGCAAATACATTGCCAGAGCTTTCTTCGTGTTCAATTTCTTTGAGTTTTTTCTTCTTCATATAGAGGATCGAAAAGACGAGCTCCAGAAGATTTGAAGTGTTTGATATTTTGGGTGACGACGATCAGATCATGTTTGATCGCAGTTGCAGCAATTAGGGCATCGCCCATTGGGAGAATAACTCCCTTTTTAGCTGCCTGAGCGGTCATATCACCCCAAATAGAACAAATTTGTTGATCGATCGTCAAAATTCTATTTCCGAAACTAGGGATGAGGTCTCCCACAAGCCAACTTTGCAAAGCGTTTTTTATTTTCTCTTCTTTTTCACTCAATTTGGAAATTCCGAATTGGAGTTCACCAATTGTCAAAACGCTTATGAAAAAAAACCGATCTTCCATCCTTGATGCCCACTCTCTTAATTTCTTTCCTTCAGAAGTTCCTTTTTTTCTTAGGGTAGAAATCGTACAGGTATCGAGTAGATAAGTCATAAATCGATTTCCCTAATCGTATCCATTCTTCGCTTGGAATCAAAATCGACTTCTGGGTAGGGGCATTGGTCTAAAGCTTCAAGAAGCGATTTCTGAGGCTTCAAATACATCTCAAATTCTTCTTTAGAAACAATATAAGCAACTGTTTCGCCATTTTTTGTAATTGTTTGATATCCAGAAGAAGCTGTTTCCTTGATCAATTGAGAAAATTTTGATTTTGCTTCCTGGACTTGCCATTTTTTATGTCTCTTGCGATGGCCAAGCT
>JABDHH010000003.1 GCA_013285585.1 Chlamydiota bacterium
ACAGCCATCTGTCCTAAGCAGGCCAAGATCCCAAGGATCGGGACATAGGGAGAGAAGGGAACTTTGAAAAGCCGTTTCACTTCCGTATGCGTATAACGGAGGATCAGCACCGCAAAGCAAGAGATGGCGAAGATCAGGAGCGTGGCCATGGAGCAGAACTCACCGAGGATGTTGATTGGAAACAGGCCGCAGATGGCAATCATGATGATGAAGGTGACGATGGAAGAAAAAATAGGGCTGCGGGTGCGCGGGTGGACAGTGCCGAATGAATGAGAAATCAGACCGTCGCGCCCCATCGCGAAAAAGATCCTCGTCTGCGTCAAGATGTCGACCAAGACGACCGATGCGAGTCCTGCCAGGATGGCGATCTTGATGAGGAATGCGACCCAGAAAAGTTTCGGCCCCATGGCGTTCAATGCGACGGCCATCGGGTCGGACACGTCGAGCAGTTTATAGTTCACGACTCCCGTAAGGACTAAGGAAACTGCTATGTACGCGATCGCGCAAATAAGGAGAGAGGCGAGGATGCCTTTCGGGAGATTCTTTTGAGGGTCGACCGAATCTTTCGCCAGTGTCGAGACGGCATCGAATCCGATATAAGCGAAAAAGACCATGCCGGCTCCTCGAAAGATACCGCTCCATCCGAACTCTCCGAAGACGCCGGTATTTGCCGGAATGAAAGGGGTCCAATTTTCAGGATGGAGGTTGAAAAGGCCGATTGCTATGAACAATACAACCGTAGCCAGTTTGATCACGACCATCAAATAATTGAAAAAAGTCGCCGCCCTGATTCCGATCATGACGAGGATTCCGAGGAGCAGCACGATACAGATCGCCGGAATATTGAGCACGTTTCCGCTCAATGCCCATCCTGTAGCAGGACTATGCTGCAGGGGAGCTGCGGTCAAATAAGATGGGATGACGATCCCGAAGTCAGCTAAAAAACTGACGAAATAGCCTGACCAGCCTACGCTGACCGTTGAGCCGAGAAATAGGTACTGGGCCGACATCAGCCATCCCACGACCCAAGCGGGAAGCTCGCCGAGAGCTACATAAGAGTAAGAATAGGCTCCTCCTGGAAATGCGATGAGCGAAGCGAGTTCGGCGTAGCATAACGCTGCCAATATGCAGATGAATCCTGAGATGAGGAACGAAATGAGGATGCCAGGGCCGGCGTAGTTCGCTGCGGCTTGGCCTGTGATCACGAAGATCCCGGCTCCGATGATAGCCCCGATCCCGATCGCCGTCAGGTTGCTGGCGTTCAAGTGCCGTTTCAGGCCTTTGTGCTCGTCTTCGAGTTCATCGAAGCGGTCTTTCATCGATTTGCGCAGGAAGAGTTTGAGCTTAGTCATCACATCCTTTTTAGGAAAATTAGGATTTAACCACAAGCAAACTGAAAAAATCGGTGTTTTGACGGCGGCGGACAGTCACTCAATTGGAATCCGTGCATCTTCTGGAAAGAAGAGACAGCAGAGGGGATGCTATTGCTGCGAGCGTATTTTTTTGTTGATTTAAAAATCGATATTATGTTGCAATCAATGTTAATTAAATAATTTAAGGAGAATTTTTATGATATCGCTAGTACAAATCTACAACGTTTCTCAAGCATTTTATCCTTCGGACCAGTACACAGTTCGAGATGTCGACTACGCGAATCCAAGGATTAAAGCCGGATTGTTTTTAACAATCATCCCACAGGTTTTAAACTATATTGGCAAAACAATTGATAACAGCTGCACTGCCCAAGACGGATATTGCAGTCGAGTAATAACTGCAACGAACGAAAGCATGCAAAACACCGTGACAATCGTAGAGGATTACATGGGAGCAGATCAGATATATGAACTGATGGTGTCAGCTATGGGTATGATGGTGTCAGCTATGTGTATAGGTATAGGCATTACCCAATGGGTGCGCTCTAGAGTCCTCCTGCCGCAATCGATGTAAATCCCTGTCGCAATGCGGGGTTAAAAGAGGCATTGGAATTAGAGGGGAAAGCGCGCGAGACGTTGAACTGGGAGCCGGCTGACTACATAGTCGAGCTGAGTGCAAAGGCACACTCCTGGACGGAAAGGGGTGAGGGAGATAGAATGAGGGGAAGGCCCTCATGGGAAACCAACCTGAATTTGTGCAGGACAACTTTCGCGCAGCAAAAATGCTTCTCAAAGCAGATGCAGTGAAGGAGCCTGTTTTTTCTCGGGGAACGTATCAGGTTGAGATTCAAGATAAAACCAAGAAAAGGTTCTTTCCTTTCCTTCAAATGAAGGACGACGGCGAGGTGACCGACTCCTTCTGTTCCTGCGATCAAGGAGGCGAGTGCGTACATCTAGCTGCCGCTTATCTGAGGATCTTCAATGGGTTCGATGAGCCGCTCCACGTCCGGTTTAGGAAATCGCTTTGGAACCGTTTGTTTCAAATGGCGAGCAAAAGGCACGGTTACGAGACGAGCTGTCTCCGCCAAGAAAAGCCCGGCTCCTATTTAATCGAATCGAAAACCAAAAAACGGCTTTTTTGGATCGAGGCGAAATCGGCAACCGCAAAAAAAAAGCTGGAGGCGATTTGTGCGGAGCGGGTCCAAGAGACGGAGGAAACGTCGCTGAAATTTTCAAACTGGCCTGCCGAGGAGATCTCGCAGTATCGGCAGGGAAAGGGAAGCCATGCTCTTCGCTTTGAGCTCTCCTTTTGGTCCGATCTCGCGAAATGGATCATGTCCCTCCAAGATTCGGGCGAAACATACAAGATCGAATACGGAGGCAAACCTCTTCCTCAAGAGATCACGCTCAAGTTCCCCAACCTGGGGATCTGGTTCTATATTTCCGAAGTGAGCTGGCCTTGGCTCATTCCTGCTTTGAACACCGTCAAATCGCAGCTCTCGGTTTTCGAACCGGAAAAAGGATCAATCGAAAAGATCGACTATGACCCGGAAGGGAAATGTTTTCTGATCCAGCACAAAGGGATGCGAGCGTCAGGAGAGAGCGACTTTGTCGGGACTCCCATCGGCGATTGGCTTTTTGTGGAAGAGAAAGGATTTTATCGGCGGAGGAGCTCTTCTTTATTTCAGAGCGAAATGATCCCGACTGAGAAAATTGCCGAAACCCTCTCCGAGTCGTATAAGGAGCTGCAACCTTTTCTTATGATCCATCCGGATCCCGTGAAGGCCCGCTACAAACTTCATTTCGACGGCAGCGGCAATCTTCATATCGAGTTCTATGTTTTGGATCCGGGAGATCTGAGACCAGAGAGATCCGCCTGTTTCATTCCCTGGGCGTATGTCGACGGGAAGGGGTTTTATCTTGTTTCGGATTGGCTTTTCGCAGGAAAAGAAAAAATCATTAGCCGCTCGGAAGTCGCCGATTTCATCAACCGCCATCGGCTTTGGCTTCAAAATTTCCCGGGTTTCCAGACCCATTTGGGCAGCCTTGAGGCTCACTTGATCTATCGCTTGAGCGCTAAGGGAGAGCTTTCTTTCGAAGCGGAACTCAATTTTCCGGAAGGATTCGAAGAGGCCCACCATTTTGACGAATGGGTCTATCTGCCCGGACAGGGCTTTTACATGAAACGCGAAAGCGCCTCCCGTCTTCCACTGCATCCCGGCCTCCTGGTGCCTCCGGCCGAAATCTCGGCATTTATCGCTTCCCACAAAGAGGAACTCGAGCAGGTGCAAGGATTTTTCGGTTCCGAGTCGCCGATCCTGCGAACGGGACTCAAAGTGAGTTTGAACGAGGAAGGGATGATCTCGCTCTTCCCTCAAAGAGAATATGCCCCCGGGATCGATCCTGCTTCAATCCGGTTCTTCGGCGATTATCTTTACATCGAGGGAAAAGGCTTTTCCGAAATTCCTGCGGCCTCGCGGCTTCCTGAAAGATACCATGAGCAGGTCGTCATACAGCCCTCGCAAGAAACGTCCTTTCTCGCATACGAGCTCGAGCCGCTGAAGCCATTTATTCTTGAAATCGATCCGCGTCTTAAAAAACCGGCCCAATTACAGCTCAAGATCCGACGCATCGCACGAGAAAAAAAAAGACGGTCGGAGGAATGGCTTGTCGATCTCATCTACGAATCTGAAATTGGGACTATCGATCCGATCTCGATCTGGGATGCCTTCCAACAACATAAACGCCACCTGTTTTCTCCGTCCGGCCTTCTTGTTCTTAGAGAGCCCCGCTTCAATTGGATCCGCCAGTTGCATAAAAAGCGCCTCGACCGGAAAAAAGGGATGATCCGGCTCAATACTCTTGAATGGATCCGCCTGACCGTATTCGAACAACTGGAAGCGCCAGCAGGAGATAGCTCTCAGGCAATCGAAACCCGGAATCTTTTGGAAGAATTGAACCGCCTCGAAACGCACCGGATGCTCGATATTTCGAAATTGAAAGCAACCTTGAGGCCCTATCAAGAACAAGGACTCCAATGGCTTTGGTTTCTTTACTGCCACGGACTGTCGGGATTGCTTTGCGATGACATGGGGCTTGGCAAGACTCACCAAGCGATGGCGCTCCTCGCTGCCGTCGAAAACGAAGATTCGGAAAAGAAAAACAAATATCTGGTCGTCTGTCCTACTTCGGTCATCTACCATTGGCAAGAATTGCTGAAGCGTTTCCTACCCGATTGCAAAGTCTGCACTTTCTATGGATTGGATCGGAGCTTAGCCGATTTCGAGACGAATTATCACCTTCTCCTGACCTCATATGGCATTCTCCGCACAGGCCGGGAGAGTTTGCGCGGGGTTTCGTTCGAAGTGGCCATTTTCGACGAGATCCAGATCGCTAAGAACTATGCTTCCCAGACGCACAAGGCCCTCCGGGCCATTCAGGCTAGGATGCGCCTGGGCTTGAGCGGAACTCCGATCGAAAACCGGCTCCGTGAGCTCAAATCGCTCATCGATATCGCCCTTCCTTCCTATTTGCCGCCCGATGCTATCTTCCGCGATCTTTTTATCAATCCGATCGAAAAGCAAAACGACGAAGAGAAGAAAGCGCTTCTCTCCAAATTAGTCAAGCCGTTCATTCTCAGGAGAAAAAAAAGCGAGGTACTCACCGACCTTCCCGAAAAGATAGAGGAAATCGCCTATTGCGACCTGTCCGGAGAACAGAAAACACTCTATGAAGAAGTGACTTCCATGATGCGCGATACGGTTTACAAGGAATTGAAAGACACCACGAGGCCAGTGGCTTACATGCATGTCTTTGCCGCTCTCATGAACCTCAAGCAGATCTGCGACCATCCTGCCCTCTATCTAGGCGACGTAAAAAGATATCAGGAGCATGCTTCAGGGAAATGGGATCTTTTCGTCGAGCTATTGACCGAAGCGCTTGGCAGTGGGCAAAAGGTCGTCGTTTTTTCGCAGTACCTCGACATGCTCTCCATCATTGAGACCTATTGCCGGAAAAAAGGGATCGGATTTGCATCGATCAAAGGATCGACGCGCGACCGGAACGAACAGCTCCGGAAGTTCCGCGAGGATCCCAGCTGTTCCGTTTTCGTTGCTTCTCTTCTTGCCGCCGGAGTGGGGATCGATCTCACCGTTGCATCCATCGTCATCCATTACGACCGCTGGTGGAATCCGGCTAAAGAGAACCAAGCTACCGACCGAGTCCATAGGATCGGGCAGAACCGCGGAGTTCAGGTCTTCAAATTCGTTACGAAGGATACGATTGAGGAACATATCCACGATCTCATCGAGAAAAAGAAAGGGCTCCTCGAATCGATCATCGGCGCCGAGGACCAGATCACCTATCTCAGCCGCGAGGAATTATTGGAGGTCTTCGATAAAATGTTCCGAGGGTGATAATGGTATAACCTGAGATGATAAGCGGAGAGAAGGAGAGAGGAGCTCTTGATCCATCTGAGATGATGAGCTTTGTTCTCGCTGCGATCCATTGCTCTCGGGAGCAAGTAGCGGTTCTTCATGAGCGATTTTCCATTGCTTCTCTGTAGATTTTTCTTGCGGAGTGTCGATACCTTGGGTTGCGTCCTTCTCAACTGGCTGGATGTTGGAAAGAGTCGCGGGAGAAGATATTGGTTGATCCTTCGTAGACGGCAAGCTTGGCCCCGGCGCTGATATCGAGCCTAAGGATCCACTCCCAGAAGAAGGGGCAACGGACTCATCGTCCGGCTTTTTCCGCTTTTTAACCTTCTCTACTTTCACATGTGTTTTTATATGCTCGGCAAAAGAAATCGATCCTCGGTTTTCTTTATCCTTCCTGTAACTCGCCAATTCGGCTTGCAATTGAGGACCTGTGAAAGGAACGATATCCTTTCCGCTCATCGGATATAGAGTGGCTGTAGGAGGGGCGGATGCGGAGGGCGAGGGTTTAATATGCATTCCCCAAATGCGGGGATCGCCATTAGAATCCGGGACTTTAAACACTCCGTGTCGATCAGGCTTAATAGCTCCATTGAGAATTTTAGGGATGTCATTTTTTAAAGGCGAGTCACTGAGAATGACACTATGTCTTTGTTTGTCGTTTAAATTTTTTTCTAATTTGTTAATTACTTTCTTTAATTTGGAAGGGAATTTCTCAGGACTTTGCAAGGTTTTCGCGTGGTGATAAAAGTGGGGTGGTTTTAAGGCAACGCTATTGCGTATGGGAGAAGGAATCTCACGTTCAGGAATGCCGGGATTTGTGATCGTGGTGCGCGGAGGAGTCGTCAATAATAATTTGCCGTTAATCGATGGGTTTACCGGAAGCCGTGTCGGCGAACTCAGCGGACTCTTACTTGGGGTGTCAGTTTTTTTCGACAAGTGGCTCTCCCTCATTGTCGTATGATACGGCGCCGGTTTATCGAACGCGCTCAAATCAGGAAGTAGAAAAGGATGGAAATGAATTGGGTTAGGCTGGCGAACGGGAGCGACGGAATGTTTGTCTCTAAGGGCGTTTTGCAAGAGAGAAACAGGAACTACTGTAGGAAATAGCTGGTTCCGAGATGAGTGAGACCTTGGATTCCGGGCAGATTCCAAGGTCGTGTTGCTCCCTCTAAGACGATTTAATGTTTCAGAAATTGACATGGAATTCTCCTTTTTAAAGTTATACCGCGCCCGCTCATCTTGAGTGAATTTTGTTGAGCAGTTTTTTGACTCCAGCGCATTGCTCGATCTCGTTAACATTGTGCAAGTTGGACTCGATCTCCGCAACGCTACTGGAGTCAAAAAACTGCTGTCAAAATCCACACAACCTAAGCGGGCGCGGTATAATATTTTTCCAGGCGCTTTGGGTTTTTTAAAAGATTTAAAATAATTCACATCCATGTTTTTCAAGAACTTGCAGTTCTTTTTGAGATCTTGTATACTCTTGATATATTTTCTTTGGCGCTTTCCATCAAAAATTAGAAAAAGTTGTTTATGCTCCCAAAAATCGCGATCGTGGGCCGACCTAATGTGGGAAAATCGGCCCTTTTTAACCGGATCTGCCAGAAACGGCTCTCGATTGTCGATGAGGCGGAGGGAATTACCCGCGACCGCCTCTACGCTCAAGCCGATTTATTCGGCCGCCCTTTTCTCCTGATCGACACCGGCGGGATCGACCTGTCTGGAAAAATTCCGTTTGCCGAAGAAGTGAAGCGCCAAGCAGAGGTCGCGATCGAGGAAGCCGATGCGATCCTGTTCGTCGTAGACGGGCAAGTAGGGCCGACGTCTCTGGACGAGGAGCTGGCGAAACGGCTTAGGAAAGGTAAGAAGCCTGTGATCGTCGCGGTCAATAAGATCGACCAATGGGGCGAGGAAACTCAAGTTGCGGCATTCCAACGGTTAGGAATCAAGCAAGTGATGGGCATCTCAGCGACGCAAGGCCATCAGATTGCCGAGCTTTTGGAAGCGGCTCTGAACCCTATAGAGGCGAAACAAGGTGAAGAGTCTGTTCCCTCAGATGCGATCAAAGTGGCGATTGTCGGCCGCCCGAATGTCGGGAAGTCGACGCTTTTGAATCAACTGCTTTCCGAACAGCGTTCGATCGTCAGCCCGATCGCGGGGACGACCCGCGATGCCATCGACGTGTTGTTTGAACACCAGGGACAAAAATACCTGCTGATCGACACGGCTGGCATCCGGCGCAAGAAAAGCGAAAAGGAAGTGGTCGATAAATTTGCCGCGATCCGTACCGAAGAAGCCGTGGATCGCGCCGATGTCTGCTTGCTTGTTTTGGACGCGTTCGAAGGGTTCACCACTCAAGAACGGCGCATTGCAGCCGAGATCGAAGAGAAAGGCAAAAGCTGCATCCTCGTATTCAACAAATGGGATCTGATCCAAAACTTGCGAATGGAGCACGCGATGCGCGGCATTCGGGAAGCGGCTCCTTTCCTGGCCCACTGTCCGACTCTCTTTGTCGAAGCGCTGACCAAACGGAATTTGAACAAGATCTTTCCTTTGACCCGGGAAGTTTATCAACAGCGGTTTTTACGCCTGACAACTGGAGTCCTGAATAAATTCATCGAATCGTGCGTGCAGAAATACCATCCACCGCTCATTTGGGGGAAACGGCTCCGGATTTACTATCTCACTCAGGCGGAATCGAATCCTCCAAAATTTGTCCTTTTTGTCAACAAGCCTGATCTGATGACGGAAACTTATAAGAAATTCCTGATCAACCAACTCAGAGATTCTTTTCCATTCACAGGATGCCCGCTTCTTTTCGAGCTTAGAGGCAAGAGATCTGCATCTTTTGAACAGTCGATGGACGCATAACTGGTTTTTTCCTAAAGTGAGTAGAGGACTCGTTTTTTCATGCGACTTCCGCGCCCCGGATCCATTTCTTTCACTCCATTCATCAAAGAGTTGAAGCGCTACACCCTTCCTATTTTTCGAGACGATTTGTCCGCCGCTTTGGCCGTCGCTTTGATGACGATCCCTCAGTCGATCGCCTATTCGCTTCTTGCCGACCTTCCTCCGACGGCGGGTCTTTTCTCCGCGATTTTCGGGACCATTTTTTCAGCGGCTTTCGGATCGTCGCGGCAGCTGATTTCAGGGCCAAGTACTGGCATTGCAATCTTGCTCCAGACTTCGATTGCCCATGTCCTCCATACCTATTTTCCCGCGGTTGCAGGACCGGCCCGCGATGCCCTGGTCCTCCATATCTTGACTCAATTCGTTATCGTAATGGGATTGATCCAGGTTGGCAGTTCTTTTTTCAACGTCAGCAAGTTGCTTCAATTCGTAAGCCGTCCTGTGATTCTCGGTTATTTTGCCGGGATTACCGTGGCGATCGCCGTATCGCAAGGATTCAGCTTCATGGGAATTCCTCCCTCGGATGCCAGCTTGACGATTCTTTTTCAAGGGTGGTATCTACTTCTCCATTTGGGGCAGATCCATGGCTGGACGCTGCTCGTCGGCGCTCTGAGCTTGGGATGTTTGCTGGCTCTCCGCATCAGACTGCCGAATTGGCCTAACGCCCTCTTGATGATCATAGGGGCGACTCTGCTGACGAAAGGGTTAGCCTATTTTCTCGGCATCTCGGGCATCATGACTCTGGCCAATTACGAATTGCCTGCCGAACCTTTTTTCCTGCCTACCTTTCCGTTTATAGATCTGGATCTAATCTCTAAAATTTTCCCGGCTGCCTTGGCTCTTGCCTTTTTGGCAATTCTCGAAGTTTTTTCCATTTCTCGGGCTTTTGCGGCCAGAGAGGGACAAAGCGTCCAGCCCAACCAGGATGTCTTTTCCCTAGGCGTGAGCAACGTCATTCTCTCATTCGTTACAGGATCCATGCCTGCCTCAGGGAGCGCGACGAGGACGACGCTGAATGTCCGGCTCCACGCCAAAACCCGCTTCGCCGCCGTTTTCAGCGGCATCATTACGGGGATCATCTGCCTGTTCTGCTGGCCGCTCGTAAAGGAAATCCCTCTCGCTGCCTTGGCTGCTCTGTTAATCGCCACCGTCCATACTCTCATGGATTGGAATGAAATCAAATTTTCCATCCGGGCGACCCGAGCGGATGCCTGGGTGTTTTTCCTCACGTTCTTTTCTTGCCTGATCTTTACTCTCGATGTCGCGTTTTTCATCGGCATCGTGATTTCGATCGGCAGCTACTTAAAAAAATCGGCCATGCCCCATCTCGTCGAATACGCCTTTAATTCGAAGGGGAGATTGAGTGTCGTGAACCCTAAAGACGACGTTCATAGAAAGGTGCGGATCATCGGCATTGGGGGCGACCTGTATTTTGCGACTGCCGATGTGTTTCAAACGGCTTTAGAAGCTGTCGCCGAGGATAAGAACGTGCAGGCGATCGTCCTTCGTTTGAACAATGTCCATCACATGGATGCGTCGATGTGCTTGGCTATTTTGCGCCTTTTCGAGTCGCTGAAGTCGTCGGGGCGCTATCTCGTCATCAGCGGGCTGACCGAAGAAGTGTGGCATGTGTTCCACCGGGCAGGGATGGTGAAGAAGATCAGCCTCGATAATCTCTACTTCACCGATGAGACAAATCCCCAATTTTCAACTTGGAAGGCATGTTTAAGAGCCCAGGAACTCGTGCATAGGCACAGTCCATCATGAACGGGCAGAAGCGATTAGGGCGTGTATCCGTAACAGAATGACGGCTCTAAAATAGGGTGGATCAATTTGTAGCGAATAGGCTACACTACGGCTCCATGAATATCGAAGTCCTGTATTTTGAGAATGACAACGGGAAATCACCTTACCTTGAATGGGAAAATAAGCTGGATACGGCTGCCCGCGCGGCATAAAAAAGGCGAAGGAGTATTGGCAACTTTATAAGGATTCGCTCAAAAAAAATGGGAAACATGGTTAAGGCTAAGAACTATAAAGAACATCTTCTAAAGCAGCTCAAAAAACCTGAAGAAGCAGCATATCTCAACGCGGCTTTAAATGATGATGATCCTCGCGTATTTCTGCTTGCACTACGCGATATCGCGGAAGCAAAAGGCGGTATGGGATGGCTTGCCCATCAAGCAGATTTAAATAGAGAAAATCTGTATCGCACCCTTTCATTAAAAGGTAATCCTCGTTTTTTTAACCTTCTTGCTGTTTTAGATGCGATCGGTTTAGAGCTGACCATTCGAGCAAGACGAAAATCGATCCGTGCTTAAAGACCATTGGATGGCTACCACACTCCTAAAAGGATCAACGGCTGTAATGACGAAAACTCCAAAATGTTCATGCAGAGGAAATTCTATAGATGAAGAAACAAAAGATAGATTCAACTGATCTGACTCCTGAAATGCAGCTGGCAACGGGTGTTGAACAAATTCGCTCCTGCTACAAGGTAATGCACCAACTTCGTCCTCATCTTACCTCGGAGCAAGCATTCGTAAGCCAAGTCCAACGTCAAATCGAAGAAGGATACCATTTGGCGTACATCCAAGCCTATGGACAAGTAAAAGCTCTCGCTGGTTTCAGGTTATTGGAATTCCTGGCCTGGGGAAAGGTTCTTTATATCGATGATCTTGTCTCTGATGCTGCAACAAGAAACAAGGGGTATGGGAGCAAGGTGTTGAAGTGGGTGATCGATGAGGCAAGGAAGGCAAAATGCGACCAAGTTCACCTAGACAGCGGTCCTCAACGCCATGATGCTCATAGGCTCTATCTCAACCACGGTTTTAAGATCATTGGCCATCATTTCGCTTGCGATCTGAAAGAAAGGTTATATACTCCTTCCACTTGAAACCTCTTGCTTTTGCGGTGTCGGACAGCCGCTGAATTTAAATCCGCTTGCATCGCTAAATAATTTATATTTAGCTGCTTCAGCGCCGCTAGCGCTGATCCAAATTCAGGGCGCCTCCTTGCAAAATTCGAGAGCTTTCAAGTGGAAGGAGTATAGACGAATTTAGTACGTATACGTATAATTCAAGGCCTGATCGCTCACCCAGGAGAAATTATATGTTTACACCCAGCTTAGGCTTCATCCTTCTTTTCGTCTCAAATCCTCAAAAAAGCAGCCTCTTTTATCAAGAAATTTTGGGAATTCAACCCATCGAAGAGTCTCCTACATTTGTCATGTTTGCTCTCAAAAATGGCGTGATGCTTGGCCTATGGTCGAAATATACAGCTGAGCCCCGAGTTGAATCGCCTGCTGGCGCTTTGGAAATATGCTTTCCAGCCGAAGATGTAGATGCGCTATACGAATACTGGGGCAAAAAACACGCGATGATCGCTCAAAAACCAACAGATATGGATTTCGGACGCACCTTTGTTGTCATTGACCCGGATGGACATAGAATCAGAGCCTATAAACTTCTAAAGGAGAATCGATGACAAGATATTGGATAGGGGTTGCTTCCCGCGAGCATGTTCAAAGAGGCGTTCAAGGAGGCTTTGCACAAGTCTGTCACGGAAAGATAGGCACTTTAAACTACATGTCCGAAGGAGATTGGTTGATCTACTACTCCCCAACGTACCACTTTGGAGAGAAAGACGCCTGTCGCTGTTTTACGGCTATTGGGACAATCGATCAGGGAGAACCCTATACCTTTGAAATGAGTAAGGATTTCATTCCTTGGCGCAGAAACGTAACTTTTTTAAAAGCAAGAGAAATGCCTATTGAGCCATTGCTCGAAGAACTTACCTTCATAAAAGATAAGAAGAAATGGGGATTTCCTTTCAGAAGAGGTTCTTTTGAAATTCCTCGAAAAGACTTCGAGTTGATCGCAAAAAGCATGGGAGTCTTAAATGAGTGAAAAACCCAATTTCAAAAAGATCAGCGTTCATGAAGGTCCTAAACAAAGTCCAGGTTTTCTTCTATGGCACATCAGCACCTCATGGAGAAGTAGTATTGAAGATGTTCTTAAAACTTGTGGCTTAACTCATCCTCAATTTGTAGTTCTGGCAGCTACTGGTTGGTTGACTCGAAATGGCGAGCTCATCACTCAAGTTGCGATAGGAAAAATGGCAGGATTGGATCCAAATACGAACTCTCAAATCCTCAAAGGGCTTGAACTAAAGAGATTGGTCAAAAGAAATCCATCTTCTGATGGGCGTGCCAAAAATGTCTTTTTAACTCCACAAGGGTCTCAAATACTAAACCTTGCGCTGCCTGTAGTCGAACAGGCGGATGCCAGATTTTTCGATCCTCTCAAAAAGACCGAAATCAGTATATTGATTGAGATGTTTCAAAAACTTATATCTCAACCATTCACTGATTAAGAATTGGAATTAAAACATGGAAAAAAATAAAAACCGATGTTTTGGATCTACTCCTGGCAAAGAATTCTATGCAAACTATCACGATACAGAATGGGGCGTTCCAGTTCATGACGATAAGCGCTTATTTGAAATGCTAATCCTTGAGGGAGCTCAGGCGGGATTAAGCTGGGAAACCATTCTCAAAAGACGAGAAGAATACAGAAAAGCCTTTTATCATTTTGATCCTGTCAAAGTGGCTAAAATGACCGATCAGGAATTGAACGGCCTTCTTGCAAATCAGGGCATCATTCGAAATCGGTTAAAAATTTATGGTGCTCGTCAAAATGCGATAGTTTTTTTACAAATTCAGAAAGAATTCGGTTCATTCTCCAAATATGTTTGGAACTTTGTAAATGACAAGCCCCTTGTAACACGAAGAAAATCTCTCCAGGATCTCCCTGCGTCCACGCCTATCAGCGATGCTCTCTCCAAGGATCTCAAAAAAAGAGGAATGACTTTTGTAGGCTCCACAATTATATACGCATTCATGCAAGCAGTTGGACTTATAGACGACCACCTTGCTGATTGTTGGTGTTCAAATCGTTATCCTTAACATAATGGATTGGGAAGCACTCCCCTTTTATGAAAAGCTGGGATACTCGATTGAATTCACCTGAGAGGGGTATGATAAACATTCAAAGATGTGCATGCTGAGAAAAAAACTATGAAAATGACTGGTCGAGTGGTTGATTCCATACAAATCATCTATCTAAATGGACCATCGAGCAGCGGGAAGACGACACTCGCAAAGGCATTGCAGAATTCATTTGAAAAGCCTTTCCTACATATCGGAGTCGACAAAATTATTGGCTGGATGCCTGATAAAATCAATAATTGGACAGGTGGAGAGGCGCCTCTTGGATATAGCTGGAAACAAGGGAAGGAGGAATCTGGGAATCCTATCCAAGAATTGCAAGCAGGGCCATTTGCTCAAAAAATTGGCGAAACGTTCCGAGAAGTCGTACTAGCCCTTGCCAAAATGGGCCATCACCTGATCATTGACGACGTGTCTTTTGGCAAGGGACAAGTTGATGAGTGGAAAAAAGCTCTAAAGGACTTCCGTGTCTTATGGGTAGGGGTGAGTGCTCCATTGCATGTATTAGAAGAGCGGGAAAAAGATCGAGGTAATCGCATTTTAGGATCAGCACGTGGACAATTTCATAAAGTGCATGTTGATGTTACTTATGATCTAGAAATAGATACCCACCAGGCAACTCTTGCTGAAAACATCGAAAAGGTTAAGTCTTTAGCCACAGATCATAAAAACAAAAAGGAACGCATTCTCATACGCCCTCTGCAAAAAACCGACATTTCCAAAATAGTCAGTCGATATTCCTTTCCTTGGGCTACACCCGAAAAGACCGAAGCTCTTTGGAACACCTATTATGAAGAACAGGAAAGCGGGATTCGCACTGTAGCAATATTAGAAAAGAATTGTGAAATCTTGGGTTACGGTAGCTTACTTCGCAAATCAGTATGTCCTTTCTTCTTGAGCAGTAATATTCCAGAAATTAACGCCATTTGGATTGATGAGGATCATCGCAGACAAGGTCTCGGAACGGCGCTCATCAAGTGGATAGAGAACCTTGCAATCGAGGAGGAACACGAACAAATAGGGATTGGGGTTGGGCTATATCGTGATTACGGCCCAGCACAACAGCTTTATTTTCAATTGGGCTACATTCCTGATGGCAGTGGCATCACTTACAAAGGTCAACCTACTGTTGCTGGACAAACATACCCATTAGATGATGATCTTCTCCTTTGGCTAATAAAGGCGTTACTCTAAATGGATTGATCTTTAAAGAAGGATCTTATAGATGCCATCTCCAGATATTCCATATCCTCTTGAAAAAGTGACAAAAGCTGTCCTCTTTCTCAAAAACTTCATCACTAATCCTAACATTCAAGTAGGCGATTATACCAAATATCAGAAATAACGTTAAGTTTGGCAAGGAAGCTGCACAAATTTTTTGTCTGGAACGAGTGACCATTGCCAGCATGGCAAGGCACGAGTGAAGACGAAAAATTTGTTGCAGAGCTGACGTAGCCAAACCCAACGTTATTTCTGATATTTGGTATTATACCTACTACGATGGAAGGGATCATGGAGAAAAATTTGAGACTGAAAACGTGATCTTTGCCAGATCTTGTCGACTGATTATCGGTAAATTTTGCCAGATTGCCTATGGAACCAAATTTCTTTTGAGCGATGCAAATCATCAAATGAGCGGCTTCTCCACATTTCCGTTCTTCATTTTTGGCAACATGGCTGAAGGATGTCTCTCATGGGCTGACTACAAACTTGATCTGCCTAATAAAGGAGATACGATTATTGGAAATGATGTCTGGTTTGGACATGAGGCAATGATCATGCAAGGAGTAAAAATTGGCGATGGAGCAATCATTGCAGCAAGAAGCGTTGTGGTAAAAGATGTCCCTCCCTACACGATCGTAGGAGGCAACCCTGCTAAAACCATCCGCAAGCGGTTCTCTGATGAAATCATAGAACAGCTGATCAAAATTGAATGGTGGAATTGGGATTATGAAAAAATCACTCGCAATATCCCGGCTATTGTTGGCGCGGACATTGAAATGCTTCTGAGGGCTAAATGATGCGTAATGCTCATCTTCAACCGCGGCTCGTGTCTTCAGAAAAGGAGAAAAAGGAGGCACTTGATTTCAGGCAGAAGCACTTCTTTGATCGATTGGGGTTTCAAGACCCATACCGTTGGACTTTAGATGAGAAAGCTCAGCTTCATTGGCTTTTATATGAGGGGGATAGAGTTGTTGGTTACGCTCATGTGCAAATTTGGCCAGACGATAGGGCTGCACTGCGGATTATAGTGATTGATGAACAAATGAGGGGCCAGGGAAAGGGAAAATATCTGATGGATTATTGTGAACGGGAGCTGAAAGAGCAAGGGGTAAAACTTCTCCAAACAGAAGCCTCTCCCAATGCCTACCCTTTCTACAAGAAGCTTGGATATATAGAGATGCCATTCAACAATCCAGAAGGAGAGCCCACCCATCCAAATGATCGAGCAATGGGAAAATACTTATAAAAATCGCCTTTCTTTTTTATGAGGGTATGACTGCCCTAGATGCAATAGGACCGCACGAAATATTGAAACGTGATCTCCTCATAAAAAATTCGCCAATCTGATTTGAGAAAATCCAAAAACTCACAGACGATTTCCATTTCAAAACTTTCCGAGGATAGAATTTTTTTCTATGAAGAGATAATACCAAATATCAGAAATAACGTTGGGTTTGGCTACGTCAGCTCTGCAACAAATTTTTCGTCTTCACTCGTGCCTTGCCATGCTGGCAATGGTCACTCGTTCCAGACAAAAAATTTGTGCAGCTTCCTTGCCAAACCCAACGTTATTTCTGATATTTGGTATAACATGTTCGTCCAGACGGAAGCGACATGACCCATATTGGATTAGAACACAGCGACTACATTGTCTATGTCGATGAAAGCGGCGACTCGCTATGCAGCTGGGCCTTGAAAAATTATTTCGACTACTACAGGAGCATAACCAGCATGCTCGTCTCACCCATGTTATCTTCGAGGCACGTGGTCGATGTGAAGACCTTGTTAGAGTTTGGTAGTGGCTTCTAAAATCCAATCAGATAGGGTATCTAAAACTACAGGTGCAATAGTTTCTTCAATTTTCCCATACTCTAAAATGGATCCAGTTTCACATGTTTGAAAGAAATGATTCAGTTTTGCAAATTCAATAATCCTATAATTTCGGTTCCCAGCCTCTTCAAGAATTTTAGCGATGACAGGAAGATTTTGTTTTGGAGAAACTTGTGAATCGAGTTCGCCATTGATCACCAAAACAGGAATCTTAAGATGCTTTAATGAAATTGTTGGATCGTAAGTCAAATAATATCGGAACCATCTTGAGTTGCAACGCTTCATCTGGGCTTCCATGGCATCAGCACTTGTTTGTTGCTCCTCTTTGGGTAGATTGACCAACTGTTTTGCGACGATTTCTCGTAGCAGTTTCTCAGTTTTTTCAAGATCAGATTCATTTTTGATTACAGACAACACTTGCCTTTGAAAATCAAGTTGATGACTTATCTGTTCTTCTGTAACTCCCATAGCACGAGAAATTAGAGCTTCTTGCGCATAAACAATTGCTTCACCAGTTACGCAGGGTCCTGCCATTAACACTATAAAAGCTACATCATTCGATTTAACCGCTATCATTGGGGCAATCAGCCCCCCTTCACTATGACCAATCAAACCTATCCGTTCTGCATCAACTTCCTTCCGAGTTTTCAAATATTCGACACCAGCTAATGCGTCAGCAGCAAAATCTTCAGTTGTCGCAACGTCGTAATTTCCCGTGGATTGCCCAATCCCACGCTTATCTACGCGTAATACTGCAAAACCTTGTTTTGTAAGATGGTCAGCTAAGACCAAAAAAGGCTTGTGTCCAAATACGGTTTCATTACGATCAATTGGGCCAGAGCCAGCAATGAGTAAAACAGCAGGAGATGGTTTTCCTGACCTGGGAAGGGTTAAAGTGCCAGCCAAGGTCACGTTTGCAGTTACATTAGAGTATTTCACTTCTTCTGCATCGTAAGAAATGGCGCTTTTTGGCTCTTGAGGACGTAAAGGCGCAGAAACCTCTTCAAGTGATTCATCTAAAGCAGCAAACAGACTGAATACAGTAAATAATTGTTTAATCATCCAAGTCCTTGTTTTATTTTCTAGGTCCTCCAAAAAAGCAAGATGTGAAGGCAGAGTATCACAAATTAAACATAATGATTCAATCGAGAAGGGGTGCGATTTGGTGCGCGCGCTTTCTAAATCCATGGCACGCTAGTGGCACAGCGAGGCCCTAATTATAGCACTTCCTATCTAGCGAACGGAGAGGGGGATTTCTTCGAGATGTTCATTTCTTAAAAAGTAGCGCGCATTGACCTCTTCGGGCTTTAGATAGGAGCGAAGAATGGCGTCGAACTCTTCAGCTGAGCAATTGTCGCCGCAAGTGAACAGATCGACAAAGCAGGCTCCGAATTCCGGATAGGTGTGGAGGCTCGCATGGCTTTCGGACAAAAGGTATACGACTGTCAGGCCGTCCGGAGGAAAAATATGGGCGCATCTGTCGAGTACGGTGGCTCCGGAAGAGACGACTGCTCCGTCCATGGCTTCGAGCAATCGTTGCACATCGGAGATCGCCTTTGGATCGCAATGCAAATAACTTGCCACGAAATGCTTTCCACTAAACTGATGAACCTCGTCTCCTGAAAAAGAAGAGATCGAGATTGTGCAAATAACCGCTAACAAGAATTTCTTAAACATAAAGCCAAAATCTCCAACGTCAAAAATTATAGAAAAGCGAACGCATTATATACAAGAAGAGACTCGATAAAATTTTCGCCCGACCGAGTTTTGGTATTTTATCGCCTTTGGATCCAAAGGCTAGATGATATAAGTATCTGAAATTTAGTGATTTGAATAACAAGGCCCGCAAGACGCTTGCCGCCCATTACCCGAGCGGAGAAAAAAACTTCCCTTTTCAGGGGCAATTCTTCAAAAATCTCCGAGCGCGTGCATGGCAACGGAGATCAGGACCAGGGCGGAAAGGACCAGAAGCATAAGCCCCATCGCTTTCATGAAAAAGACTTGGTATCTCTGAAGATGCGGCAAAAAACGTCTGTGGGTCAGCATGATGGAGAGAAAAGAAAACCAGCCAAATGCTGTGGCCGGAACGAGAAGCCCGTAGCAGACTTTACTCCATAAGGGAGTGGAGGAGTCGATGAACTCGGCAAAAAGGCTGAGAAGGAACAGGGACGCTTTCGGGTTGAGAAGATTCGTCAAAAAACCCTCTCTGAAGGGGTTGAGGCGCAAGGGACGGCCTTTTTCGTCTCCTGAGGAAGCGGCGCCGCTCGTTCGGAGCAGGCGGATGCCCAGGTAGGCCAAATAAAGCGCCCCGGCGATTTGAATGGATGAAAACAGCCACGGGGAATTTTGGAGGACGACGGCGATTCCGAGGAGGCAATAAGAGACATGGATGAAAAGAGCCGCCGCGATTCCTGCGGCAGCGCGAATCGCCGCGTAGCGGGATCCGGTCAACCCGTACCGCGTCACGATCGCAAAATCGGGACCCGGCATCATCGCTCCGAGCAGGTTCACGAAAATAAAAAAGGCAAATGGCACGAGTAGAGACATGACGGCAGGAAAGATAACAGAACAACCAAAATTGCGATAGATTCAGTATTCTGATGCTAGACAAATATTGATGAGGGAAGTAATGTTCCGAATATGCAAAGAAATTTTTTGCTAAGGAGTGTAGACCCATGAAAATTGATTTCAAAAAGATCGTCTGTTTCGGTTTGGTTGCCTCATTCGGCTGCCTTTCGGCTCAAGAGGAGCTAATCGACAGCAGCAAAGAAGTGGCGATGACGCAGCCGGAAGGCAAATGCCATAAGTCCAATGATTGCGGAGAACTAATGCCGCTAGAATGCCAGCCCAGCAGAGACGGAGACGATTATGATGTATATACCGTCGGCGGATGCGAGCGCGAAGAAACGTCTGCTCCTTGCAAAAAAAGGTGCGTAAAGGAACGCAAAAGCAGAAAGAGCGATTGCGGGAATACTTGCAAGAGAAAAGGCGCAGCGAAAGAAGCGCAAGAATGCGAAGACTAATCGCTTCGCTTCTTGATCGAATTATAACGGCGGCTTCTCTTTTGGATCCGGCGTTTGGAATGCCTCTTTGATGCTCTCGGGATGCTTTTTTAGCACGTAAGTCAAAGTTCCTCCCACGATGATGAGGATCGTTCCGATGAGCGATCTCCATGTGGGAGGAATATCAAGGAACAGCTTACTGATGATCCCTGCGTAAATCACCGTCACATATCCAAGCGGAGACAGATAAGATGCCGTGCCGTAGCGGTAAGCGATAGTGAGCAAGATTTGGGCGAATGCGGTGGCGATGCCGACGCCGATGGTTTGAGTCCATTCTATGGACGTCGGCGATACCCAATAAATCCAGGCGAAAGGGAACGTGCTCAGAGTGCCGAAGGCAAAATAATAGAAAAGCGTCCGGCTCATCGGCTCTTTTGCCATATTCAAGACTCTGAGAGCGCAGAAAGCGACGCTCGATGCGATTCCAGCGAAAAGTCCGTAGACGAAACCGAGTTGGAAAATCGCTTTCGTGGGATTCAAGATCACTGCGACGCCGATAAATCCGACGATGATCGACCACCAGACATGTCCTACGACTTTTTGTTTCATCCAAATCCACCAGATCAACGGGACGAAAAAGGGAGCCGTATAATTGAGGGTGGTGGCGTCGACCAAGTTTAGGGTGCGGATGGCTAAAAAGTAGAGGAAATAGCTCCCGATTCCGAATAGGTCCCGGATCAGGTGGTCGGCAAGTACGTCCGTCTTGAGGCGGCCGATCCCTTTTCGAAGGGCGATGGGAAGAATGCAGATCAAAGATACGAAATTCTGGATAAAGAGAATCTGAACCGTAGGGAATCGAACGCCGAAATTCCAAACCAAGGTGCTCGCGGTTACGAAAAAGATGTAGGCAATCAAGCAGATTATAATTCCTAGGAGCAGGCGAGGAGGGGTATATTCTTCCGAAGACATCATCTGAAACTTACCCGATATTTTAATTATAGGTAAAGCCGACCGCCTTGCATAGTGGGTCTGGTCCTTGGTCTTCTGAGCTTTATGTTCGATTTGAAGAATGAGTGGACGAGGAGCTCTATCCCTTGAGGCCTGCGACCGTGGCGTTGCGGCCGGTTTTTTTGTCGACTCGGTAGGAGAAATAATCGCTTTTGTTGCAGACGGTGCATAAGTCGCTGATTTCGATGTTCTTTTCGGGGATGCCGCAGCCGTTTAGCTGCTTTTTGCTGATCGCCCAAAAATCGAAATAGTTCGGCTTCGTCTGGAAACTCCAAAGATCCTGCGGAATCTCGTGTTTGTAGTTCTTATATTCGGCATGGTCGGGACCGAGCGACGGAGAGATGCAGACAATTAGGTTATGGGCCTGCGTTCCGATTTCTTGGTGCATTGCAGACACGACGCGGGCATAAATATTTTGCGCGGTTCCTTTCCATCCGCAATGAGCGACTGCGATCGCTTCATGGACAGGATCGTAGAAAATCGCTCCCTGACAGTCTCCATGACTGATCGCAAGCCCAAGATCTTTTTCAGATGTAAAGAGCGCGTCTGCAGCCGGAACTTTTTCGCAGTTCTTGGCTGTTACGCGATGGACGTTGGTTCCATGTGTTTGATGCGCAAAGACGATCTTAGGAAGACCGAGAGCTTTGCGGACCGCTTCTCGGTTCACTTTCACCGTATCGGGATGGTCTCCGACTTCCGTTGATAGGTTCAGCGTTTCGAACGGAGCTTTGCTCGCGCCGCCATGACGGAGAAAAACGCCATGGATCACATGGGGAAATGGTTCAAGTAGATCGAATTCGAGCCATTCCAGTTTTCTCTTTTCAAATTCCATGCGCACCGCCTTTTTTCACATCTATCATTTTCTGATTTCTCATAAAAGCAATTTCTATTATTCTTTTTGCATGCAAGTTGACAACCTTCGATTGGATGGATTGAAATTGATTGCGCCGCGCGTCTTTTATGATGAGCGTGGTTTTTTTTTCGAAAGCTACGCGTTTTCGAGATTTGCCGAGCATCAGATCGCTGTTCCTTTCGTGCAGGACAACATTTCTTATTCCAAGAAAGGAACCGTGCGGGCGCTCCACTTCCAGTCCCATCCAGGGCAGGCAAAACTCGTCTCTTGCATCCGGGGAACGATCTGGGATGTCGCCTTGGATATCCGCCCTGATTCTCCGACTTTTGGTGAGTGGGAAGCAGTCGTTTTGGATGATCAAGACCGGCGCCAGCTTTTTATCCCGGTTGGATTCGCCCATGGTTTTTGCGTTTTGAGCGACGATGCGCTCGTGCAATATAAAGTCTCTTCGCCTTACGATCCTCAAACCGAGCGGTCAGTGCGGTGGAACGATCCGGATCTCGCGATCCGTTGGCCCGTCGAAGATCCGATCCTAAGCACGAGAGATCGCGAGAATCCATTGTTTAAAGAGGTGTTTTCTTGACAAGGCAGGCTATGAAACTCTGGGTTACGGGAGCCGATGGGCTCCTTGGTTCCGTTGTGCGCAAAGCTGCAGCGCTGGCAACGGGCCGTCGCGAGGCCGATATCGGCGATCTCGATGCCATCCGATCTTTTGCATCGCTAAATCCGGGTATCACCCATATCGTCAATTGCGCGGCTTTTTCTCTTGTCGACTTAGCGGAAACAAACCGCGATGAGGCTTTCCGTACCAATGCCTTGGGCCCGGAAAATCTCGGGATTCTCGCTGCCGAGATCGGAGCGAGGATCGTCCATATTTCAACCGACTATGTATTCCCGGGCACCTTGCACCGTCCCTTGAAAGAAGACGATCCGGTCGAGCCGTGCAGCCATTATGGGTTTACGAAACTGGAAGGAGAGCGGCGTCTGCTCAAAGTAAATCCGAAAGCCTGCATCATCCGCACATCGTGGATTTTCGGCCAAGGTGGAAAGAACTTTGTGGCAAAACTTCTTCAAATGCTTCAGAAACCAGAAGAGATCCGTTTAACCGACGATAATTGGAACCTCCCTACATACGCTCCGGATCTTTCCGACGCAGTCCTCAGAATGCTCGAGGCTTCAGGCATTTACCATTTCGCTAATCGAGGCGCTGCGAACAAATACGAATTCGGGCTTGCGATGCGAGAAGAGGCGGAAGCGGCCGGATTTTCAATTGCCGCAAAACGGATCTTGGGAGTTCCTGCATCGACGTTCCCATCGCCCGCGGGCCGGCCTGTTTACTCTGTGTTCGACGTATCGAAAATCGAACGGGAGCTCGGCGTATCCATTCGTCCTTGGCGCGAGGGTCTTCGGGAATTTTTACAAGAAGCTTATGGAAAGATCTCTTAAGCGGCTGCTTGTCACAGGCGGAGCCGGTTTTGTCGGATCAGCGTTTATCCGCTATCTTTTGCGCTCTTCCCATTTTGAGGGGAGCATCATCAACCTCGATCTCTTAACCTATGCCGGCAAGCTCGAAAATCTGGATGGGTTCCATACCCATCCGCGCTATCGCTTTATCCAAGCCGACATCAACAACCGGATGCTGATCGAAAAAATCCTAGAAGAAGAAGAGATCGACGCTATCGTCCATTTCGCCGCGGAAACGCATGTCGATCGGAGCATTTTGTCGGCCCGCCCGTTTCTTGAAGCGAATGTGATGGGGACGCTCTCTCTTCTCGAAGCGGTTCGAAAATATTCCCATGTCCATTTCCATCATATCTCCACTGACGAGGTTTATGGCTCTCTTGGAGAAAGCGGATCTTTCAATGAGCATTCTCCTTATCGCCCTAATTCTCCCTACTCAGCATCCAAGGCCGCTTCCGACCATTTCGTCCGGGCGTTCGCGCAAACCTACCGCCTTTCGACTACTGTTTCTCATTGCAGCAATAATTATGGTCCCGGACAGTTTCCCGAAAAATTCATCCCCGTCATGATCCTTCACTGCCTTGGAGACAAACCACTGCCTGTATATGGCCGCGGGAGGAACATCAGGGATTGGCTTTATGTGGACGACCATGCCGAAGCGGTCTGGATGATTTTACAGAAAGGGAAAAAAGGGGAGTCCTATGACATTGGAGGAGGGGCGGAATTGTCCAACCTCGAACTTCTTTATCTCCTCATCGAGCTGTTGGCGAAAGAGACGGGATGCGATCCAGAGCGATACCGCTCTCTCATCCGATTCGTGGAGGACCGACCGGGGCACGATCTTCGATACTCGATCGATGCCTCCAAGATCGGGCATGAGTTAGGGTGGAAACCTGAAACCGTGCTTCAAGACGGTCTTGCGCGAACGATCCGCTGGTATTTGAAGAAAATTGTCACTAGTGTTCGGCCACAAGGCGGCAAAATGGCTTAATTATTCGATGGGAGGCTTGAAACCAAGCATTTCGATCAATTTGTCCGCAGCTTTCTGCACGTCCTCAGTCATCAGATGCCTTGCGTCGTAGTCGTATTGGAATTGGACTTGCTCCGCGAACATGAGGACGTGCTGCTGGATATCCTCGTCCATATAGACGGCCCGCGTTTTCAGGTCTTCGATCAATAGGTCCGCGGCAGACCTTTGGCCCGAATGGAGGCATTGAATGATCTGCCCGATATCTTTCGCCATCTCTATTTTCGATCGGATGGGGAGTTCTTGTGAAGAATGTTTTGCCATAACTAATTTAATTATATTCTAGTTTGTTTTTATTATATTAAAAAAATTTATGATTTTAACATATAATTACTTATAAAAATTGACGCCAAGTCTGGAGGCAAGTATACTCAAGCCCATTGAAGTTCTTCTAAATTTATGGCGACACAAAGCGAACTCCTTGGCGCAACGGATTATAAGTATGGGTTTCGGACGCCGATCGAATCGGACACGTTTCCGAAAGGATTGAGCGAAGAGACGATACGTGCTATTTCCGACAAAAAGAAGGAACCCCCGTTTCTTCTCTCTTTTCGCTTGAAGGCCTATAGAAAATGGCGGGAGATGGAAGAGCCTGTTTGGCCAAACATCAAATACCCCCCGATCAATTATCAGGAGATCTCCTATTATTCAGAGCCCAAGTCGAAACCCAGGCTCGACAGCTTAAGCGAGGTCGATCCTGAGATTTTGCGGACCTTCGAAAAGCTCGGGATTCCGCTCGATGAACAAAAGCGCCTGGCGAACGTCGCCATAGACGTTGTGTTCGATTCCGTTTCCCTCGGAACGACGTTTCAGAAAAAATTGCAAGATGCAGGGGTCGTCCTCTGCTCCATTTCCGAAGCGGCGCATAAATATCCGGAGCTTCTCGAACAGTATCTAGGCACTGTCGTGCCGGTTGGCGACAACTTCTTCGCTGCGCTGAATTCCGCCGTCTTTTCCGATGGTTCGTTCGTCTACGTTCCTAAGGGAGTCCGCTCTCCGATGGAATTGTCCACTTACTTTCGGATCAATGAAAAAGAGACGGGCCAGTTCGAAAGGACCCTGATCATCGCGGAAGAGGGATCTTACGTCAGCTATCTCGAGGGATGTACCGCCCCGGCTTTCGATACCAACCAGCTTCACGCAGCCGTCGTAGAGCTCGTCGCGAAAGAGCGGGCCGAGATCAAATATTCGACCGTCCAAAACTGGTATGCCGGCGATCCGAAAACAGGCAAAGGGGGAGTCTATAATTTCGTGACCAAACGGGGCCTTTGCGCTGGGGACCATGCGAAAATCTCTTGGACTCAGGTCGAGGCGGGCGCCGCGATTACCTGGAAGTATCCGAGCTGCATCTTGCGCGGGAATCATTCCGTTGGGGAATTTTACTCGATCGCATTGACGAACGGGATGATGCAAGCCGATACGGGCACGAAGATGATCCATGTCGGAAAAAACACCCGCTCCACAATCATTTCGAAGGGGATTTCCGCCGACTCCGCCAGCAACAGCTATCGCGGGAAGGTTTGGATCGGTCCGCGCGCGGAGCGCGCCCGCAATTATACCCAATGCGATTCGATGCTCGTCGGGAACCGATGCTCGGCCAATACGTTTCCTTACATCGAGGTGGCCAACAGTACCGCTGAAGTGGAGCACGAAGCTTCCACTTCCCGCATGAATGAAGAACAAATCTTTTACCTGCAATCGCGCGGGCTCTCCAAAGATGACGCGATCAATTTGATCGTCAATGGCTTTTGCAAAGAGGTCATCCGGGAGTTGCCGCTTGAATTTGCAGTCGAGGCGCAAAAGCTCCTCGCATTAAAATTGGAGAATTCCGTCGGATGATCGAAATTGTAGATTTACAAGTCAGCGTCGAAGGCAAAGCAATTCTCAAAGGATTGACCCTTAGCGTAGAAAGAGGAGAGATCCATGCTGTCATGGGGCCGAACGGCGCCGGGAAATCGACGCTGGCCCGCGTCTTGGCTGGACATCCTGCCTATGAAGTGACAGGCGGGGAGATTTGGTTCAAGAAGCAGAACTTGCTCGCGATGGCCCCGGAAGAAAGGGCTTGCCTCGGGCTTTTCATGGGCTTCCAATATCCGCTCGAGATCGCCGGTGTGTCCAACAAGCAGTTCCTCTCAGCAGCTTTGAACGCTCAGCGCAAAGCCAAGGGAATGGAGATCCTCTCCGAAGTCGATTTCGAAGCCCTCCTCGATACCAAAATGGCTGCTATGGAAATCCTACCTGAGTTTATGGATCGCAACTTGAACGAAGGCTTTTCCGGTGGAGAAAAAAAACGCAACGAGATCCTGCAGATGGCTCTTTTCGATCCCGACTTCGCCATCCTCGACGAGACCGATTCGGGATTGGACATCGATGCGATGAGGATCGTCGCCCGCGGTGTCAATCAAATGCGCCGCTCCGATAATGCGCTTCTGCTCATCACTCATTATCAAAGGCTTCTCGATTTCATACGGCCTGATTTCGTCCATGTCCTCGCTCATGGGAAGATCGTCCGCAGCGGCGGTCCGGAGCTTGCCCTCGAACTTGAAGAGAAAGGCTACGCGCCGTGCAACAGTTAGAAGGGTATTTTGAGACTCTGTTCGATCCGAAAGAGAGCCTCCAAACTTGGCGTCAAAAGGCTTGGAGCCGTTTTTTGGAATTGGGATGGCCGCGTCCTAAACAAGAGGCGTTCCAGTATCTTCCGCTCAAAGACCTCCACATTCCTCAGCCCGCTTTGCCTTCCCAGGCTGCCGGCCATGCGGCGGCTCCCTATTCTCTTCTCTTCGCCGACGGCTTTTTTCAACATGCCAATCTCCCACAACCGCTCATTTGCCTGAAGTTAGACGCCGCGATGCTCGTTTACGGCGTTTTTCTCCAAAACCGGATCAGCCGTTCCTTAAAAGAAGAAACCGATCCAATCGCCGTGATGAACGGGGCATTTCAAGGAAAGGGCGCTTTTCTTTACGTACCTCCGGATACATGCATCGAGCAACCGATCGAGATCCATCATCATGCCACAACGCGCCAGATGGCTTCTCCCCGCCTTCAAATTTTTCTCGGAAAAGGGGCATCGGCTCGGATCGTCCAGCGAACCTCGAGCGTGGAGGACTTTTCTTTCTGCAATATCCATATCGATGCGAGTTTGGATGCAGGAGCTTCTCTTTTCTTTGGCGATTCGCAAAAATGGACGGCCTCTTCCACCTGCTTCGAATCTTTCCGCTGCACGTTGAAACGGGACAGCCGTCTTCATTTCCTCTCTGTTTCCCGCGGAGCAAAACTCGCCCGCACCTCGATCAAGGTTCAGCTCCTTGAAGAAAATTGCGAAGCGCTTTTGCAAGGTTTGAACGTGCTCGATCTCGATTTGCAAAAGCATACTCATGTTTTGGTCGAACACGTTGCTCCCTGTTGCCGCTCCCGACAGCACTTCAAGGGGATTCTCCGCGGTAAAAGCCGCTCCAGTTTCGAAGGGAAGATCCTCGTTCGCCCGGAAGCGCAAAAAACAGAAGCCTATCAACTCAATAACACGCTCCTCCTAAGTGATGAAGCGATGAGCTTTGCCAAGCCCAATCTTGAGATTTTCGCCGACGACGTCAAAGCGTCCCATGGGGCCACCGTTTGCCAATTGAATGAAGAAGAGCTTTTTTACTGTCGCTCGCGAGGGATCCCTCTGCCTCTCGCGCAAGAGACGCTCGCCGCCGGGTTTTGCAACGAAATCCTCAATGCCGTACCTCCGGGGATCTCTTTATGATCGATCGAGATCAATTTCCGATTTTTTCCCATCAGCCGGATTTGATCTATCTCGACAGCGCGGCCACCACTCATAAGCCCCGCTCGGTCATTGACGCTCTCGCTCATTTTTACGCTGCCGAATACGCCACCGTCCATCGCGCCATCTATCGGCCCTCGCTCGAGGCGACAGAGCGGTATAACGATACTCGGGAAATAGTCCGTCGCTTTTTGAATGCTTCCCACGCTTCGGAAATCGTCTTCACGCGCGGCACGACCGACGCTCTCAATCTCGTTGCCGCCAGCTACGCGCGCGAGATTTTAAAGCCAGGCGACGAGATCTTGATTTCAGTCATGGAACATCATTCGAACATCGTCCCTTGGCAGATGGTTGCCGAGCAAACGGGAGCTTTGCTCAAATACATTCCTGTAGATGAACGGGGCGTCCTCCTTTGGGAAAACGCCATTGGACCGAAAACGAAAATCATCGCTCTCGCCCATGTCTCGAACGTGACTGGCACGATCAATCCGATCGCGAGTCTCTCCCGCGCGGCCCATTTGGCCGGCGCCGTCCTCGTTGTCGACGGCGCGCAGGGCGCTCCTCATATAGCTGTCGATGTGCAAAAGCTCGGCTGCGACTTCTATGCGTTTTCGGGACACAAGTGCTATGGGCCGACCGGCATTGGAGTTCTGTATGGCAAAAAGGAACTTCTCGAAAAGATGCCGCCGGTCCAAGGCGGCGGGGACATGATTGTCCGCGTCGACCTTGACCGGACGACTTACGCAGCTCCGCCGCTGCGGTTCGAAGCCGGCACCCCTATCATCGGAGGCGTGATTGCTCTGAAGGCCGCGCTCGATTTTATCGAAAAAATCGGCCGCTCCAAAATCGCCTCGCATGAAGATGCGCTGCTTCAATGCGCGACTGTTCAGCTTGCGGCAATCCCCGGGTTACGCATCCTCGGTACCGCACCCGAAAAGGGGCCGATCCTTACTTTCCAGATCGAAGGCGTCCATCCTCTCGATCTCGCCACATTCCTCGACCTGAAACATATCGCCATCCGGAGCGGCCACCTTTGCGCCCAACCGGCTATGCGCGCTTTCGGGCTTGAGGCAGCCGCCCGAGCTTCTTTTGGCATATACAATACGCTGAACGAAGTCGACCGCTTTTGCGAAGCGATCCAAGATGCCATACGAAATTTGATAACCTAAGCAGAAAAGAGAAAAGAACTTCAAATCTCGCTGATCTTTATTTTGAAGACGTCCCCTAGTCATTTTTAGGTTTTCATGCTATCCTTTTTCGAAGGAGAGTTTCAATGATTTTCAATTTTGTCGGTTTTCTTCTATTTTGTTTTTCCCTTCATAGCGTAGAAATTGGAACGCCATTTACGAAAAAGGCCACAAAAGTCGTGCTTTGCGGAGCTGGAGAATTAGGGAAAGAGCTCACGATTGAGCTGCAGCGCTTGGGTGTTGAAGTAGTGGCCGTGGATCGATATGAACATGCGCCTGCTATGCAAGTAGCTCACCGCTCTTACGTCATAGACGTTCGCGATCAAGAAGCCCTCTACCATCTCATCAGGAAGGAAAACCCCACTTTCATTGTACCTGAGTTAGAGTCTATTTCGACAGAAGCGCTCCTTCAATTGGAAGCAGAAGGATATCGGGTCATTCCGACAGCATCTGCCGCTCATACCACAATGAATCGAGAAAAAATTCGGAAGTTGGCCGCTGAAGAATTGGGGCTTAAGACCTCTCCTTACCTTTTTGTCGAAACAAAAGAAGCTCTCTATGAGGCCATCCAAGAGTTGGGTCTCCCTTGCGTCATCAAACCCATCATTAGCTCTTCAGGGAAAGGACAAAGTGTCATTCGAAATCTAGAGGAAGTAGATGCAGCGTGGGATTATGCACAAACAGGAGGAAGAGGTTCTTCTAAAAAAAGCATCGTCGAGGGATTTATTGATTTTGATTATGAGATTACTCTCTTAACTGTTCGTCATAAAGGGGGAACGACTTTTTGTCCTCCGATCGGCCATTTACAAATTGATGGAGATTATCGAGAATCGTGGCAGCCGCAGCCGATGGGAAGAGAGGTAGAGGAAAAAGCAAAACAAATAGCCCAAGCAATCACAGATCGATTGGGAGGAACCGGCATTTTTGGAGTGGAGCTTTTCATTCAGGGTGAAGAGGTCTATTTTAGCGAAGTATCTCCAAGGCCCCACGATACAGGCCTAGTCACGCTCATCTCACAAAACCTATCTGAATTCGCGCTGCATGCTCGAGCCATTTTGGATCTGCCTATTCCCCTCATTACTTGTTATGGCCCTTCTGCCTCCAGCGCTCTTTTAGTCCATGGACATACCTGGTCCATCTGCTACCAAAATCTGGAAAAAGCCCTTCAAGAGCCGCTCACTGAATTGCGGTTATTTGGAAAACCCAACGTAGAGGGTCACCGCCGCATGGGAGTCGCTCTCGCCAGAGGAGACGATTTAGAACAAGCAAAATATAAAGCAAGACAGGTCACAGAAACCATTCAGATTGAAACCGAGTGATAAATCTTGATTGTTGAAACAAGAACCTATCCAAACCAAAAATCCCTCGTTTCGTTACCAAAAAAATGATAAGGCAAGGTTGCTCGCGATGATTATATTATTTTTGACCTTATGCTCCTGTCTATTTTCTTCAGATTCTTTCGAGCATCCTCTGATGTCGTCTTGTGTTACGATCCAAGCTTTCAAAGAGTGTTGCGATCATATCTTTGATCGCAATAGCGATTTCCCAATCGATGCAGTGCAGTACGGGGAGACGATTTTTGTTTCGGATGGCGATATCGATATGGAAGAGTTCTTCCTGAGAGTCCATCCTTTCATACCCCCTCATATTATCATTACCGCATTGGGAGATACTCCAATTCCGGGACGATTCAGGTCGCATTTAGAGTGCCCGAAGCTGCTTGGCTGGTTTACACTTAATACAGATACAATTCATCCGAAATTACATCCCATTCCTCTAGGAATTTACGCTTCTTCGGAAGAATACGGCGATAAAGCCGTTTTCGAGCGAGTCATAAGTCAAAGAATTGAAAAAGATTCGCTATTGTACATGAATTTTTCTGTTCATTACCATCCAGACAGGAAGCTGGTGTTCAACAAATTTAAAAATGTTGATTATTGTACGTCTGCTTATCGATCCTATTGGGCTAATTTCGTGGAACATAAAGGGCTTCCTTTGGAAACTTATCTACATGATTTATCCAGACATAAATTCGTTCTAAGTCCACCTGGTAATGGCCTGAATTGTTTCCGCACTTGGGAGGGTTTATTAATGAAGTGCTATCCCATTGTGAAAACGTCTCCTCTAGATCCGTTGTATGTTGACTTGCCTGTTGTAGTTGTTCTTGATTGGAATTCGATCACCCGTGAATTTTTAGAAGAGAAATACAGAGAATTTAGCGGTAAAGAATTTAAACTCGAAAAACTTTTCATGCCCTATTGGATCGAGCAAATGAAACTCCTAAAGTTTCAATCCTCACCTCTTTCAATGTGTCACTGTGGTATATAGGCAACTAATGTGTCATTGCGTTTGTGCCCATCGCGATATGTAATTACATAATTCGGATTGATCTGAAACAGTATGTCTAATGCTTCATGAATTTTTATGTAGTCGAAGTCATCTGTCCCGAAACATCTCGTGTCATCGATTAAAATTGTATGTGTTTTGATGGGGTGTTTTTTTATAGCGTTCAATTCATTTAAAATCGGAGTATTGGTCTCTCCTTTCGCGGTAGGCTCTCCTGAATAATGGGCATCGAGCCAAAATGTGATCGGCTGATCAATCTGAGAGATCACTTCTTCTAAAACTTTTCCAGAGTCGCCTTGCGAAAGATGAACGTTCGGTAAGCTTTGAAATTTTTCTACACAATATTTATGCCATTTCGGGGAAAGCTCGATAGAATAAATCTCGTTAAATCCCGCTTGCAGAGCCTCTTCTACTCCTTCACCAACCCAGGTTCCTGTTTCCACAAAAACGGGATTTTTATAATCCTTGAATATTCCCGGACACGATTTTGCTAATAAACATGCTGAGGGTATCAGTGCTATAAGAAACCATTGTTTCATGAGGCTCTCTTTCATTCTGAATGAATTCCAGTGAAAGTATAGCATTGGATGGTTTTCGATACAAATATGAGACTGAGGATTCGGAGGCAACAGCGTACTGGAAATTGTAGAAGACCATCGAAGCGGAACCTATCGGGCCGTCTATACAGTAAGATTCGCCAAGGCCGTTTATGTTTTGCATGTGTTTCAGAAAAAGAGTAAAAAGGGGATAGCGACTCCAAAGCAGGATGTGTGGCTAATCGAAGAGCGCCTAAAGCGAGCCGAAGGAGATTACAAAGAGAGATTTAAGGAAAATGAAAAAGCAAAAAACCAAAAAAATTGAAGTCACTGAAAGCTCAGGAAATGTTTTTGCCGATCTTGGATTTAAAAACCCCGAAGAAATGATGGCCAAAGCAAATCTGGCGATTCTCATCGGCGATACCATCAAAAAGCGCAAACTAATACCAAATATCAGAAATAACGTTGGGTTTGGCAAGGAAGCTGCACAAATTTTTTGTCTGGAACGAGTGACCATTGCCAGCATGGCAAGGCACGAGTGAAGACGAAAAATTTGTTGCAGAGCTGACGTAGCCAAACCCAACGTTATTTCTGATATTTGGTATAACCCAAAAACAAGCCGCTGCAGCCATGGGTATCGATCAACCCAAAGTATCTGCTATTCTACGAGGACGTCTTTCGGGATTTACTATTGAGCGCCTAATGAGACTTCTTATGGGTCTTGGAATGGATATCATCATTGAAGCGAAACCACATAGGCAACGAAAAAATCCACCCTTTATCCAAGTATTGCTTCAAGGCACTCAACATTCAAGAAGATTTGCTTAACCCAGATGCTTTAAGTGGGAATAAAAATGGGCAAGACAAAAACATCGGGAAAGCGAAGAAGATCTTCAAGATAGAAGATAAATCAACTTGAAAATACGAACTGTGATCACAATAAAAAGTTGTCGACCGTTTCTTAGAAAATATAAGAGAAATTGACATCTCCTCCAAAAAACTGATAGGTGTTACCTGGCAGGTTAAGCAGAATCCCAGTAGAAGTTTTGGCGGTTGAATGGCCATCTCGCCAATACTCGTAGGTTGGCTTCACCGTCAACAACCACCGCTTGTTCTCTGTGAGTGTAAAGGTGAAAGGAACCTCAACCAGGAAATTCGCCCATTGATTGGCGAGAGCCCAATAGGCATGGCCCAAGGGGACAATATCGACCATGGGAAACACTTGGGGCATCCAAGTAAAATAGATCCCTATGGAAGTGCAACCATTGACTCTGAAATCTGCAGCAGTCCCTAATGGGATATAAAATTCATGGTATTTCAGTTTGGTATCGGTAGCCGATGTCAAAAACGGTGGAAAAAAAGAACCATTGAAACTATCCGCTGCAAGAGTTAACGGTCTCACATGTTGTTGAAGATATCGATAACCGATTCCAGAAAATAAAGTGAGAAAAGCGCCCCTCTCTTGCCAGCAAAAAGTGTATCCAAGTCTTTCCTGCGCATCGATATACAAAAGAGATCTCTTGGCAATGGAGCTTTCGGTATTTCCTTCTCTCCAGGATAACTTGGTACCTCCATAGAAGCGATTCGCGGGCCGGTATTCATACATACCTTGAGCCCCGCCAAGATTCCCATGGGATTGTTTCTCATCGCTCGGTTTGATCAGTGCGTAGGTGTAGTTCCCTCCGATCCCAATCTTTGAGTCCATTGCATACAAAGATAGGCAGAGAGAGAAAAGGGCCAGTATCCTAAAAAAGGTCATTACAATCGTCTTGTACAACATTATCTTTCAGGATAGACTATCCAGTAAAAATTTTACCACGGATTTTCGATGATGATGAGATGGCTTTTGGCAATCTGTCTGTTGACTCAATATGGGTTCTCTCATAACAGAGCATATAACACAGCCTTTCAGGATGAATTTTTGCGTCAACAGAGGCAATACCTTGCCGCATCAGGCATCACAAGCCCTGCTCCGCTTGGATACATCCCAGTTACCATCGCCAACAACAGTACTTTCTCTGACACAGAGATCTATCTTCTTATCTTAATCAACAATAACTACAACATCATCACGTTTACGAATATAGGCGGACAGATGTTGGGACAACAAACCACTCCTCCACCGGCGACTTATGTGTCCGCCCAAAGCTCCGGATCCTATACACTCAGCTCCTTCAACAACGGGAGCGGCGCTTACGTATTTTATCTGCCACTCACAATCAATATGGCAAATTCCAGGATCTACTTTTCAGTAGGAGGCCCTCTCGACTGGTTTATTCGGGCAAGCGGACCCGTACAAGTAGCTCCGCTTGATTTTATCGACCTTTCACAAGATGGCTATTATACTGTCTATGACAAAATCGAATTCACCCTTAATGCAAACTCCTCGCTCACCATCAATCCCACTCTAGTCGATTACTATGGAATTCCCCTCTCTTTTTACGTCTCTGCATCGGGCAGCACCTTCTATGCAGGACTTCCTCCTTCGCTTGCGAGCGCCTCTATTTTTTCAACCTACAACACTTCAGCAACCGCTCTGCCGACTACTCCCAATGGGGGAACAGAACCCAATTGGGCCGCCCTCTCGCTCGCCTATCAAGCCCCTAGCGGCATGTCTTCTCATCCCCTTCGGGTTCTTTCTCCAGGATCTGCTCTAAAAAGCGGCAATCCTATCGTCGCTACCCCTGCCTATCCAGATTATAGCAGCTTCAATAACTACTACCTCTCTGCGAACAATTACATCCAATCGGGATGCAATTGGTTCACCAACGTATGGAAAAACGGTTCCAATAATGCCCTTTATCAAACCGCTCCTTTGTATGTCGACTTATCAGTGGCCGGACCCGGCTCAGGAGTCGCTACAGGACAAGTTGATAATTCGGGGAATTTTATCTTTACTGTCCCCGCTTCCGGATGCGGTTCTGGCAGCGCTTCAGGATTTAATTTAACCCTTCCGATTCCAACCACTTCGCTTCCCTTCTACACCGGATCTTTGAACGACTATACTCCCGCTCCAACCATACAAGGAGGCCAAGCTTACGCCACAGTGCTATGGGAGATCCTCTCTTCCGCTATCCTGGCAGGCATCGTCCCCCTAACGGGAACCGCCTGCACAAGTCCCCTTTCCGAAAGCTATATTCGGAGCCAGACGCTCTTCCAATCCAATGCAAATCTCTCCTGCACCAGCTCCGCCTCTACAAATCCTCCCTGGTATGATTTTTATTCCCAAACCTTTTTGGGAATGGGAAGCGGCCAATATACCAAGTACTATACATTCCCTTTTGCAGATGTTTGGCAAACAGACGGAACCATCACAGCGACCAATCTTCCTACAGCCAATGCCGAAATCTTCATTAACATTGGAAATATGTCTGGAATCGTGATCCCCAATCCATTTAATGACACGAGTTCCTATATGGTCACCTTTACTGGACTTCCTGGAGACGGCACAAAAGTCACGTTCGGATCAAACCCCGATTATTCACAAAATCCCCAAATCACACAGGGAGTACCCTATTCGGCTATTGGGGGAAGCATGTATATGGGGGTTACCTATAGTACAGGCCCCTACGCAGGACAGATTTGGGGAACTCACATCATCCCCTCAGTCTCCATTCCTGCGCTCAAACCAGTTCTCCCTGGCGTCATTACAATCTCCCAAGCTGCAGGAATTGTTTCCATTTCTGTAGGAGCCTCCCCAGGAAGTTAAAAGCTCGATCTCTTCCCAATCTATTCAAGATTTAATGTCTCAGCTCTATGCTTTGGTTTTGCAATCCTCTCGGTATATCTACACCTAAATAAAGATTTTGCGAAACCTGAACTTCTCTCCGCAAAGGATGAAGGCGATATTGTTCAATCCTGACGTATTTTCTAAAAGCATCGAATAATACTCTTGGTACTCTTCAAGAGTGATGTTTTCTTGCGGTTTTTTCAAGCCAAGAAACGTAAGATCCCCATCTTTTGAATTCGAAAGGAGATTAGGAAAAAATTGCTCTTCCGAATCGATTAATGGTGTGAAAAATAGGTCTGCAATCCTCAATTTTAACTGATATCTGTTGAACTGTTCGATCAATTTTGCCTTTTTCTCTTCATCTTTTGTAACGGTTTTAATACAAATTTTTGACCGCGGCCAAAAATGACTCTGTTGTAACAAATAGGCCAAAGCAAGACCAAGTTCGAAGTTGCCGGGATATTTTCCTCTCCACCAGAGGTTGATTTGTTTGTTTTTCCGTGAAGGGTCGTTGTACAAGTAATCCTTTTGAACATCGTCTTTTAGAAGGATGACATTCTTTTCTTGCCGATAGGTATCCAATAATAGCTCGGTAAACGATCTTTTATCGAATGTTTCCGTGATCGGCAGGATCACGGTATTCGGCTTCAAAAATCCGAAACCATAATTTTGAATAATTTGCTTAGCGCCTTCGACAGGATTCAGTGAACGGATGCCATGAAGATGAGAGGGGATTTTGAAACCTTTCAGGTCTTCCTTAAGGTTTTGAAAGAACTTCTCGGGTTCCTCGGAAATCGAACTGGCGGCAAAAGTAAGAACGCCCCTGTCCTGGTTGATCGCGTGAGCGAAGAACGCAAGATTTTTATTGACCGAAGGAGTATCGAAGATCGTGAGGATATGAGGTCTCCAGCTTTTGGCGCTATGTTTCAATGTGCTGAGTTTTACAGTGCCTTTATGAACTAAATAAGAAAGGATCCCTTGTCTGAGATCGTCCCAGTTTCCCATGATTTTTCGCTTAGCTCCCCAAGTGCAGATGAGAGCAACCAAGAAAATTTCGATGAATGTAGCCCCAGGGTTGATCATGAACATCGCCATAAAACAACCCATTCCCCCGAAAAACGGAATGATAGAAGGTACTCGAATCCCAGGCCGCCAACTGGGGTTCCGGATATAAATTTCGAAGAAAGCGATAAAATTGATCAGTGCATAAGAAACGAGGCAAGACATAGACAGGATCGGTATGATCTGATTGATATCGGTCGCTATGGTTAAAAGCAGAGCCAGAATCGAGACTGTTAGAGTCGCCACGCGGGGTTGGTTCGTCGGGCCGTATCCTTTAGCAAGAAAGCGCGGGAGAATGCCATCTTTGGCCACTGCCTGCATGACTCTCGGCCCGCCTATAATCGTCCCAAGGGCGCTTGATAAAGTCGCAGCCCAAATTCCCATTACGATCAAATAGCCTACTTTAGAGATGTAATAAAGGATAAAAGGATAAGATATTAGAAGTTCAGAAGAGACATGGAAAGAGAGAAACAGCATGATCGCCATATAAATGCTATAGACGATGCCTATTGCGCCCAGCGTGCCAAGAGGCAGCGATCGGGATGGGTTGCTTAAATCTCCCGACATGGACATTCCGCTTTCAATGCCTGTCATGGCTGGGAAAAACAGGGCAAATCCCATCCAGAAAGTGATGGCGCTAGGGTCATTTGAGACAGGAACAAGAGTCTCAGGCGCGCCGCCGCTGCCAAGAAAGATCGCTGCGATGGCGACGGCCAAGCTGAGAAAAATGAACAGTTGGGTTTTTAGAGCAAAATCAGTGGAAAAATAAGAAACAAAAACCAAGGTGATCAAAGTTCCGGCTTTTAAAATCTGAATTGGAACATGTGGAAAAAATTCATAAAAGGAGAGAGAAAATCCTGTTACGCAAAGTGCGATCGAACATAGCTGAGAAATCAGGAGCAAAATACCGATCGCGCTTCCGAATTGAATGCCTAAAGATCTGGAAATAATGTAGTAAGAACCACCGGCTCTCATTTTCATGTTTGATACGATTGCCGTTAGAGAAAGGCCTGTCGCGAAAAGCAAAAATGCTGAAAGAGTAATAATCACGCTCATTTTCAGAAGGCCGACAGACCCGAGAACCCAGCCCAGTCGCATGAAAAGAATCACGCCGATCATCTGCAGAATGTTCGGGATCAAAACACCCTTGATCGTACCGAACTTTCCCGAGGCGCTAGATTGAAAAATCGAAGAAAGATGAAACGGTAATTTTAAATTCATAGGGCTTGTATTATAATGAATCTATATTAAATTTCAAGAGATTTTTCCTCTGATTTTGAATATTTTTTCTCAATTCGTGAATAGAAAAAAATAACTATGAGGTGTCTGCAAATTGAGGTTCTGTCGATTTTTTGGTTCTTTTGAGCCGATTTTCGATTCAAGACTTGGAGGGCAATATCGACAACAGTATATGGCCCCCTCCCAAGCTTTGCAGTTCGAAAAGCGGCCAAAATCATCCAAACACTCAGACGTTCCCTCATTTTGCAGACACCCTCTAAATCAAAAAGCTCAAACTTTTGCGGAGCGGTTCATGAGAAGCGCGTCGGCCAAGACGAGGGCGGTCATCGCTTCGATGATGGGAACGGCGCGGATAGCAACGCAAGGATCGTGCCGCGACCCTTCGGGAAGGAGGAATTCCTTCTGTTCTCCTTGAGTAGAAACGGTCTTTTGAGGCTTTTGGATGCTGGAGGTAGGTTTGAACGCGACGCGGAACGTAAGAGGAAGTCCGGTAGAGATGCCGCCGAGGGTTCCTCCTGCGAAATTCGTAACGGTGGTCACTTTTCCCTGATCGTCGATGTCGAAGGCATCGTTGTGCTCGGAGCCTTTCATGCGTGCGGCGGCAAAGCCCGATCCGATCTCGAATCCCTTCGTCGCAGGCAAAGTGAGCATGGCATAGGCAAGCAGAGCTTCGAGTTTGCAGTACACAGGATCGCCGAGGCCGGGAGGGAGATGGGCGACGCCTTGGAGGACGCCTCCCAGCGAATCGCCTTCGTTTTTGGCTTTTTCGATGGCCGCCATCATCGCTTTGGCCGCTGTTTCATCCGGGCAGAAGATGGGACTGGAAAAGGTCTTTTTCCTGACCGTATCGAGGCGGGAGAGATTCGGCTCGGCAATCTCTATGCCGCCGATCGCAGCGACGAAGGCGCACACTTCGATTTGATAATGGGCGAGCAGCTTTTTCGCTACCGCTCCCGCGGCGACGCGCGCCGCCGTTTCGCGAGCGGAAGAGCGCCCTCCTCCGCGGTAATCGAAGATTCCATATTTTTCGAGATAAGTGAAGTTAGCGTGGCCTGGCCTTAACAGTTCTTTGATCGGTTCGTATTTTGAGGAATCCACGTCTCTGTTGTGGATCAGCAGAGCTATGGGAGCTCCAGTCGTTTTGCTTTCGAAAACGCCTGACAAAATGTCCACTTCGTCTTTTTCGGACCGAGGAGAGGTATAGGGATTTCCTCCAGGCTGGCGCAAGCTTAGTTCAGTGTCGATATCCGCTTTTGTCAGAAGTATTCCCGCGGGGCAGCCGTCGATGACGACGCCGATTGCCGGCCCATGCGATTCGCCGAACGTGGTGATGCGGAAGATCTGGCCGAAGTGGTTAGATGCCATTCCTTCTATTATACAGAAGAATCTTTACGGTACACTCCCTAAAATCCGTTGGGCGGGTCTTGTAAAACTAAAAGAGACTGGAGCGCGGCGAGGACGCCAGCTTCATCGAGAGCGTCACAATCGATTTTTGCGGCGGGAACCGATTCATAGACCGGCCGTCTCTCTTGATACACTTCAAGGAAAGACGCTTTGGGGTCTTTTGTCTCCAAGAAAGCAGGTGTCTGGTGTTGCAGCATTCTCTTTTGGAGAGTTTGGGCGCTGGTGGAAAGATAAACCAAACATCCGATTTTTTGGAGAAGCTCGACATTTTCTTGGTCGAGGACTGCGCCGCCGCCAAGCGCGATGATAGCGTTTTTCATAGGTTTAAGAGAGTGCAGGACCTCTTTTTCTAGCGCGCGGAACGATGCGGAGCCCAGCTGAATGTAGATTTCACGAACAAGGGTGTGCTGGCCGGTTTTTTTTGCGAAGAACTCGACGATCAGGTCATCGGTGTCGATGAAGCGCCGGTGCATTTTTTGTGCGAGGAGCTTGCCGAAATGGGTTTTGCCGCAACCTTTGAATCCGAAGAGAATCAGGTTCATGGTAATGTCTCGATTTGCGCTCCGACAGATAGAAAGTCTTTCAAGAATCCCGGATAGGTTTTTTCCGCGGCGCTTACTCCTTCTATGACGCTCTCCCCGGATGATGCTGCCATGGCAGCGACCGATAGCGAAAGAACGAGCCGGTGGTCGTGATGGGTTTGGACTTTAGCTCCTTTCAGCTTCGCTTGGCGAATCAGGAGTCCGTCGGGCTTCTCATCGATGTCGGCTCCCATTTTTTTGAGTTCCTGGGCGATGCAGTGGATCCTGTCCGATTCCTTGCTGCGGGCAATCGCGGCGTTTACGATCTCGGTCTCTCCTTCGGCAAAGCAGCCGATGACGGCGAGGATCGGCAGAGCGTCGATGAAATCGTTGCAATCGATCCGAGTTCCTCTGAGATGTCCGCCTTTTTTTACGGTCAATGTTCTTTGAGAAGAATCGATCTCAAAACGGGCGCCCATCCGTTGGAGAAGAGGGATGATCGCTTTATCTCCTTGAGGATCCTCCATGTCGATTGGAAAGATCGTCAATTCCGAATGGGTCAATAGTGCTGCGGCGATAGGGAATGCGGCCGAGCTGAAATCTCCGGGAACGGTGTAGTCGAAAGAGCTTAAGTTTGCGCCGCCTTGCAGAGCATAGCGCTCGAAGTTCTCATTCGCGTAAGGAATGCCGAACCGCTCGAACCAGTGGAGAGTGAGGCCGATCCAGGGTTTTTCACCAGGATTCGTCACATGGATCTCGATCGGGTGAGGAGCAAAACTGGCCGCGATCAGGAGTCCTGATACGGGCTGGGAATCGATGCCTTGGATCGCTACTTTATTTTTGACGAGGGGACCGCGGATGACGACGGGAGCGAAGCCGTCGCCTCGGCTGGAGACGGCGAGGGCCCCTAGCTGTGTCAATCCATCGAGAAGAGGTTTGACGGGGCGGTTATGCCGGATCGAATGGTCTCCGGTCAGGATGGTATAACTCGGCATCAACGCGGCCAAAGCGCCGATGAAACGGAGGACTTGGCCTGAATTGCCGCAATCGATCACGTCTTCGGCGCTTGCGAGCTTGCCTGCTGTCCCATCGACGGCGATTTCGGTTTCGGATACATCGACGACAGCTCCGAGAAGCCGCAAAGCTTTGACCATAGCATGGGTGTCGGGCGAATGAAGATAGCTGCGAATATGGCTGACCCCTTTTGCCATGAGAGCGAACGTAAGAGCCCTCAAGGTGTGGGATTTGGAGGAGGGGATGGCAAGGCGGCCGGAGAGCCGGCTCGGTTTGATCAGGTATTTAGACATAATTCCTCTTGGATCAGCGCTTTCAATTCAGCCGCTGGCACAGTTCGGCAATAGCTTCCGTCAAAGGGAAGAGCGTGGCCGATCCGGTCGATCAGGACGAATCGGGGTTCTCGGGCTTTTGCTTTCTTATCGATCAGCATCGCATCGATCATCGGCTCTAAGGCGAAGGCTTTCGGTAGCTTGAAGGAAAAAGAGAATTTCCGAAAGAGGGTTTTGATGCGGGAAAAGTCCTCCTTGCTTAAGAAACCGAGCCGATGGCTGAGGCAGCTTTCCGCAATGCACCCGATAGCCACTGCTTCTCCATGAGGCATTTTGAATTGGGAGAGCGCCTCCAATGCATGGGCGATGGTGTGGCCGAAATTGAGAATCCTCCTAAGGCCGATGGTTTCGAGAGGGTCCTGTTCGACCACGTTTTTTTTCACTCGGATCGAAGAGAGAAGGAGCGACAAGAGTGATTTTTTCCAATGCAAAGGGTCTCGTTCTAAAAGTTCCCAGATCGAAGGATCGGCGATGAGGCCGTATTTGAGGATTTCAGCAAGGCCGTGAGTCCATTCCGGATCGGGAAGAGATGCCAGCAAAGCAGGGTCGATGAGGATATGGCTTGGATGATAGATGGCACCGATCAGATTTTTACCAAAGGGAGTATCGACGCCGCATTTGCCGCCGATTGCGGCGTCGACCATAGCGAGCAAGGTCGTCGGTACGAGGATGTGCGGTACGCCGCGCATGTAAGTCGAGGCGAGGAAAGCTGTAAAATCGGTGACGACGCCGCCGCCAAGGCCGATGAGAAGGGTGTCGCGGCCGAATTTTCTCCGGAGAAGCTCGTCTTCGAATTTCTGTTTGGACTCTCGCGTCTTCGCTTCTTCGCCGCCGGTCAAGGGTAACATGCACCCTCCTGTCATTTCTTCGACCAGTTTCCCATAAGTGGAAGCGATGTTCGAGTCCGCGATGATTGCGATTTGACCGCTTCTGGAGCGGCAAATCTTGGCTAAGTCGCTTTTTAGAAGCCCTTCTCCTATGGCGATCTCGACTTGCGTCTTTAGAGGAGGAAGGTCGAGAGTGACAACTGTTTTTGACATAACGCTAGTGCTCCATTTCAAAAGTTTAACGAAAGTCAGAGAGAATTGCGAGCAAATCGAGCAGCAGGTTTGCAGGAGGGCGCCGAAGCCATGACCTGATATTTGGTATTATACCAAATATCAGAAATAACGTTGGGTTTGGCTACGTCAGCTCTGCAACAAATTTTTCGTCTTCACTCGTGCCTTGCCATGCTGGCAATGGTCACTCGTTCCAGACAAAAAATTTGTGCAGCTTTCTTGCCAAACTCAACGTTATTTCTGATATTTGGTATTAATGCGGCGTTACGAACGATTGACCGACGGATTGGATCATCCAGTTCAGCGCCTGGAACCAACTGACCGCTTCTTCGCTCATAACCCGCAGCATCAGGCTCCAAGCGGCGGTCAATAGGGCGATACCGACCCAAGATTTGAGTGCGATCCCGAGAAACACGATCTGTACTTGAGGGGCAAGGCGGTTAGCGATTCCGAGGAATAAGTCGGTGAGCAGAATCCCTATAAGGGCGGGGGCTGCAAGTTGGATGGCGATCTTCATCATCATGCCGCTCAAGCCGTAGATCTCTACCCAAAACGAATTTTGCGCGTGCATGATCGTGGAGCTGATGATTGCGTCGACCGGAATCAACCGATAAGAATCAGCGACTCCGTTGAGATAGATAAAAGGGCCGTCAAAAGTAAAAAAAAGGGCGATGAGGATGAAATTAGCAAGGAGGCCAATGGGTCCTGTTTGAGTTTGCGTGGTGGGATCGGACACTTGAAGAGAGGATGCTCCTCGCTGGAAATCGACCAAGCTGCCTGCCATCTGCGCGATGACGAAGGGGACCGTAGCGAGAAAGCCCAAAATGAACCCGATGAGAAGCTCTTTAAGAAAGTATCCGATGAATGCTGGCGAAAAGGGAATTTCTCCATGGACAACCAAAAGATTCTGAGGAAGAAAAATGGCGACGAGGGAGAGCGCAAAGCCGATTCGCATCGGTCCCTTCACATTGCTTGAGCCTAGAAAGGGGGCGAGGCCGACAATAGGAAGAACCCTTCCCAGGGTCAGAAAGAAAATGGAGAGGACGGTCATGGGCTGTAAGTTAGGAAGGGAAAGAAGCATCGAAAGATAGCTTTCGGTGGCCGATAATGTGTTCACGATGGAGTAGCCCAGCGGGGGATGCTAGTGAGGATCGCATTGGTGTACTGCATGACCTGGGCTCCGAGCCATCCTCCCAAGAGAATGATGGTGAAGACGACGGCAAACAGCTTGACGGTGAATGAAAGGGTTTGTTCCTGGATTTGGGTCGCGGCCTGAAAAATGGCCACGAGAAGGCCCAAGATCATGCTGATGATGATGGGAGGTCCCGAGAGGATGAGGATGAGCATCAGCGCTTGATAGCTCAGTTGGAAAATTTCATTTTGGAACATCTATTTCCTTTGCTCTATCTAAACGACATCGCAAGGCCCTGGATCAAGACCGTCCATCCGTCTACAATTACGAGAAGCAGCAGCTTGATAGGCAACGCGATCGTGAGAGGAGAGAGCATCATCATACCCATCGCGAGAAGGATGTTGGATACGACCATGTCGATCACGAAAAACGGCAGATAGATCAGTACGGCGATCTCGAACGCGCTCTTGAGCTGGCTCGTGATGAAAGAGGGGATGAGCACGATGAAATCATCGGCCTTCAACTGGGTTTTATAGGGTTCGGGAAAGATGCGATAAGCTAGCTGGTAAAAACCTTGGATATGCTTAGCTCCGCAGTTGCGCTGCAGAAAACTCCGAAGCGGCTCTTTCGCCTGCTCTACGACATTCACGACGAAGAATGCGGCAGCGCTCGACATGACGGGGAGCGATCCCGTATTTTCGATCACGTCATGCGCTGCGGTGTACATGGCAAGCCCGGTAGGGAACATCACGTATATGGTCATGAGCAGGGCGACGCCGTTGAGCACCTGGTTGGGAGGGGTCTGTTGGACCCCGAGCGCTTGCCGGAACATGGATAAAACGACGACGATCTTCATGAACGAGGTGAGGAGCATGATCGCAAAGGGCAAAAGCGATAGGCCTGCCAAAACAGCGAGTTTGGTAACGAGCGACGGATTCGGGTTGCCGTTTTCATCTGTCTGAACCGCTTGGCTTACAGCTTTGCCTATGGGCGTTTGCGCTGGAGGCGCGTTTTGAGCCAAGAGAGGGGCAGCCGCAAAAATAAAAAAAATGAACCACTTAAACATCAGAACAACTTGCCCATAAAGGATTCAAAAGCCGATTCGAGGGCGCGCCACTGGTTTTCAAGTTGCGCATTGATAATTCCTGCTTCTGTCTCGATGATACATCCGCCGGGTTCGATATCGTCCCGTTCTTGGATCGAGAGGCTTTGGAGGTGCTCGAAGATCTTTTTGATTTTCGGCTTTGACTCTTCCAGGCTTTCAAGATCAGATTTGTTCACATAGATGATGATTTTTTTATGCTGGGTGACGGGTTTGAGAGAATTGAGGACGATATCGACGATCCTGTCGGGATGGATCTTCAATTCTTCTCCAATGATCTTGCGCGCGGCGGACAAGGTCAAGGGGAGCATCTTTTTCTGAATCTCGACCCGCAGCTGCTTCAATTCTTCGTCTAGGGCCATTAGATGTTTGTTAAACGATTCTAACCCGGATTGGAATCCTTCTTCGAATCCCAATTTTTTTTGCTCTTCGGCATCGATCTCGGTTTGTCTTTTGAGTTCTTCTGTTTCTTTTTCTACTTGTTTGAGGATTTCGACAGCTTTATGGAGGGTTGAAAATTCTTTGGAGGGAATCTTTTTTTCCCCCGGAGCGATCCGCACTTCTTTGCCGGAGATCAACGAAAATAACTTCATGCTATCTCCTTCAGGAGATCTTCGATTTGAGATATAATCGGCTGGCTTGCGCCCCGAGCGGCTTCCGACTCTACCAGCTTCGCAAGGGTTTTGCCTCTTCCGATATCAAGCTGGTGGCTTATGTACCATATAAAATCGGGATGTTGCGTGGAAAGCGCGGCGCCAAGGCGGGCCAGCCCTCTTTTATGCAAGAGAAGCCGAAAGGACTTTTCGGTGCCGTCCCATTTTTCCAATGGGAGGCGCATCGCAGTGAAAGGTTGCTTCGTGTTGGCCGCTTTTTTCAGGGACTTCTTCTCTTCCTCAGATAAGAAACTGTAGATTTTCTTCAGGATTTTTGTCTCTACAATTTGCCTGAGTTCCGAAGCGAGGTCGTTCAGAGAAAGAGCATCGATGAGCTGGACAAGCTGCTTTTTGTCGAGGCGAAGCATTGAGGCGATTGGGGTCGGCGGAAGAAAGTAGACGGGTAGGAGCTGCACCGGTTCCCCAGTCAAATTTTCTTCAAGGGTTTGCACTGCGAACTCTTTTACGATCTGGCTTAATTCTTCATTTGGAATCGTTTTGATTTTTAGCTCGCGGCACAAATTTTCCTTCGACAGAGGGGAAAGCGCGCTCAAAAAAAGCTTTTGTTCCCGCAGCGTCAGGGTTTCGAATGCGGGAAGGAGCCACGACCAGTGAATCCGTTCCAAAAGAGGAAGTTCTTCTATGTCCGTTTCCACTTCCGACGTGGGCATGGCGTCGAGCCGCTCCCTTGTCGTTTCTGGCAAAAAACGCTGAAGCGATTCCCTATAGTTCTCGGGGTAGCGGTTCAAAATGGATTTCAATACCCATTCGCTGGAGTTCATCATGGGATTTTAGGAGGAAGTTCAAATTCTTCCGGTTCTTTTTTCTTTAGAAAAGGGATCCGCAAGTAGGGGAAGAACCGGTAGACCAGCCACCCTGTCAAGCCGAGAGAGACCAAAAGGAGGAACGTGAAGAGCAAGAAGATGAAACGGAATCGGGAGATTGAGCTTTGCGTCATGACCAGGCCCCAGATGCTGACATGCGTTTGCAGCGCCTTTGGCCCAATCGGTTCGCCTTCCGGAGTCAGGGTGATGTCGGCGAATCTCGACCGGTCGGAGATGACCGCTACGTCGTCATAGCTCAAGCCGCTGACGCTGCCCGACATGAGGCGTTTGATTTTGATCTCGATATGGCTGTTCGGGTCTTCCAAAACCCCTTGGTGTTTTACATAGACGGCGGCCGTGATTTTCGGCTGAGCTGCTCCCGGAACCGGCGCTCCGGCGCCTCCTCCTCCAGTGACATTCGGGAATGAAATTTGGACATCGGCATCGATCACACCGTCGATTTTCCGGATGGTATTTTTCAGTTCTTCAGCAAGCCCAGCCTGATACCGGACCGTTTCTTCCAGAGTGGAAGACATGAGTCCTGATTTTGCGAAGAGTTCCAACAAAGTCGTTCCCTTTTTTCTCGGCAACCCCACTTTATTCAAAATGGACATCGCATCGACGACCCTATCCGATGCTACGGTAATCATGTATTGGCTGGCGGTCGCGGCCCCGCCGCCGACTCCGGTGGTGGGCGCGACGACTTTTTGAGCGTCGACGCCTTTGGATGCGAGAAAAACGACGATTTCGTTCGCGTCTCGTTCGGAAATGTTATTTACGATCGTCTGGTTTGTTTCGCATGAGGCTAGCAAAAAGAGCGCCAAGAGCGTTGCGAATCGGAAGAACTGCTTTTTCATGGATGAACCGCCCTACACATCTTATATCATCTGGGAGGTGAGTATTTCAATAGAGAAAAGGTAAGAGGATATCTACAAAATGAGGATTCGTCGCTTTTTGGAATTATTTTGGCCGCTTTTCGACTTCAAAACTTAGGAACTGTCTAAAGAGGCAATTGCAAAACTCCCGGCGCCAGAAAAATCGATGATTTTCAGCCAGTTTGCCTGGGCCGTAGGCCCTTTACCTTGTGGCCGAGCACATACTTGAGCAAAGTAGGGCTCGGCCACAAGGAGGCAAAATGGCTTAAAAGGGCGATTTTGTTGGTCCCGCGAGTTTTGCAATTGGCTCTAAAGAGACAATTCCTTAGGGGCAGGCAATTTTAGACGATTACTGAGGTGGCTAGAGAACTTTGAGTTCGGGGTGGTAGGACACCCGGGGGTAGGTCGCCGGCTGGGTGGGCAATGGCGATATCGGCGGGGCAGGGGGCGCAGAGGGCTCCACGTTCAGATTTTCAATAACCAGCGATTTTTCACTCAATGACGAAGGTCCATGTGGATCGAGGTTTTCCATCGTGAGATTCGCGGTGTGAGCGATCGTTGGCTCTGCAACATTTTTTGACACGTCGATGATCCTGTCTTCCGATAGTATCTGATCTCGTTTGACAGGCTGCTCAACATCAACTTTCTCAACTTCGGTCAGGGAAGAGGGCTCTTCATGATTCCTTTCTACAGGGGCGGTTGGTCTGGGCTGAGCGGCCGAATAGCTTGGAATGAATTGAGAGAATACGGGCTGGATGGGAAGTGCGCTGCTGAATCTGACAGGCTCTGGCGCTGTACTGGATGTCTGGCGATCTAAGTGCAAGGAGGCGGCAATTGGCGTTTCTTTCGGCAACGGAAGGAACTCGATGGATTGCGCCGGAGGAGCTGAAGGCTCCAAGGGTCTTTGAGTTTCGGCTGGCTGAATCGCCAAATGAAGAGATGCCGGGGCGTTATGCTTTTCAACAGTAGCGTGAAAGGGAATCTGCTGCTTGCCGCTGTCCATCGCGGATCTCAGATCTAGCTTTTCAACAGTGACGATGTTTTGAATCGGCCGATCGGAAATTTGTGCCTCAGCGGGGAGAGCATGAGAGTGTTCGGCTTGGGAGATGGTGAGTGGGCTGCTTTTCTGTCCTATTTCGAATTTTGAAATTTCCGCCGGTGGAATTTTTGGCAAAGGTTCGGATTGCAGAAGAACGGATTCTTTCTTGGCAACAGCAGCTGCAAGAATGAATGCGCGGCTCTCTACTTGCGGTTTTTCGCCTGATGGGCTCTCTCTGTCAGTGAGGATGGGGTCCACTGGACTTAAATATCTTGAAGGTTGTTCTCTGTCGGTGAAGATGGGAGCAGCTTGGCTGAATGAAGCAATGACGGCCCCGTTTTCAACCGGCTCCATTTGGGTTGGAGGAACAGGTGCGTTCCCGAGGTTTTGCACCTGGAGTTGTGCAGCAATCATCGATTCCTTTCCGCTGGTCTCGGAAGAGGAGAGGAAAAGCGGGGCTGTGCCTGGTTCTTTGATTTGGGGGATTGCAGGGGAACTGGGTTGATGGAATGAGGCGTCCACTTGTAGTACGGCGCGGTCCGAATCCGGTTTTCGGAAAGAGGAATCGCCCGGAAGAGACATAGGGATATTGGTAGGATTCATCGACAAAATGGGTTTGAGCATCAGGGATGCGTGGCGCTCAAATCCCGGATTGTCTTTTATATCAATAAAACTCGGATTGGCTTTTGCAAGATTTTCTTTCAGTCCTGGAGATCCAGGCGCGACCTGGCGATCGGGGGAGGGTTTCGAAAACGGGATCCCTCCCTGGGAGGTTGAGGCGAGGCTGCCAGGTTGGTAAAGAGCGGGAAGGCTGCCAGGTTGGTAAAGGGGAAGGATTGCTTGTATGGAAGGCGTTCTGTACAAGGTGTTTGCAGAAAAGGATTCCCAACCTTGAGAATCGATTCCCGCGATCTCTTTAGATTCTTCAAGAGGTTCTGAAGTCGATCTGCTTTTCTTTTTAGAGGGCAATTGAGGCTTGGCGAGATTGTTTTCAATTATCCTGGCCTTTTGAATAGGGGAGGGGGTAGCGCGGGAAAAAGTGCGCTGCAAAATGGGCAGGCTCACCTTATTCACCTTCTTCGGGCCTAAGCCAAGAGTCGAATTAGAAATATATTTACTGTTAGAAGCCATTTCGGAACAACCATATTTTATTATAATTATATTAAATATTGTATTTTTTGTAAAATTAAATTTATATTCTTATCCCATTTTTGATCTGGAATTAGGATGATCTTAAGTGTCTCAATTTGAGCAAATTAGATGGGTGTGCTGACTTCGGCTCCTAACTTTTGAAGTGGAACCTATCCCTGAAATAGTTTTAAAAGCCACTTGAGACAATCGCCGAAGCGGCTGAAAAGATCATGGAGAGCGCCGGCAAGACCCGCTTTTTCTTCGACTCGTGAATGGCCAAAGTCCAGTTTTATGGAGTTTTGGTTCAAACCGGAACAAAAATCTGTTTTCCAATAGAGTTCAAGATTGTCCATAGCAGATTGATCGCCGTTCCTGGCAGACAATTCCTTTGGATTGCAAAACACGCTGTCAAAAGTGTCTCTTATGGAGTCTTTGTTCAGGTGGGAACAACCAGCCGCACGCCATTGCTGTTCAAGTGCTGTCATAGCAGATGGACCGCCGTTCTTGGCAGACAATTCCTGTTGGTTGCAATACTCGATATGCGCGATTTTAAAAGCATCTCTTAATGCTTTTTGGTCCGAATGAGAACAAGCACCGCGATTCCACAAGGACTCAAGCTTGTTCATCAAAGTTTTATCGCCGTTCTTGGCAGACAATTCCTGTTGGTTGCAATGCTTGATATGCGCGATTTTAAAAGCATCTCTTATTGCTTTTTGGTCCGAATGAGAACAAGCACCGCGATTCCAGTCTTTTTCAAGAGATTGCATACTCTCGTACCAGCCCTCCCTTGCGGAGCTTAATGTGTGTGGGTTGCAGTTATCATCATTTGTGATAAGAGGTGATGAAGGAGAAGGTGTTAATGGTGATGGAGGTTGTGGAAGTGATGGCGTTTGAGTTTGGACTGTTGGCGAGCTAGGCGTTGGTGATGGCGCGCTTTGTGGCGTTAGTGTTGGGTCTTGGAGCAGGCCAAAGTCTGAGATGAACGGATTGTGATTAGGATTACATACAGGTTGTGGAGATGGAGGGATGGGTGGATGTGATGGCATTGGGGTTTGGACTGTTGGCGAGCTAGGCACTGTCGATGAGCTTGGTGTCGGTGGGTTTGTTGGCGGATTGGTCGGTGGGTTTGTTGGCGGTGACGGTGGTGTCAGTGATGACAAAATACCTGTTTTGATGATGAAGGCAGAGAAAGCTATTACACTTATAGCAAGAACTGTGTAAGCCACCGGTTTTACCCAGGCAGGTGCGATATTCGTTTTTGCAGAAAGGGCTTTCACTCTGGCATTCAAACCGTTTACATCGCTCTTTTGTTGCTCATATTCCTCGCGAACCTCGCGGGTGATTTTTGTGCCGGCATGGATCGCTTTTCCATCCTTGTTCAATTGTTTCGCAAGGGTAGCAAGCTTCTCTATAGGTCCCTTCAAGTCAACTTTTTTGCCTTTCTCTGCGCGAGCACATTCAGCTTGGATTTCTTGAATGATCTTCGCTCTTTCCGTGAAATTTTGAACCGTTAAATTAAAATTTATTGCCGACATAAGAATGCTTGTTGATTGTCTGTATATTATACTAAAATCAGAAATTATGTACAAGGCACATGATCAATGTCAGGAACTCTTGCTGAAAAATATTAGTATCTTTATGAAAACGTTAATTATTCATATCCACTTCGATGAAGAATAAATAATTCAATTACGAGGCAATTGCAAAACTCGCGGGACCAACAAAATCGCCCTTTTAAGCCATTTTGCCTCCTTGTGGCCGAAGCCCTACTTTGCTCAAAGTTGTGCTCGGCCACAAGGTAAAGGGCCTACGGTCCAGGCAAACTGGCTGAAAATCATCGATTTTTCTGGCGCCGGGAGTTTTGCAATTGCCTCTTACTTCAAGAATTTTTGTTAAGGACCACTAACGCTGATTCAAATTCAGGGCGCCTCCTAGCAAAATCTGAGAGCTTTCAAGTGGAAGGAGTATATACCCATTTCCCTCACTTTAAAAGCCATCTGGGACAGTTGCCGAAGCGGCCGAAAAGATAATGGAGAGCGCCGACAAGACCCGCTTTGTATCGGAGCGCTTTCTGAGAGCTGGCGAGATCTCGGGTGAAGAAACTCTGGGTGGATTTCAGAGCGAAATGGCGGAGATGTTTCCAAAGTTCGGGGAAAATGATTTTCGAATAGAGGTGTTTTCTCTCATGGAATGGACAATTCCGTTCAATCCAAAGGAGCCGGCTTCTCCACCAAAAATAGTGCATGTGGGGTTTCCCGCCGATAAATGAAGAGGAGACTTTATGCCAGATCTTCGCCTTGGGCGCGGTCCAGACTTCGAATCCGGAGCGGCTGGCGCGCATGCAGAAATCGGTCTCTTCCCAGAAAAGGAAAAACCGGGGTTCGAGAAGGCCGATGGTTTCTGGCACAGAGCGATGCATCAGGAGGGCAGCGCCGCATACATAATCGACTTTTCCCATTGCTTCGAATGAAACGCCGTCGTCGACCCGATTTTGAGCGGGCGATTCGAATTCGCCGATTTTCGAATTCCAAAATCCGCCGAGGTGGTCGATCGTGGCCTTCTCCGAATATCGGTAGATTTTGGCTCCTAAGATCTTGGCTTTCGGCTGCTGCTTTGCAGCCTGCATGAACGCGGTCAAAAAATCGGGAGCGACGACGGTGTCGTTATTGAGGAGGAGGATCCATTCGGCTCCTTTTGAAAGAGCCCATTCGATGCCGGGGTTGTTTCCTCCAGCAAAACCGAGGTTCGCACCGGTTGCCAAGATCGGCACGTTGGGAAATGCGGCTCGGATCTCTTCTATGGAACCGTCGGTCGATCCATTGTCGACGACGAGAGGCTGGAACCCGGAAAAGGCGACTTGGGCAAGCGATGACAAACACTCGATGGTGTCTTTTTTTCCATTCCAATTCAGAAGGATAATGTAGATTTTAGTTGACCGCATTCCAGGCCCTTTGCCGATAGAGTTCTGCTGTGGCAATCGGATCAGCCGCTTGCAGGATATCCCGGCCTACGATGACGATGTCGCTGCCCTCTTTGAGAAGGACCTCTTCGATCGTCCGATACCTTTGCCCAAGGGCGTCATTCCCTTTTTTTAGTTTTACGCCGGGAGTGAAGTGGATCATCCCAGGTTGATCGCTCAGGCGTCTTTGCGAGATGAAGCCGCAGACGAAATCGGAATGGGCTTCTCCCAATCGACGCGCTTTTTCGGCATACGCTCCTTTTGCGAGAGTGCCTTTTGAGCTCATTTCGGCTAGAAGGAGAAGACCGCTTTTTTTCGGACCTCCAACCTGACGCAAGCCTTCTATGATGCCGGGACCGGGAATGATATGGGCGTTGATCAGATCGGCCCATTCGGCAATCCGGTAGATTCCTTTGGCATATTGAAGCGAAACTGTCTGGCCGATATCGGCGAATTTTCGGTCTTCGAAAAGAAGGAAATTGTGTTTGTCCGCGAGACTTTTAAGCGCGTCAGGTGTACGAGGAGTAAAGTCTTCTAGGATGTCGATATGTGTTTTTAAAACGCAAATAAAGGGTCCGATCAAATCGGCCCAGTGGAGCAGTTCTTTTTCGGTCGAAACGTCGCAGGCAAGGCTTAGGTTCGTCCGCTTTTCCTCCATAAGCGAAAGGAGTCGTTTCGCCATCGGGTGAGCGGCAAGGAGAGCCCTATGTCTTAAGTGATTCGCGGATCGCAGAAGCTGCGGCTGCATCGATTTTTCCTGTTTTTGAAAGAGAGGTTTCGATTTGTCGGATCGTAAGAATAGAGTGAAGCCGGTAGCCTTGCCTCTCCAGAAGCTGGCGCCCGCCTTGCTCGCGGTCGACGAGGACCACAATATCTTGGACGATCAGCCTTTCGCTTTCAAGCGCCGCTATGGTTTCTAAGATGCTTTGGCCTGAAGTGATGACGTCTTCGATGACGAGGCACTTTTGCCCTTCACGAAAAATCCCTTCGCACATCTTTCCTGTCCCATGCTGCTTTTTTTCCTTTCGTTTCAATACCATCGGGATCCCTTGCCGGATCGAGAAAGCGGTGGCGAAAGGAATTCCGGTATAAGGGACGCCGCATACGAGGTCGAAGGAGGAGACTTGATTCACCTGAGTGTTGGTTTCGCCTCTCTTAGCATCAAAAGGGAATTTCGATGAAATTGCGCCGATTTGGATAGCGTCCTGGATCGCATCGGCGATTTTGACGAGTAGTTTGGGAGAGGAAACGGTAAGCCGCAAATCGAGATAAAAAGGAGAGACGCTCCCGCTTTTCAAAGTGAAGACGCCGAATTTGAAAACGCCTAAATCATAGAGTTCCTCAATGAACGTTTGCATGCATTTCTCGGTATTTCGTGGCTAGAAAGGGATCCCACATCATGCCTGTCGCGCTCATTGCGATGGAGGCTCCCGCATCCAGCATCAATGCAAGATGCTGGGGAAGCAGCAGGCCTCCGCATCCAAGCAGAACGAGATCCAATTTTTCAGATTGTTTGATGGCCGCAGCATCTTTCATGAACCGGAGCGCGTCTTCCCGGATCGCGCCGCCGCAGACGCCGCTTGTCATTCTCGAAGATCCAAGAGCAGGATCTCCCTTTTCATCCATGACTTTCATGCTGACGGAATTCAGGCCGCAGATTCCGGCGCAGCCGGCTTTCGCGGCGGCTATCATCACGCTTCGCATCTGTTCTCGATTTGCAAAAGATCCTACTTTGATCAATAAGGGAACCGGCCGGATGGCGGATGCGATTTTTTGGACATATTCGGCTACGGTTTCGCTGTTCATATAGAGGCAGCCTTCCGCCTTGTCGACATTCGGACAGGAGAAATTTGCCTCGATGACTTTCGCGCCTGCATCCCTGGCCAATTGAGCAGTGAGGACGAAATCGTCGAGGAAGCTGATTCCCCTGTTCGCCGTTCCTACAACTGAGACGATCATTAACTGCCCGGATTTTAACGAGGCATTGGCTTTTTGGATGTCTTGCATGAGAAACTCAGGAGACATCGAAGGCATCCCGAAAGAGTTGGTGATCGAAAGCTCCGCCAGATGAGCCGAATGCTCGATGGCTCTTGCCTCGTTTTTGGAAAGCCGCTCCACGAAGATGATATTGGGAAGGGGATGGCCGGGATGGGAGAAACTCCGGATGGTTTTATAGGTAGGGAGATCGAACCCTAGATCCGCAGCGAGAGCGATCCATTTCGAATTTAGCAGCGGGCCGGCTGGCACTCCTATAGGCGAGTTGAGTGTGAATCCAAGGAAGTCTACAGGCATGGCTGCGGATGCCGCTTTCGGAATATTTGCCGAAAAAAAGGGACCTTCCGCCGCATTCTCTACGTAAGTCTTGAAAATATCGTAGATGGCCATAGTTTCTTCTCTTAAAATGTCTCGAGGTCGAAGAGCATTCCGCCCAAGATTGTATAACGGGGCCAGCCTTGGATGGTCCAGCCGGCATAAGGAGACCATTTCGCTTTTGTTTTGAGTTGGGAATCTTCGACTCTTTTTTTCTTGAACATGTCGACGAGTACGATGTCCTCATTGATTGGAAGGTCGAAAATTTCTTGAGGGCGGGTATGGGTCAAGGAGACGATCTGCTCGAGGGAGAGCTTTTTTTCATGGTAGGCATTCAAAAGCAGGGGGAAATAGAGTTCGATCGAAGGAAAGCCCGAAGGGGCGGAGCCGTAAGGACGGTTTTTTTCTTCGAGAGTATGAGGGGCATGGTCAGTTCCGATCGTGTCGATCGTTTCATCGTGCACGGCTTCCCATAGCGCCTCGCAATCTTTCGAAGTTCTAAGCGGCGGGTTGACGAGGGCTTTTGTTCCCAATTTAGCGTAAGAGGAGTCTGAAAGAAACAAATGATGAGGAGCCGCTTCGGCATAGACCGGAAGCTCTTCTTTTTTCGCTTCGCGAATCAGGTCGATCTCTTCGCGGCTGCTCACATGGACGATGTAAAGCCTTACCTTATGCTTTTTCGCAAGTTCGATGGCAAGCGCCACCGAGCGGGCAGCTACAGAGGGATTTCGAATTGCGGAATGGACAGAAGGATCGGAGTTTTCTCCATGTTGTTTCCGGTTGATCTGGATCAAACGTTCATCTTCGGCGTGGACGGCGACTAAAATGTCATGATGGCCTGCGATCTGGAATGCCTCTTCCAAGGCTTGCCTGTCGGACATCAAGAGGCTGCCAGTCGATGAGCCCATGTAGATTTTCAGTCCTGCAATCTGATCTTTTACTTTGGGCAATTCATTGAGATGCTCTGCATCGGCTCCAAAAAATAGCCGATAGCGCAAGGGGATGCGGGCCCGGGCGATCTGCGTTTTGATCAGTTGGTTTTTTTCCCCCAGCCGATCGGCGCTTGTGCATGGAGGATCGTTGTTCGGCATGTCGAAAACGGTGGTGACTCCGCCTGCGATCGCCGCGCGCGCACCCGTTTCCCAGTCTTCCTTATGCTCCGCGCCAGGAATACGGAAATGGACATGTGGATCGATCAGAGCGGGAAACAGCATCAGATCTTGCGCATCGATCGAAACTTGGGAATCGCTTTCTACAAAATGATCGATCCGGTGGCCATCGGTCGTTTGGATTTTTCTGATTTCGATCATGGCTTTAGTTATACCAAATATCAGAAATTAGGGAAGTGGTGTAAGCGCATTTTTTTGCAAAGCCTGCTGGAAAGTAAAATCATCATTGGGTTTTTGTTTTGCATGTTTGGGGAAACTCAAACGTAGCCAAAAGGCAAACAACGGATCGTCGAAGAGAACATTCCCTTTGCTGGTTCCTTCTTCGTCCAAAATTCCTTTGGTTTTCAAGGTTTTGATCGAAGAATGTAGTGCTGGCGCACTTTTAATCTCATAGTTTTCTAACAAGTCTTTTTGAAATAATGGTCGTTGTTCATGTGAAGCTAGACGTAATGCACGTTGCTGGGCAAGTGTTAGTGTATTTAGTATTGTTTGATAAGCATAAGCATTTTGTCGCGCAACTGTTTCAAGCACTTCTAGCATATCTATGGAAGTCACGCGATCCTTTGCTTGAGAAACCAAATGAAAGCAAGCCATCTGCACATAATTTTTTCATGTCTGAGCTTTTAACAGATTACTTAAAAATTAGCAAGTGGCAAAAGTGTAGAAAAATTTTAATGTCAAATTTTAAGATACTGATACACAGTGTAGATAGCATTTCTTCACTATGGTTCAACCATGACAGACGAATTTTTCTATCCGTCTTTTGCGCCCAGCGCATTGCTTGCTTAGGGCCTCCTGCGTGACCACTACGTTCATTTTAAATAATTTATGTTGTAAAAATAGTAGTCCTAGCTTGGATGCTGGATGAGAAGTGAAGCGGATTTAGCAATTCTTTATGCTGCTTGCTCACTATTCAACAAGTGAGAATTTGATAATGTTCGTCATCCAAGCTTTGTTACTTTTCTTTTGGATGTCTCCGATTATTTTAACCCGATTCCCGTTCGCGTGTGCTTTAATAGCTTCTTGATACTGGTTGCTAGCTAACTTTAAATAGACGGTTCGATTTTGGTCGTCAGATACATCGATAATTTTAACTTCTCCATCAATTTGTGACGGGCCTTTATCAAGGCCGATAACATATCCAACTATCTCTGCCTCTTCCTCAGGAAGATTCGCTTTTAGGTAATTGCCAGCTTCTTTAAGAATCTCAGCTACATCTTTTCTGATCACAATACGATTCGCGGAGTGGAATGGATGAGGTCTAGCTAATGACCAACTAAAATCAAAGCTCACCTCTGACGATCCTGCATTTGTTACAACATCTGCCAATGCTTCACAAAAATTCGAACTCATTCCCTGCCTCACCGTATCTTTAAAATACTGAGCTTCTCCGCGATTTGCTGCTGCAATAGATGTTTTAAGAATTTCTTCTAATTGACACATTACCTTACGAGAAAAAGGGAGTTCTGCTTCCGAATTCTCAAGATTTACATCGGTCACTAGAGCAGGTGTTACTGGAGAGTGTATCTTAAAAACAAAGCTTCCATGTTCAGTGTGTCCCATCTCGAGAGTTTCAATATATTGCTGCACTTGTTTGGGACGTGAGCGATAGTGTGGTTTAGGTTCAATCACCGAATTTGCTGTAGCAGCCAACATATCTAGAGCTCGATCCATCACTTTGGTAGCATTTGCAAAATTAACACCATTGCCTTTGGTGGTGTTGAGTGTGATTCGAAGTGTGTCTGTGCATAGAGACTTCAAGTCAGCAATAATGCAGTCGTATGGTCGGTTCTCAGCTACATGAAGTGTCTCAAGGAATTCTGCCATGCGCAATCTATAGTCGCTAAGTCTAGTGTCAAGAGGTAGCAGAATTTCGATATTTTCAAATTCCTTTGTGGAATTTACCCATACGCTGGCTAAGTCCTCTATGTCTTTTTCAAATTTCCAATTTTTCCATTTTAGATATCGCTGACAATGCAATGGCAAAATATCTTGCATATAGGTGGAACTGCCTTGTGAACTCATGATACCAGCTCCTTCTTCCCAACATTTTCCATCAAGTCATCTAGCGCGTGTACATTGAAAATTTGGTTTTTTGGTATCTGCACAGTAACAGTATAGGTGTTTTCACTAGGAGGATAACCTTTTAAATCCATCCAATATCCGCATTTCATCATAGATAACATTTCTTCACTATGGTTCAACCATAACAAAGGAGAGTCTGCCGAAAGAAGAATACAGATCAAAAATCTGGGAACAAGCACGTTAGTGTCTCTTAAATCATTATAATTTTTAATTTCAAGGGGATAATGAATATACTCGTCTTTGACTAAATCTTGTGCGGAGGCTTTAAGTTGTGCTTCAAGACGAGGCGATCGTGTATAGCTGTTTTTAGAGTTGCTTAGGAATTGGATATCGATACTATCATCATCAACTACGGGCCGTGATGTCCCATAGCCTGCAACGGATGCGATTGCATGTACATATGCATAACTAAATTCTTCTTTTCTTTTGCCGAGGTCCATTATTTGGCTTTTAGATATTCAATATTCTAATTTATTGCAAGTTTGAAGCAATCCCTAAAGGTCTTGTAGCGAGAAAACAGGCAACATGATAACCAGTAAACGACTTGTCGGCAATGCTCTTCATCTAGATCGCCTATTATCTCCCTAAATTTAGATTCTGGGAGTCTTCTCATCAGTAGAAAAATGCCGGAAATTTGCCGGAGTATTAATACCTGTCACACCCGTTCTGTCGGATTCAATTCCGGTGATGCAGGTGGCAGCGGAAGAAACGATATATTTTCTGGGACTTGCAGTTTATTCGTGGTATGCCAGGATGCTTGATCAAAAATGATAATTTTTCTGACACTCCGGATGCTTTTTCAAATAAGGCAATCCGTAGGCAAGATCCCATCTCTTTCGATATTCATCTGCATGAACCTGGAGAGGCCGGACAGATTGCCCCACAGATTGTTGCATAGGAAAATTCGCTATTTTCCAGATTTCCATAAAGCTGATCTGATCGCTCAGTCCAAAAATTCGATGCGTCCAAAGTACAGTTTCACTCTCAACATATTCTTGAAGGAGCGCAAATTCCTCGCGATTTATCATACCTTCTCTAGCTAATTGATCAATTTTTCGATACGGTCCATTTTGTAAGGCATTCATGGTCTCAAAAACAATGCAAAAAACTCTCTCAAATGGATTGCAAGAATTGTGAATGTGGATCGCGTGGTTTAAACTATTATAAAATGCAGGTGCATTGAATGAGGAATAAGACCAGTCTAATTCGTGAATTTTCACTTGTTCTTCGCGATTAACTAATTCCCAAGCTTTGGCAAACAGGGGAGAGTGTTTTATCAAGCATTGAAGGCAAGCATCGGGAGTAGGAAGAGATGGAGAGTTTTTCTGAAGGATTTGCAATGCTTTTTTCATTTCGGTAGAAGAAATTTGACCTGATTGTGCGAATAATGCGCGTAATGCTTCAAAAGGGTCTTTGCCGCCATCCAATTTCTTCCTCATTGCCTTCAGCCAGTTCAAATCTTTCGGCAATTGATCTCTGCATGGAGAGAATATCTTTTCAAAATAATCATGGAGAATTACCTCAGAAGTAGCTGCAGGATGAAATTCGGCATTATGGAGAATGCTTAATATGTCGATTCGACTTCTGTTTACTGCCCAGCTTAAAGGTGAGACGCCAATTAAATTCCTTGCCTCAATATCTGCGCTCTTGGCTACCAATGCTCGAATCGAGTCTTTCTGTTCCTTGGAAACTGCAGAAAGAAGGGGAGTGTTCCCGTCTTTATTTTTTGCCTCAATATTTGCGCCGGCATTGAGTAAAACGTTGATAATTTGTGCATTACCTGCCCTTGCAGCGAAATGGAGCGGAGAAGATCCTGATACCAAATATCAGAAATAACGTTAAGTTTGGCTACGTCAGCTCTGCAACAAATTTTTCGTCTTCACTCGTGCCTTGCCATTCTGGCAATGGTCACTCGTTCCAGACAAAAAATTTGTGCAGCTTCCTTGCCAAACTTAACGTTATTTCTGATATTTGGTATGAGTCATCATTTGCATTCATATCAGCTCCCGCTTGGAGTAAAGCGATCACAGCTTCTTGATTACCTTTCGCAGAAGCCAAATGAAGAGGAGTCCATCCCATCGAATTCTTTACGTTAATCTCTGCGATTTTGGTGAGTAAAAAAGGGAATGTTTGGCTTGCCCAGCCTACACTAAGATGAAGAGGCGTATTCCCTCCAAAATCTTTTGCATTCACATCGTTTCCCTTTGCTATAGCAGCTTCGACATCTGCAACCGTTCCTAAAGCCACAGCTAAGTGCAAACCACTCCAATGCATCTTTTCAATAGGAAAGCCAATAACGGATTGAAGCATGGTATTGGTGAGTCTGGTACTTCCGATCTTGTATCCAATCCACGCTCCCCAACACTTTCCGGATTTAAATGCTTCGCCAACTCTTTGATTCAGCGATCGATGCGCAACCGATGCAAACCGATTGCAAGTGTCTCTGGTTTTGTCATATACGTCTGCACAAGTATCATATATTTGTTTGCCGTAGGAGGACAAAGAATTTATTGATAGTGAAGTCACAAAAATTTCCATCATTGGTGAAATTAATTTACTAGACGATTTTAACACATTTCAATTTTTTATACAATTTGTAAGCATCACGATCCGGAAGTATTATTTTAATATTTAATATACTAATGTTGCTTTTCACAGAAAAGGTCTTGAGAGAAGAGCTTCTCGCAAAACCGGCAGCGAAGAAAGACGGAACTGTTATTTTCCTCCACAATGAAAAGCGTCTGGATCGGTTCGCTTTGAGTGATGCACCGAGCGTTCGGACATGCTAGGATTGAGTGGACGGCTTCGGGCATCTGTACCTGAAATTTCTTAGCGACCTTGTAATTTTCGATGACGTTGATTGTGGCTTGCGGTGCGAAAATCGCGATTTGAGCCCCATGAGAAGGAATGAGGCAAAGGTTTTCGACTTTGATCAGGTCTTTCAGTCCCATCGACTGGCTTTTCAGGTTCAGCCCAACAGTCACCGGGGTTTCATTGTCGGCTAATTTCAGGAGGCTGATGATCTTCAAGGCGTTTCCTGCAGCGATGTGATCGATGACGGTGCCTTCCTTGATCGCAGAAACAGAAAGTGTTTTTTCAATCATATTCGACCCAGCATAAGGGCTAATAGAGCAGCCCGGACTGGAATCCCGTGCGCCGCCTGCTCAAAATAATAGGCATAAGGAGTTGGATCGATCAATCCTTCGATTTCACCGACCCGGGGCAAGGGATGGAGAATCCGGAAATTGGATTTGACTTTCTCGAGATGCCGTTTTTTGAGAAGGCAAGGATTAGGAACAGGTTCCCCCATTGTGGAGAATCGCTCTGTTTGGATCCGTGTCATATAGAGGACGTCGATTTTCGGCAGCACAGATTCCAAAGAAGAATGGAAAGAGAACTTCACTCCTTTTTTCTTCAGTTCATGCTGGGCAGCATCGGGCAGGAAAAGAGATTCAGGAGAGATGAAGTAAAGGCGGACGCTGTAATGGGCAAGGGCTTGACAGAGAGAGTGGACGGTTCTGCCGTATTTGAGGTCTCCCGCAACCGCGATGTGGAGCGAGTCGATTTTTCCTTGGCATCTCAGGATCGAGAAGAGGTCGATCAGCGTCTGTGTCGGATGTTGGTTAGCTCCGTCTCCGGCGTTGATGATTGGTTTTGGCGTCGCGTCGGCCGCGGCCCGGGCAGAACCTTCCTGCGGATGTCGGAGGGCGATGATGTCAGCATAGGAACCGATGACGCGGATGGCATCGGGAAGAGACTCTCCTTTCTTTGCAGAGGTGCTGGAGGCATCTGAAAAACCAATGACGGAGCCGCCGCCTTTGAGCATCGCTACTTCGAACGAGAGCCGGGTCCGAGTCGAAGGCTCGAAGAAACAGGTGGCGAGGATCGTTCCTTTGAACAGGTCGGGCGGCAGTTCTCGATCGAGCTGTTCGGCGATTTGGATGATCAATTCCAGATCCATCCGAGAAAGGTCGGCAATCGAAATCAGATCCGAATTCTTAAGTGCATTTTGAATGGAAATGGTCATGTTCTAGTAGTATTTTTAGCGCAGCATCGGTTACTTCGCAAGCCCCGATCTGCAAAAGACAAAAGGGAGAGCGGCATTTTCTTTTAAGACACGGGGTGCATGAGCTTTTTTTCGCGATTGCCACCACTCTCTCAGCGCGGTGCGGTCCGCAAAGAAATGGATCGGTCGCGGCGTAGAGTCCGATTGCAGGGATTCCCAAGGCGCAAGCGACATGGACGGGGCCTGTGTCGTTGCAGATGAGAAGGTCCATCTGCTCGAGAAGAGCCGCAAAATGACGGAAAGGGAGGTTCCGTTCCGCAATTTGCGATCCTGGGATCATGGATGCTGTCTGCCGCATCAGCTCTTCTTCATCTCTTGTGCCGGTAATGAGGATTTCGCAGCCTAGCTTTTCTTTTAGGGTTCGGCCCACTCTCGCGAAATTTTTCTCTGGCCATCTTTTGAATCGGTCTTTGGATCCCGGATGAATAGCTACCCATCGGCCTTTCCGCTTGGGAAGTCGCTCGGTCTGCAAAAAAAGAGAGAGGGTTTCAGAATGGACGACGCCCCCAATCCGTTCGACCATTTTGAGGCGGCGGACGATTTCGTGCTGCCGGATGTTGGGAAGGGGATCGGTGAGCAGGAAGTCGAGACCTTTGTTGATCTTTGCAGTGCCGACGATCTGAGAAGCTCCGATCGTAGCGCAAAGAGGCAGCGCCAGGCGCTGCGATGCGTGAAAAAGGAGGACCGTATCGAATTTGTCCGCATAAAGAGACTGTCTGAGTCGGAAAAATTTTGGCAAGAAGGGCTCTTCGGCCAAGTAGAGTTTATCGACATGGGGATTGTGCTTTAAGATTTGCATGCCGATGGGAGAGGTGAGGACGGCGAGATAACATTGAGGGAATGATTTGCGTAAAGATTCCAAGGAGGGAGTAGCCCAAAGGGTGTCGCCGAGAGCGGTCGTCGCTACGCATAAGATGCGCTTTTGATCAGTTTGAGGATGGGGAAGGATGGAAGGGCGGGCGAGGGCGATGGCAGCCTTCAGCAAAGTGTTTTTTAGCATGGTGGGAGAGTAGACCTCTTGCGATTAGTTACGCAAGAGGTCTAGTTTATCACACGATGGAGATTTTACGGTTTATGATCCGATTTCAGCCCAAGACCGGATAGGCAATCGGGAGAGATCGATTTCAACGAGGCATTGCAGGAAAATCTGAGCGATCTGGGGATTGGTGATCAGAGGGATATGATGGTCAATCGCCAGACGGCGGATTTTGAAGCCGGCGTCCTCGTTCTTTTCTTGCGCCCGAGGCAAATTGATGATCAGATCGATTTTTTGATGCGACAGCAGAGTCACTACATTTGGCTCGTATTTTTCTCCAACCTTGTAGACGGATACCGAACCGACACCTCGGCTCGTGAGGAAGGCATGGGTTCCCTCTGTAGCATAAAGATCCCAGCCTTGGGATTCCAAAGCAATGAGCGGAGCCAGGAGTTTTGGTCTGAATTCCATGCTCGCGGTCACCAAAAGTCGCTTGCCTCGGAGTTTTTGCTCGGTCGATAGCCACGAGGCGAAAAAGGCTTCGTAGTAGGAATCGCCGATATGAGCCACCTCTCCGGTAGATGCCATCTCGACATTGGCGACCGGATCGGCCCCTTTGAGCCGCTTATAAGAGAATTGGGGCGTCTTGACGCCAACGTAGTCGAGCTCGAGCGTTTCAAATGATTTGGGCTTATGTTTTCCAAGGATCGCTTCCGCCGCGACTTTGATGAAATTGGTCCGCGTAACTTTCGATACGAACGGGAAAGAACGAGATGCCCTGATGTTGCATTCGATGACTTGGATTTGGTTGTCCTTGGCGATGAATTGGATGTTGAAAGGACCGGAGATTTGCAGGGCTTGGACGATGTCGGCAGTGATCGCCTTTGCGCGTCGGATCGTTTCAAGATAGAGCCGTTGAGGGGGGAGGACAATCGTCGCGTCGCCTGAATGGACGCCTGCATTTTCCACGTGCTCGCTAAGGGCGGAGACGGCGACTTTTCCTTTTTGCGCGACACCATCGATCTCCAACTCTTTGGCATTTTCGATGAACTTGGAGAGAACGATCGGATGGTCGGGAGAGATGACGGTCGCCTCCTTTAGGTATTGTTCGAGTTCGATTCTGTTCCAAACGACGTTCATCGCAGCGCCCGATAGAACGTATGAAGGACGGATCAGGACGGGGTAACCGACTTCTTTGGCAAACTCCTCTGCTTTCTTAAGGGTCGTGGCCCGCTGCCACTGGGGTTGGTCTATGTTTAATTTTCGCAAAAGGGAAGAGAAAGAGTCTCGGTTTTCAGCGCAATCGATCATCGCTGCGGGAGTTCCGAGGATCGGGTACTGTTTCAGATAGAGAGGATAGGCCAAGTTATTTGCAATTTGGCCTCCGACTGAAACGATGATCCCTTGCGGTTTTTCGAAATCGGCAATATCTCTTACGCGCTCCAGCGTCAGTTCTTCGAAATAAAGCCTATCCGATTCGTCGAAGTCGGTCGATACGGTCTCTGGGTTGGAGTTGATGAGGACGACCTCTTTCTGCATGTGCCGCAGATGTCTAGCCATATTGACTGCGCACCAATCGAATTCCACCGATGAGCCGATACAGTAAGGGCCTGATCCGAGGATAAACAGAGGTCTTTTCTTGGAGCGGAGGATGTCGTGCTCCGTCGCTTGATAGGTCATATAGAGGTAATTCGTCTCGGCATCGAACTCTCCTGCCAGGGTATCAATCTGCTTGACGAATGGAACGATGTTATGTTCCAAACGGAAACTGCGGATCTTGTCTTCCGAAGTTTTCTTGATTTTTCCGATCGAGCGGTCGGAAAATCCAAATTGCTTCGCTTGTTTTAAAAGGGGAGGATCCAATGTTTGTTTCCTGAGTGTCTGTTCGAACGATGCAAGGTTGTGGATATGGTTGAGGAACCATGGATCGATTTGGGACATCGTTTTCGCATCGGCCACCTTGCCGCCCTGCTTAAAAAATTGATAGAGTGCAAAAATCCTCCTATCGGTCGGCTTGCGAATTTCTTCGGCAAGATGATCGATTTTTTCAGGAGAGTCGTCTAGCCCGGATGATCCGATATTGAGCATCCGAATCCCTTTTTGCAACGCCTCAGGAAAGGTGCGGCCGATCGCCATGACTTCGCCGACGCTCTTCATCTCGGTGCCGATCGAACGATCGGCGGTCTTTAATTTGTGCGTGTCCCAACGGGGGATTTTAACTACGACGTAGTCGAGCGCGGGCTCGAAAAACGCGGTCGTCTTCTTTGTGATCCCATTGGAGATTTGTTCGAGGCGGTAGCCGAGGGCGAGCTTGGCGGCGATGAAAGCGAGCGGGTAGCCGGTCGCTTTCGAGGCAAGGGCGCTGGAGCGGGAGAGGCGCGCGTTCATTTCAATGACGCGGTAGTCTCCCGATTTTGGATCGAGGGCGAATTGGACATTGCATTCTCCCTGGATCTTGAAATGGCGTGCGGCTTTGATTGCGATCTCGCGGAGCAAATGATATTCGCGGTTGTTCAAGGTCTGCGTTGGAGCGACGACGATGCTTTCTCCCGTATGCACGCCCATCGGATCGAGGTTTTCCATGTTGCAGATCGCAAGGGCTTGGTCATTGGAATCGCGGACGATTTCATATTCGAGCTCTTTCCATCCGAACAGATATTCCTCGATCAAGATCTGAGGCGCGCCCTGGAGCGAGCTGGCAGCTTGGCTTTCCAGCTGTTTTTCGCTCTCGATTTTGCCGGAACCGAGGCCTCCAAGAGAAAATCCCGAGCGCATCATTACCGGATATCCGATTTTTTTTGCCGCGGCTAGAGCTTCCAGGACAGTCTTTGCAGCGAAGCTTTTCGGGGTCTCGATGCCGATCCTTGAAAGATTTTGTTTGAAGAGATCCCGGTCTTCGGTCAGTCGGATCGCTTCGATAGGCGTTCCGAGGACTTGGACGCCATATTTTTTTAAAATACCCAGCTCATCCAATTCGAGGCCGAGGTTCAGAGCTGTTTGACCGCCGAAACCGAGGAGGATGCCATCTGGTGTTTCTTTCGCGATGATTTTTTCGATCGAATCGGAGTTCAGCGGTTGAAAATAGACTTGGTCGGCCATATCGAAATCGGTCTGTACCGTCGCGATGTTTGGATTGACCAAGATGGTTTTCAATCCCTCTTCCTTTAAAGCCTTGATCGCTTGCGAGCCGGAATAATCGAACTCTCCGGCCTGGCCGATGCGGAGCCCTCCTGAACCTAGGATCAGAACTTTTTTAATGCTCCGAGTTGGATCTATACCAACACAACTTGAACAGTTGGGAATTTGAGCAATCATAGCGTCTCGTAGAACTTATCGAACAAATAGGCGGCATCCGTCGGGCCGGGATGGCTCTCTGGATGGAATTGGACAGCGAAAAAGGGTAGAGTCTTGTGGGCGATCCCTTCTACGGAGTTGTCGTTGAGGCTGATGAAGCTGGTTTCCCAATCGCCGGGCAAGCTTATCCCTTCGATCGCGTAGCCATGGTTTTGCGAGGTGAGGATCGCCTTTTTTTGTTTGAGATCGAGACACGGGTGGTTTTGTCCCCGATGTCCGAATTTCAATTTGTATGTTTTCGCGCCGATTGCAAGGGCCATGATCTGGGCTCCTAGGCAAATCCCGAATGTCGGCTTTTTGCGGGCAAGTCCTTTTTGCAAGATGGCGATCGTCGCTTTTGCCTGGGCCGGATCTCCGGGGCCATTCGAAATGAATAGACCGTCAAATTCTTCAGCGGAGTAATCGAAATCGTAAGGTACGCGGACGATTTCCAAAGGATAGCGGGATAGGCAACGCATGATATTTTCCTTCATCCCGCAATCGACCGCGATAATTCTTTTAGGACCTTTGTTCACGATTCTTTTTTCTTTACAGGTGACTTTTGATATCAGGTCGGTTTCGTTCGGGTTCCGAAAAGAAGCGGAAGTCTTGCCAAGGGTGATTGCACCTAAGGCCACCCCATTTTTTCTCAGTACTTTCGTCAATGCTCTGGTGTCGACATTCGAGAGCAAGGGAATCTGCTCGGCGGCCAGCCACTCGAGGAAGCTTTGCTTTCCATTCCAGTGTTCCGAGGAGGAACTGGCCGTGCCTACGACGACCCCGCTCGCCTGGATTTTTCCCGATTCCCAGAAACTTCTATCGGGCACGGTGTAATTGCCGATGAGAGGGTAAGTGAAAACGAGGATTTGACCTGCATAAGAGGGGTCGGTGAGCGATTCGACGTAACCGGTCATGCCGGTCGTAAAGACTACTTCTCCAAAAAAGTCGCCTGTTTGCCACTGAGGCGACAACCCGGGAAATTGCTCTCCCGACTGAAGAATAAGCTTGGATGGGATCATAAGCCTCCAAGGAAATCTACATCAAAGTGTCAAAGATTGCAATATATACTCCTTCCACTTCCTCCACTTGAACCACTTGCTTTTGCGGCGTCGGACAGCTGCTGAATTTCAATCCGCCTGCATCGCTAAATATTTTATATTTAGCTGCTTCAGCGCAGCTAGCGCTGATTCAAATTCAGGGCGCTGCTTCTCTTGAAATAGCTCGAACCCCCGAACTTTTTCAAGTTTCCGCAGTGCAAAATCCGAGAGCTTTCAAGTGGAACGGGTATAGACTGTTTGATTGGTTTTTTTTACATTTCACGCACGAGTCTTTGATTTTCGCAAAGATCCCGCTCGCTCGCGATGGTCTGAAGCGCCGAGATCCATTCGGGTTCGAGATTCAAAGCCGGGCAGCGATGGGCATTGAGTCCGCTGGAGCGGATGATCGGCAAATAGAGTTCTTCGATCTCGAAAAGAGTTTCGATATGGTCGGAGGTAAAGCTGATGGGCACAATCACAATCTCTCTTCTTCCTTGAGTCCAGGCCAAGGCGTTTTTGCACTCTTCCTCGGTGCTAGGGAGCAACCATTCCCCTCGCCCGAATTTGGATTGATAGGCGAGCCGACTCAGAATGTTCGGAAAGCGCTCCATCAATGCGGAAACCGACTCTTTGCATTCCTCTTCGTATGGGTCTCCTTCGTCGATGAAAGTCTTGGGAACCCCGTGGGCCGAAAAAAATAGAATCGTATTTTTTTCCTCGAGCTTTTTTTCGACTAGGAATTTTGCGATCCGTTTCTGCCATGACCCGATAAAGGCAGTATGGGCTGCGTATGATTTGATCCAACGGAGTTTTTGAGCGGCGGCCAAAGAGAGCCTCTCAGAGAAAAATCGTGCGATGCTTCCCGTCGTCCCATAACAAAATTGGGGGAAAAGGGGTACGACGCGGATTTCTTTTTGTTTGCACTCTTCGATCTTGAGAAGCGAGTCTGCGTGAGTTGCGGGAAGATAGCGGTGGAAAGTGAAAACGGGAGAGTTGAAAGCAGACTCCAATGCCCCCCTCATCGCTTCCGTATCCTTATAGATAGGAGAAAATCCGATCCGTTCATAGTCTTCGCGTATCTTGAGAGCCCGTTTTTTTGCGATTCGACCGAAAAACCAACCATGCAGCCATGTGGGAAATTTGGTGCGGATGACATCGCGATCCAAGAGAAGCTCTTTAAGGAAGGGCTCTATTTCTCTCACTTCACGAGGGCCGCCGAAATTGACGAGAAGATAGGCTGTCATAAGAACACGCTGAAGTATTTTATTCTTTGCATACTGATAGGCGATCTAGTAGAATCTTTGCAATGTCTCGTTGTGTAATTTTTTCAGTTCTATGTGCGCTGTTTTTCTATGGCTGCGGCTGTGACCATGGAGTAGGGCGCCGCGGAACAATCCGCATTGGAATCGACGCGAATTGGTATCCGATCGATTTCGGGGCGCAAAATTCCTATGTCAATGGCTTCACGGAAGAGTTTCTTCTCGATGTCGCTCAGCAAACCGGAATGGAGTTCGAGCGGGTTCCCGCGAATTGGGACAATCTTTTTGAGGGAATGAAACTGGGACAATATCAAGCCGTCCTCTCATCGCTCCCTCCCTATGAATTTAACACGGCCCTCTACGATTTTTCTCATAATTTTCTCGATACGGGCCCTGTGTTGATTGTCCCTGAAGGCGGTCATCAAACCGACTTGAAAAAAATGAGCGGCGAGCACATCGGAGTGATTGCCGGCGATCCTGCGGTGCTCCTCCTTCAAAAACACGAGGGGCTGATCATCCGCAATTACCCTTCCGTCGCCGACTTGCTCGAAGCGGTAGCGAATGGGGAAATCGAAGGAGCGCTCCTCGACCGAGTTGTCGCAGGCAGCTATGTCAAAGACCTTTTTGCAGGAAAGCTCAAGATCTCTGGGCTGCCGTTGAGCGATGTAGGGCTCCATCTCATCGTTTTGAAAGGAAAGCAACCGGTCCTCATCACGCAATTCAACAAGAGCCTGGCTGTACTCAAGCAGAAAAAGAGGATGCAGGCACTCCTCAGGAAATGGCAGCTCGGCGATCTATACTGATGCCACTTTGGACAGATTTCTTCTCGATAAAACGATCATTTTCTTCCATTAACTCTTTCATCAAGCGAACTGCCTGAAACTTCCCAAGTCGATCCCAATCTCCATTTTGAGGAAAAACAGTAGCCTCAAGCAGTCTAGGGGAGCGGATTTTTTGGGCCAGGACATCGGCCGCTGCGTTGCTGTCGTCCATATTTCTGTTCAATAGTTCAATTGAATCAGAATTGCAATAATAATCTTGATTATTTGTAAATATTTTAGTTTGTTAATTTGTTTTTGTTATTTACGTTAATTATTCGATTATTTAGTATTTGTGGATAAAAAGGATGGTTATATGGTTGCGGCAGTTTCTTCTTCTAATTATCATTTGGCCTCGATTCAGATAAAAGACAGAGCTGCGCCTCAGCGCTCTAACATTTTCACCGTGAAAAATGCCGCAATGGCCGTTGGAGGCATATTGCTTTTCTCCGGAGTTGCAGCGGGAACCGGCAGATTATTGCAGATGGGCGGCGCGCAGCTTTTGTCTCATCCTTCGGCATTAAGCGGGATAGGACGGGCTGCAATGGTTGCCGGAGATAAGCTATTTCTCGTAGGAAAAGGAGCTTTTTTATCTGTGGCGGTTCCTGTCTACACGATTACATGGATCGTTCCTAAATGGATCGCAACTGTGGGGATTCCGAAGGGAGCGGCGCTAGCTCATCGATATGTACTGATTCCCATTGGCGAGGGAATCGTCAAGATTTCCGCTTTCTTGAACGACTCTCTGGCAAAAACAGCCCAGGCCATCTATCGCCATGTTCTCCAACCGTTTGGCCGAGTCATTAACGTAACGGCGAAGTGGGTCTGGAAGACCGTCATTGTTCCAGCAACCGATAAAATAGCCCAATTCGGTATCGATATTTACCATCAAGTCTTGGCACCGCTTGGCAAGACCTTGGCGACTGCTTCTAAGTGGATCTGGAATTCTGCGATCGTTCCGGGCGTTGATCTATTCGTAAAAGGCGTGCGAGCGGTATTTGACCGGATTGTGCAGCCATTAAGCCAGTTTATGGCAAACGCCGCGAAGTGGATCTGGAACTCTGCGATCGTTCCGGGTGCCGATCTATTTGCAAAAGGCGTGCGAGCGGTATTTGACCGGGTTGTGCAGCCATTAGGGCAGTTAACGGCAAATGCAGCGAAGTGGATCTGGAACTCTGCGATCGTTCCGGGTGCCGATCTATTTGCAAAAGGTGTGCGAGCGGTATTTGACCGGGTTGTGCAGCCGTTAGGGCAATTAACGGCAAATGCAGCGAAGTGGATCTGGAACTCTGCGATCGTTCCGGGTGTCGATCTATTTGCAAAAGGCGTGCAAGCGGTATTTGACCGGATTGTGCAGCCATTAGGGCAATTAACGGCAAAAGCAGCGAAATGGATTTGGGAAGCCGCGTTAGTGCCTGTAGCCAAGAATATCGCGCAAGCAACGCATGCACTCAAAATTCTTGTGGAAAAGGTCTTGACTGCAGCTAATCAGACTTTGATTGTGCCTGCCGCCAAGGTTGTTGGCCAAGCTTCCTCCGAGATAGCTGATGCGATCCGGAATGCAACGAGTGCTCTGTCTCAAAAATTCTTCCGATAATTTCGGAGTCAAAGCGCGGATCATCGACGAACACAATTTTTGATTCGTATTGCATGAATACAGATCAACTTGGCGTGAGCCTGCGGTCGATTTGCGTTATTTTCTACAGGGAGACCAACTATTTCTTTCCGTATTTCCCCTGCCAGTACATCGCTTCAGGAGTAGCCTTATCCGAAGCTCTTCAGACAGAAAGACTTTTCACAGGCAAGAACCCTTCGTAAGGGACTGTTAATACCAAATATCAGAAATAACGTTGGGTTTGGCTACGTCAGCTCTGCAACAAATTTTTCGTCTTCACTCGTGCCTTGCCATGCTGGCAATGGTCACTCGTTCCAGACAAAAAATTTGTGCAGCTTCCTTGCCAAACCCAACGTTATTTCTGATATTTGGTATAAACAAGTAAACTATTTCACCGCGCCAAATCAACCGAAAATCGACGATCAGAAATGAGGTAGTATTCATGCGATACAACCCCATTTCTGATCGTCGATTTTAGGTTGATTTCGCGCAGGTCAAATGATTTACTTTATTGTTTAACAGTCCCTAAGGACCACATAATTCAAAAGAGACGTCAGACTAGCAGAGAAACGCGGTCGTGATATGGCCAAACTCAAGTTAGAGTCTTAGAGTAGGATCCATTTGAGAAGATAGAACATCGCAATACTCAATATTGCGCAAAGCGGGATCGTCACGATCCAAGATACAACGATTTCTTTTAAAGTTTGCAAGTTGAGCGCTCTTAAGCCGCGCGCCATACCGACGCCGAAGACTGCGCCGACAAGAGCGTGCGTCGTAGAAATGGGCAAGCCCAACTTGGAAGCAAAGAGAATCGTAGCCGCTGCTCCAAACTCGGCGGCAAAGCCGCGGGTCGGGGTCAGCTCGGTAATCTTGCTGCCGATCGTCTCGATCACCCTCCAGCCCCAGGTCGCAAGCCCGATCACGATCCCTGCGCCGCCTACTGCGAGGAGCCAGGCCGGAATAGTCGAATGAGAGGCGATCGCATTCGTCTTGAGGATCCCCAGAACTGCGGCGACAGGGCCGATCGCATTGGCCACATCGTTGGCGCCATGGGCGAATGCGACGAGACAAGCGCTGAGGATCTGGAGAAAGACGAAGGTCTTCTCTACACTGTGGTATTGCGTCGTGGAATCCTGAAAGGGAGCTTCCTTTTTGACATCGTCGCTCAAAGCGCGGACTTCATCGAGGATGCGAGAGATCCGGGTCGAATGGCTGTCGCTCCGGTTTGAAAGATGGACCCTTTGCATATGATGGAGCGCTTTTTCGAGGCTGACAGCTTGGGCTGGATGGAAACTGGATTCCATAGGAGAAGAGGCAGCGGGGCGATTGCGGATCAATGTGTAGCTCAAAAGAGCTGCGACGAGGCTGATGGCGCATGAAATCGAAAAAGCGTAAGAGAGAGGGAAATCGAGATCGGCTTGAGCCAATCCATGATAACATAAACTTAAACAGATTATGTTGAAACACATGAAGACGAAAAAGGGAGCCAGCCTCCGTGTTGCTTCGACGGGATTCAGAGCAAAGAGAATTTTTTTCTGGATCAGCAGAAAGATCAGATAGGCGACGATGCCGCTCAAGACGGGAGAGAGAATCCAGCTTGAGATAATCCAGCCGATCTCGCTCCAATGGATCGCGTGGAGTCCGCCAATCATGGCGCCGAAGCCGAGGACTGCGCCGACGATGGCGTGGGTGGTTGAGATGGGAAGGCCGAAATAGGAAGCGAACTGGAGAAGAATTCCGGTCGCGAGAAGAGATCCCATCATGCCGAGGACGAAAATCATCGGGTCGGCCTGGAAAATCGCCGGGTCGATGATCCCTTTCTGGATCGTCTCCGAGACGCTCGAGCCAACGAAAAAGGCTCCGGAAAATTCGAGGATGGCGGCGAGAAAGACTGCTTTTTTCAAAGAAAGAGCTTTGGATCCGACCGATGTTCCCATTGCGTTGGCTACATCGTTGGCGCCGATGTTCCATGCCATATAGAACCCGAGGATGAGAACCAAGGCTTTTAGAACGAGTGCTAGATCCATCTCTATTCAGTGCAGCTCCAGCAACATGCGGATCCGGTTCCCGAGCTTTTCGGAAAGCCAGGCCAAATTGCCGATCTCTTCGATGAGGATCAATCCAAGATGGAAGGCAGGATGGGGAAGACAGTCCCCTTTGCTGTAAAAAGTTTTGAGAAGCCGTTTCTTGATTTTCGCCGTCTCATATTCATAAAATGCGATCTGTTCCACCATCCCTTTCACCTTTTCAGCCTCGATTCCGCCAAAAGAACACTCGAGCAGATAATCGAGTTCTTTGATTACTTGCCGGGCAAGCCGAAAGATTTCGACATTTTTTTGGCACAAAATCGAAAAATCTTCTTTTATTTCGGGGATCAGCTCAAGGGGTACCGGCAATAATGCTGCGTTATGGGCGATTTCTTCCGCCTGATCGGCTAAGGCGTCTTGCAAAGAAAGGATGTCGAGGAGAGCGCTTCGGTCGAGAGGAAGAAAAAGACTTTTGGGGAGATGGTTGCGGATGTCGTTTTTTGTAAGATCGGCTTCATGTTCGAGTTTTGAGATCTTTTCGCCAATCTTCTGGATTGCATCGGCGTCTTGTTCGAGAAAAGCTTTGAACAGATACGGCAGCTCCCCGATGCATGAAGCGACTTTATCCATGTGAGTCTGAAGGGGAGCGAAAGGGGATTTACCAAAGAGTCTAGCAATCGTCAACATCGTCGAGAGGATAAATAATTATCGAGAAAAGAGCAATTCTTTATCCTTAGGCGACAGCTTCCTAAATGTTCCTTCCGGAAGAGACCCAAGAACGAGCCCACCGATCCGGATTCGGGTCAGTTCCAAGACTGCGAGGTCGGCCCTTTCGGCGATGATCCGCACCTCGTGCTTTTTCCCTTCCTTGACGCAGATCTTCACGGTGCCGCGGCGTACCTTGGTGATGGAAACGGGGCGCACCCAGCGATCGTCGACTCGGGCGCCCTCAGCAAGAATTCGGAGCGTGTCGCCGGTGATTTCCTGGACCGATTTGACAATGTATTCCTTGACGATCTGGTGGCGAGGATGGATGACTTGATTGGAGAAGTGGCCATCATTGGTCACGAGAAGCAAACCCTGGCTCTCCTTGTCTAGCCGCCCGACTGTGAACAGCCGTTTTTCGGGAGTCGGGAAGAGATCGAGGACGATGGGTTTGTTTCCGGGCCTGACACTGGAGCAGATGTAGCCTTTCGGCTTGTTGAGCATATAGTAAACTTTTTCTTCCTCGCCCCGGATGGTCGATCCGTCTACTAGAATTTTGTCGGTTTCCCAGTCGACGAGGGTCTGAGGGATCTTGACGGTCGTCCCGTTGACTTGGACGCGTCCTTCGAAAATCAGCTCTTCACAGGCTCTTCGGGATGCGACTCCGGCGGCAGCCAGAGCCTTGCTCAATCTTTTTTTTTCCATAAGAATGTCTGGCAGTATAATCCATCGCTCCATTTTCCTCCATGTGATAAAGTGGTATTACTTTATAGAAGACCGGAAGAGGGAATCATGCCGCCAAAACTGATTTTGATGCGACACGGACAGTCAATCTGGAACAAGCAAAATCTTTTCACCGGCTGGGTCGACATTCCTCTCAGCGAAGAAGGGATCGCAGAGTCGATTGAAGGAGGTAAGAAGATCCGCAACCTTCCCATCGATGTCATCTTTACATCGAGCTTGATCCGCGCCCAAATGACCGTTGTCCTTGCGCTCCTCCATCATTCGAGCGGCAAGATCCCCGCCTTTCAGCATCCGGGACAAGGCAAGCTCGAAGAGTGGGCGAAAATCTCTAGCGAACAAACGGAAAAAACCACATGGCCGGTCTACATGGCATGGGAATTGAACGAACGGATGTATGGGAAACTGCAAGGGCTCAACAAGGCCGAGACAGCGAAAAAATTCGGGGCTGAGCAGGTCCAACTTTGGCGCAGGAGCTACGAAACGAGACCTCCAGATGGAGAGAGCTTGGAGATGACGGTGGCAAGAGCCCTTCCGTATTTCAAGCAGAAGGTGATCCCTCATCTGGACAAGGGCGAGAATGTCTTCATCGCCGCTCACGGCAACTCCCTCCGCGGCATTTGCATGCACCTGGACGGACTTTCGAAAGAGGAAGTGTTAAAGCTCGAGATTCCGACAGGAGTTCCGCTTATTTATTCCTACAATCGAGGACAATGGAAACAGGAATTCTAGAACTCGATTCCCATACGGAGTCGCGCCCTTGCCAGAGCGCGATCGAACGGATGGCCGCCTCGTTTCAAGAGAGATCGCCCAGTGATTCGGCGCAAATGCGTCCTCTGTACGACTTAGTCGACGCTTCTCCCGAGGACGTTTTTGTTTTCACTTCGTCCGGAGCGGAAGCGGTCGGACAGACGATCTGGTCAGTTTTTTCCGAGGTTTCCCGCAAAGAGGGGAAGACGCAATTCATCGCTTCTTGCATCGAAGATGCGCCGACTCTCCAGATGCTCAAGCGCTGCGAAGAATTTGGATGCTTGGTCAAGATCGCTCCTGTCGATCGGGAAGGGAGGATCGATGTGGCGAAGCTGGCCGAGCTGATCACCCCGCGCACCGCTTTAATTTCTACCTGCATGGCCCAGGGACTCACCGGCGTCATCCAACCTGTCGAAGAGATCTGCAGGCTTGCAAAAGAGAGGGGAGTCTTGCTCCATCTCGATGCTTCTTACACCGTGGGGAAAGCCTATTTTTCATTCTCCGGTTCGAGCGCTGACTATCTGACTTTTTCTGGAGAGAGGATCCATAGCGTCAAAGGCTCCGGGGCGCTATTTGCCAAAAGAGGCAGGCCTCTTATCCCTTTCATTTTAGGCGGGGCAAGCCAAAACGGACTCCGCGGAGGCAGCTTTGACGCTCCATCGCTTGCCGCCTTCAGCGCCGCTGCCAATCTCTCTGTCCTTTCTCTCGATTCGATGGGCTTGGAAGGGACGCGGCTACGGAATCTTTTCGAAACCGAAATCCTAAGGCATCTTCCCGACGCGAAGATTCTCTACAAAGAAGTTTCCCGCCTGCCCAATACGACCGCCATTGCTTTTCCTCGGGTCCATGCGGAATCGCTTCAATATTATTTGCGGAGAAAAGGACTCCATCCAAATACTGGAGGCTCCTTTTGCCAGCACTTGCATAGCATTCTTGCCTCTTCCGGGATCGAAGGAGAGTGCGCCGTGAGTTTTTCTTTATCGCGGATGACGACCCAAGACGAGATCTTCCGTGCCGCCCATCTGATCGGCGAGCAGGTTCAGGCGCTGCAGAAACTTTCAGAGGATTTGTTCTGATGGAATTCTTCAGCAAAAAATTACGCGATAAGCTCGACCGGCTCCGATTTGTCGGGTATTTCACCGTTCAAGAGGCAGAAGAAAAAAATATGCGCCTCGTAACCGGTAGAGAAGGGAAGCTGTGTTTGTATTGGTTGGTTGACGAGTCGGATGGGATCATCGCCGATGCGAAGTTCCAGGCGTTCGGACCGCCCGCGCTGATCGCCGCCGGAGAAATCGCGAGCGAGCTAGTCCTCAGGAAAAATTACGATCAAGCTTCTCGCGTCTCAGCTGATCTGCTCGACAGCTTCGTCCGCGACCGGAAAGATGCCCCTGCATTCCCCAAAGAGGCGGCCTCCTATCTCAACCGCGCTATCTCCGCCATCGACAATGGCGTCCATCAGTGCATCGATATTCCTTTTGCTGCGACTGATTTCGATGTCACTCCGATCGAATGGGACTCTAACGATAATCCCGGAGGATTTCCGGGTTGGGAGCATTTTACAGCGTCTCAAAAGGTAAAAATCATCGAAGAAGTGATCGACAAGGAGATCCGCCCTTATATCGAACTCGATGCCGGCGGGGTGAAGATCGTAGAGCTCAAAGAAAACGGGGAGGTGCATATCGCCTATGAAGGCTCTTGCACCACATGCCATTCTTCTACCGGGTCGACTTTGACCGCTATCCAACAAATTATCAAGAGCAGGATCCACCCCAGCCTGACCGTCGTCCCGGTATTGTGATCATCATTTCAACCGATAAGATCGCCGGAAAGAATGGAGTGGAGATGTCCGTTCGGTAAAAGGAGATTGAGCCGGCCGTCGGATCCAAGCGAATGGCAGATTCCCACCCATTCCTGTTTACCGTCGAAGCATCGGATCGTTTCGCCTTTACGCGCCAAAATTTTTTCCACAGGATCGTGAAAGGGCGCAAAACCTTCTCGTTTAAACCGTTCTAAATCGGCAATGAAGCGAATTTCTAGTTTTTGTATCAGTGCGGCGCGATCCCAGATACGACCTGTTTCTTCTTTCAAGGACGTCGCCGGTTGATCGATCCGATCGAGATCGGCCTTTTCCATATTCACATTCACTCCGAAGCCAAGAAGAATTTGCACCCAGTCTTTTTGGAAAATTGCCTCGCATAAAACTCCGGCTAATTTTTTTCCCGACAATCGGACATCGTTCGGCCATTTGATCATGGGTTGGAGGCCCTCCGCAAGCAAGAGAGAGGCGAATGAATAGGCGGAAATAATCCCTAGGCTTTCTAAATTAGGGAGAGTCTTGGGAAGTCGGAAACAAAATGTAGCAGCGAGATTGACGCCCTTGGGAGAGAGCCATTTTCTCTGATGCCTCCCGTACCCTTCTGTCTGTTCGTCTGCTGTAACGACAGTCATTTTATCCGGAGAAAAAAAAGCGTATTCTCGCTTTGCATACGAACTCGTAGAATCGATGGAATCGAAATGAATTTCCGTTATTTGCATAGGAGCTTATATACTCAGAAAATAGAATACAGCATATGCCCCTTTCCCGCATCGACTTCCGAGTTTTGCCCATCATCGCCTGCTTGATGATCATCGGCCTTTGCGTTATCTCTTCGATGACTGGAAACCAGGGAGAGTATGAAAGCCCCGTTTTTTGGACGCCGCTTGTAAAGACGCAACTACGCTGGTTCTGTTTAGGGTGGGCCATCTTTTTCGCTGCCTCCCTTTTTGATTACCGCCGTTTGAGACAATGGAGCTTGTTTCTTTATATCGCGATTGTCCTTCTTTTGATCGGACTCTTTTTCGTAAGCCCTATCCAAAATGTCCACCGTTGGTATCGAATCCCCCATTTCGCTAGCATCCAACCTTCCGAACAGGCGAAGTTGATTGTCGTGATCGCCCTGAGCTGGTTTTTGGAACGGAAGGGGAGCAGCGTCTATACGTTTGGTTCGTCGCTGCAGATGGCGGCGATTGCGGGGATCCCTTTCCTATTGATTTTGAAGCAGCCCGATCTGGGAACGGCGCTCGTTCTCTATCCTATCGCTTTGACTCTCGGCTATGTCGCAGGGATCCATAAGGGGGTCTTCCGGTGCATGGTCGGCTGCGGCGTGATTGCCCTTTTCGTCGTCGGCCTCTTTTTCCTCGGAGCGCTCTCGCATGAGAAGATGCGTCCCTACTTCACGACGTTCATGAAAGAATACCAGTACGAGAGACTCAACCCCAATACCTATCACCAGAAGGCGGCGCAGACGGCTATCGCGGTCGGAGGTCTGACCGGGACAGGATGGAGAGGCAGTGAGTACTCCGGCCGGAAATGGCTTCCATACGCCCATACCGATTCAGTCTTCGCGGCTTTTGGGGAGGAGTTTGGATTTGTGGGAGTTGTGTTCTTGCTGTTCCTTTTTTACGCTTTGATTTATTTTAGTTTTCAGGTAGCGGCAGTGGCTAAGGACCCTTTCGGGCGGTTGCTTGCCGCAGGACTGGCAGCCTATCTCGCCATGCATGTGTTAGTGAACTGTGCGATGATGTGCGCCTTGTTGCCGATATCGGGCGTCCCTCTCATCCTGGTGACCTACGGAGGCAGTTCGCTCTTGACGACCATGGCAGCTCTCGGCTTGCTGCAAAGCATATACAGCAGAAGGTTCATGTTCTAATGGATAAAGAACGATTCATCCACTCATTCATATTCTCGCCCGGCATTTGGCACGGAGAAGGTAAAATCATCTTGAACATGGTAGAAGAAGAGCTCATCTTCAATACGAACTGGACCGTTCAAAACCGCGATTTTTCCGGTAAAGTGGGGGCCGCTCAAGAAATTCAGATCCAAGGGCTCTCCGATAACATGCGCAACGAACTCACTTTCTACGATTTTCAGTCGAAAACGTTTTGCGTCGACATGGAAAACCCAAACATCGGGAGGATCTCCGGCACAGGGCTTTTCGATGACAAAACGATTGCCTGGGAATTTCGCAATAACGATATGAATTTCGAAGGATTCGAAACCTACTCGGTCCAGCCTGATGGAAGCTACGAGATGCGGGGCGAATATGTCACGAGCGACCAGTTTCGGACGCGGATTGAGGCGAGGATCTGGCAGCGAACGAACGAAGTCTCAAGTTCGGATGAAGAGCAGGATAGCGAAGGGGACGAAGAATTATGAGAAAAGAATTCGTTGCTTTGATTCTAGCTTTATCAGCTTGCGCTTCCGGCGGTTCGCTAATGACGAATCGGGCATTTTTTGAAATCCCTCTTGGAACCTCGCAAAACGAGGTGGTCGCCACTGCGGGTGAACCCTACGCCATCCACAAAAAAGAAGACGGAACGGTTGAATATGAATACATCGAGCGATTCAAAGTGGGTGGTCGTGACACGGAAGAAAGGCATTATTTCTTGCTGATTAAGGACGGCAAAGTGGTTTCCAAACGGGTCGAGCAATCTTCACCGCCGCCCTATCTTTTCGACAGCTATGAAATGCAGACAACCCAGACAGCTGGTTCAGACTCAGAGAAGTAAGAGGGTGTCCTAAAACCGGATTCTGTCGAAAATTCTTGAAAAATTTTCTAGTGCTCTATCAACTAAAATCTTGCGATCATTTCGATGTCAAAGGCGCTGAAATTGCCGAACGCAAGTCCATTCGTATTGCATGAATACGGATGGACTTGCGTAGCCTGTCGGTCGACAATTTGAGCAGGCTTTCACGCTCGAAATAGTTGGATAGGCTCAAAGACTACGCCTTAATTTTGATATCGACGCCCGAAGCGACTGGCAAAATTTTGAGTTTATCGATCGTATCGAGAGTTGGATCGAGAAGGTCAAGAACGCGGATATGCGTTCTCATTTCAAACTGCTCGCGCGATTTGCGGTCAACGTGAGGCGAACGGAGAACGGTATAGATCTCCCTTTTCGTAGGAAGCGGAATCGGTCCTACGACTCGGGCTCCTGTTCTTTTGGCCGTCTCGACGATATCTTGGACTGACCGATCGAGAATCCGCTGATCGAAGGCTTTCAGTCGGATTCGTATTTTTTTTCTAGGTGCTTTTGACATAATCTCTACTTCTTACAAATTTCTTCTTGGATTTTTGTTGGTACGCGCTCGAAATGGCTTGGTTCCATCGTATAAGTGCCACGGCCTGATGTCATCGAACGGAGAATGGTCGAATATCCAAACATCTCGCTAAGCGGCACTTCAGCAGTAACGTCAATGATTCCTTTGACAGATTCCTGTCCGAGGATCTTTCCGCGACGCCGGTTGAGGTCGCCGATCACATCACCGACATTCGAATCAGGCGCCGTTGTAACGACTTTCATGATCGGTTCCAAGAGAACCGGTTTCGCTTTCCGTGCAGCGTCCTTGACTGCCATCGATGCGCAAATCTTAAAGGCCATCTCGTTGGAGTCGACTTCGTGATAGGAACCGTAGGTGATCGCGACCTTCACGTCGATCAACGGATAGCCAGCCAATACGCCTGTTTGAAGCCCTTCTTCGATCCCCTTGATACAAGGAGTGATGTATTCTTTCGGAATGACCCCGCCGACAATCTTGCTGACGACTTCGTTCCCTTTTCCGGACTCGTTCGGTTCGATTTCCACGCAGACATGCGCGTACTGGCCCCGGCCACCGGTTTGTTTGACATATTTTGTTTCCGAATTGGACGGCATCGAAATGGTTTCTTTATAAGAGACTTCCGGTTTGCCGACATTCGCTTCGACAGCAAATTCGCGGAACATCCGGTCGCGTAGGATCTCGAGGTGGAGTTCTCCCATTCCCATTATGATCGTCTGGCCGGTTTCTTCATTCGTCATAACCCGGAAAGTTGGGTCTTCTTCCGATAGAGCGCCGAGGGCTTTTGCCAGCTTTTCCCTATCGGCTTTTGATTTCGGTTCGATCGCCATCGAAATGACCGGATCGGGAAAATTCATTTTTTCAAGGAGGAGAGGAGTCGCTTCCGAGCAGAGAGTGTCTCCGGTGCTCGTGTATTTCAAACCGATGACGGCTGCGATGTCTCCCGTAAAGAACTCATCGCGGTCTTTCCTTTGGTTCGCGTGCATCTCAAGCAGGCGGGAAACTCGCTCATCCTTGTCTTTTGTCGTATTGATGATGCTTGTACCCTTGGCAAGGGTTCCGCTGTAGATCCGGATGAAGGTGAGCTTTCCTACATAAGGATCCGTCATAATCTTGAACGCCAAGGCGGAGAGCGGGCTATTGTCTGCGGGTGGGATTTCGATCCATTCTTCGGAATCAAGTTTATGGCCTTTGATCATCCCGCGATCCAGTGGGGATGGCATCCAGCGCACGACGGCGTCGAGAATTTGCTGAACCCCCTTATTTTTGAAAGCAGTGCCGCAAAGAACCGGGTTGAATTTATTGGTGACGACCCCTTTGCGGATGGCTGCATGGATTTCGTCAACAGGTATCGAATCAGGAGATTCGAGGACCTTCATCATGAATTCTTCATTCGATTCGTCGATTGTAGCGAGCTCTTCGAGGAGTTCCATGCGCATTTTCTTGCACTGGTCGAGAAGATCGGCTGGAATCGACTCCACGTCGTATTTCGCTCCCATCGTTTCGTCATGGAACAGGTATGCTTTCATCTCGATGAGGTCGACCATCCCTTTGAAGTCCGACTCGGCGCCTATCGGGCAGTGGACCGGGATCGCGTTCGCGTGGAGCTTTTCGCGCATCGTCTTTATGGCATTCAAAAAGTCAGCGCCGATCCTGTCCATTTTATTGATGAATGCGATCCGAGGAACGCCATAACGCTCCGCTTGGCGCCAAACCGTTTCGGACTGAGGCTGAACGCCAGCCACCGCGTCGAACACGGCGACAGCGCCGTCGAGGACCCGGAGCGATCGTTCGACTTCGATCGTGAAGTCGACGTGGCCGGGGGTATCGATGATGTTGATCTTGCAGTCTTTCCAATAAACAGTCGTGGCGGCAGAGGTAATCGTGATCCCTCTTTCCCGCTCTTGTTCCATGAAGTCCATAGTAGCGGCGCCTTCGTGGACTTCGCCGATCCGGTGTACGCGGCCTGAATAGAATAGGATGCGTTCGGTCGTCGTCGTCTTGCCCGCATCGATATGGGCCATGATCCCAATATTGCGCACATTTTCGAGTTTGTCGGTTTCTGGTCGCTTGCCCATTTAACTGCCTACCATTTGTAATGGGCAAAGGCTCGGTTTGCCTCAGCCATCCGGTGCGTATCGTCTTTCTTCTTGATCGTCGCGCCTTGGTTATTGAAACAATCGGCCAGTTCGCTTGCTAGGCTTTCCGCCATGGTCCGGCCCGGTTTCGAGCGGGAAATGGTGATGATCCACTGCATTGCCATCGCTGTGCGCCGTTCGCTTGGGATCTCGACGGGAACTTGGTAGTTCGCGCCACCAATCCTCCGGGTCTTAACTTCAAGAGAAGGCCTCGCGTTTTCGATAGCTTGTTCGAATGCTTCGAGAGGGCTGTCGGTTTTTACGCGGCCTGCGAAATCTTCGAGGGCGCCGTAAACGATCCTGCGCGCTGTCGCCTTTTTGCCGCCGATCATCATTTTATTGATGAATTTAGCAAGCGTAACGCTTTGGTAAATCGGATCTGGGACATTTCGCCGTTTGAAGGAGCGACGTCTTCTAGACATAGTTTTTTCCTTTTCTTACTTCACCCGGCCTTTTTGAGGCCCACCCAGGGTTCGACCTAGCTCTGCCAGGACAAACCATCGGCGAGGAAATTGATTTGCAATTTCCTGGAATTACTTGACTTGCAATTATTTAGGTTTTTTTGCTCCGTATTTCGAGCGGGATTTTTTCCGGTCTTTCACTGCTGCGCAGTCGAGAGACCCGCGGACGATGTGATAGCGAACCCCGGGAAGGTCTTTTACCCTTCCGCCGCGTACGAGTACGATGCTATGTTCTTGCAGGTTATGTCCTTCGCCGGGAATATAGGCGATGACTTCCTGGCCGTTCGATAGCCGGACCCAGGCTACTTTTCTCAGAGCTGAGTTCGGTTTCTTAGGCGTCTTGGTCTTAACCTGAAGGCATACGCCGCGCCTTTGCGGGCACTGCTGCAGAGCCGGCGATTTGCGACGACGGACCTTCGGAGTACGGCCAAACTTAACGAGTTGGTTGAATGTCGGCATGAGCGCCAATCTCCTCAATTTCAAAAGTAACGATAGCTTAGAAATATACCCTGAGAATGGATTTTTACACAAGGTAAGAACCTGTCCGAATAAAAAGTTTCGACCAGAAGGGCGGTGGTTCTTGCCAAGAAGTGGGAATATGGGCATTGAGAAATTATGAATGAATTAAAAATATTTTTTTGTTGGTCTAAGGTTGGGTAGAACGTTCTGATATTATTTAATTTATGTTGTGGATTATTATTTTTTATTGACAGTCTTGATTATTTAAGATATTATCGGGCTTGGGAGACCAGGGGAACAAGGCGAAGCTACGACGCTAAGTTCGTAATTCAATCGGTCCTTTAAGTTCCCTATCTCCCATTTTTTAACTATTAGGTCCCATGAGCCGCAAGATTTTATACATCTTCCTTTTCTTCGCGGCCTGGATCCTGCCGGTCTCTTCCCAAGATAATTTGAAAATGGGGGACATCCCCCGCGTCATGGAGCGGCTGTTTCATTTCCACATCGAGAACAAACAACTGAACCCCTCACTCATCCGCAGGTCGGTGAAATTGTATCTCGAGCAGTTCGATACGGAAAAGGCCTATCTTCTCGAGAGCGAAGTGGCGCCCTATATCGATATGAAAGACTCCCGCGCCGAAGAGATCTTGAACCGCGTTCAAAAGAAAAATTACTCTGATTTCATGGAATTGAACATCGTGATCGAACGATCCATAGTAAGGGCGCAGAAGCTCAGACAAATGATCGTAGAGCAGATGACAATGGGCGCTAAAGAAACCGATTTTCCCGTTTCAGGTTTTGCTCGATATCCGCAATCCGAGTCTGAAATTATGGAACGTCAGAAAAACCGGATGGCACGGTTCTACCAGTTCCACCAGGCGCGCACCCAGCTCGACTCCGCCGCGCGGAAGCTGAGCGTTTATGGTCTTTTCGAGAAAAAGGTGCGCCGTTCCGAAAACAACTACCTCTTTCTAGACCGGGATGGGATGGAATTGCCAAAAGAGAAAATCGAACACCTCGTCTCACTGCGCATCTTGAAATCATTCGCTAAGAGTCTCGATACCCATACAGCGTTTTTCAGCCCTGAAGAGGCATACGAAATGCGTCTTAGCCTCGAGAAGCAATTCGAAGGAGTCGGCGTCATCCTTTCCGAGGGGATCGACGGGGTCATGATCGCCGATCTGATAGAAGGAAGCCCCGCCGAGCAATCAGGCCAGATCAAAGTCAATGACCTTCTCGTAGAGATCGATGGAAAATCCTTAGGATCTGCGAGTTTCGAAGATGTCCTAGACCTCTTGAAAAAGAGGGACCGTTCGGAAATCATCTTGGGATTCAAACGGCTCGATCCCATGTTCAAGAAGGAGACTTTTTTCAGGGTATCTCTGAGAAAACGACCCATTGCGATGAAGGACGACCGAATCAAGTCGAGTTACGAAGTCGTAGAAGGCGGGATCATAGGGAAAATCGCCCTTCATTCCTTTTATGAGAGCAATGACGGCGTGAGCAGCGAAAAAGACATGAAGGAAGCGATCCGTGATTTCCGCAGTAAAGGGGAGCTTAAGGGGCTGGTTTTGGATCTACGTGAAAATTCTGGCGGCTTTCTAGGTCAGGCTGTCCGGGTAGCCGGGCTCTTCGTTGCGAATGGGGTCATTGTCATCTCGAAGTATGGGAAAGGGGATGTTCACTATCTCCGCAATATCGTAGGCAAGAGCTATTTTAATGAACCTCTTGTCGTCCTGACTTCCAAGATGTCGGCATCCGCCTCCGAGATCGTTGCCCAAGCCCTGCAAGACTATGGGGTTGCGCTCGTGGTCGGAGATGAAAGGACCTTTGGAAAAGGGTCGATCCAGTACCAGACCATCACTGACGAGAGCGCCGACCTTTTCTTCAAAGTCACGGTTGGCCGCTATTATACGGTTTCCGGACGAAGCACTCAAATCGAGGGTGTAATAGCTGATATCGTGGTCCCCACTCAATACGCGCCTTATAACATCGGCGAGCGCTACCTCGAATATCCTCTTTCCCAGGACAGAGTGGAATCGGCATATATCGACCCTCTCAACGATTTGGATGAAAAAACCCGTCTTCTCTTCGAAAAGCGGTACCTTCCGAATTTACAAAGGGTCGTCCCTTTCTGGAAGAAGGCGCTTCCCGTCCTGAAGCAAAAAAGCGCCGAGAGAATCGCGAACAACTCTAGTTATCAAAAATTCCTTAAGAAGCTCGAAAAGGTCCGGGCCCGCCAGTCGGGGACGGTCAACTCGGTCGACGAAGCGATCGAAATGAACCTGGAAGACCTCCAGATGCAAGAGGCTGTGAATATCGTCAAAGACATGATCCAAATCCATGAAGCTGTCCGGCCTGTAGAAACAACCCTCCTGCCTACAGGTTCCGATTGAGAGGGTGGGGTCTTTCCAGGTCCCTCCTGCCTTCTTCGTTCTTTAATATTTATTGCCTGAAATCTTCTCAACCCATTATGCTGTTGGGCTTTGGCCAGATAGCTCAGTTGGTAGAGCAGAGGACTGAAAATCCTTGTGTCGCTGGTTCGATTCCAGTTCTGGCCAAATTTTTTTTGTCCAAAAAAATTTGGCCAGAAGAAAGCCACCTGCGTGGCTTTCTTACTGGAATCGAATCCTGTCCGATGTTTTTGCTTTGCAAAAACCGGGCAGGATCGCCGGCCCGGCAGCATGGGCCGAAGGCTCAGCGCGAGGGCTTCCCAAACGCGCGCTTCGCCGCGTTTGAGGGAAAGGGGGGTTGGGGGAAAGGGAGAGTTCCCTTTCCTCCGAATGACGCCGATTTCGAGGAGGTCGAGCGGATTCCAGCTCTGGCCACACTTTTCCTTGCCGGAGAATGGCCGTAGCGCTAGGTTCCTTAATCACCCAAAACAGACCTTCAAAAATAGTTTTGCTAATCGCTTTCGGGTAGTGGTCTCTTTCGCGCAGGTCAACCGAAATTATCGGAGTGAGAGACCATTGCTGAATGACAAGGCACGAGCAAGAGGGAAAAGTGCGAGGCAAACCCGACGCAGCAAAAAAACGATTCTTCAAGTTGTTTCGGTATACACCACCTTCTTGCTTTAGGGTAATTCTATCTTGAAATCATTCCAATTTCATTAAGCGAATAAAAATTCCAGCGACCAGATGAGTCCTTTATTGGGATGTATTTAAAATCATAAAAAGGTTTGCCAATGGCAATTTTTATAAGTTCCAATACTTTTAAAGTTCCTTCGATATGCTGACTATCTTCTCCCCCTACATTGCGGACTATCATGCACTGAGGCAAAGGATTGTTCTGCCAAACCTCCTCCAATCCTACATGAAAAGCAATGTGCGCATTGCGGTGCATGGGAAAATCGACTTGCGTATCGCCGATAGTAATGACAAGCGCATTCGGATACTTCTTTAATTTGTTTTCAATGTATTTTTTTGTCGTGATTCCTTTATTCATCTTGCTAATTAAAAAATAGTTAAACGGCTGATTTCCGCATTTTGCATAGCCTGCTGCGATCTGCTTTTGCTCAGGGTGAAGATGAGAAGTAATAGAATGAGGCTGATTTAATTTTTTTTGCATCCACGATACAAACAATCCTGTGCTCCAAGGAGGATTAGAGCTATGACTCTCTACCATGGAGCCATTATTAATTACGCGAAAATAAGGATCAAATTGTTCTTGGATGATGCGTACTATGGGCTCAAATTCAATCGCTGTCACATTGGTCAGATGATCAATATCTTGAAGAATGACCGCATGCAGTCTGCCTTCGAGATCTTTAGCCAGTTTCTGCTGCCCAATATCGCCTCGCTCCTGAACTTCTTTTAAAAAAGCATGAAGGAGATAACGCGTTAATTCAAAGGAGGTTTCCAGGGAGTATTCGTCGATAATCTCGATGCCGCCATCTTCTTTCATCAGATGGCCACCTAAGACACCGTAAATTGCAACTCGATTTTCAGATAACTCTTTTTGAAAAGAGGAGCCGAAAACACGATTCAAAGGGAGGTTTCCCTTACGCCATGACTCTAATGAAGCATCATTATCGATAGGGGTTCCTGAAATAAACGCCACATCTACATTTTTATTTTTGAGCAGAGTTTTCACAGCGCTAATGACCCGTAGATCTGCTACAGCTTGAATGCTTTCTCTGACAACTCCATCTACATCCGAGATGAGAATGACCTGTTCAATGATCGGGTTTTCTTGAAATGCTTTAGGAATGTATACTGCGTGAGCAGTAAGACCTGTAATCGCAATCAGGCTGTGTAGCCACAATGAAAATCGCATAATATTTTTCCTTTATTTTGGTGTTTTAAACATCGTGCAAATGAAACATGTCAGCAAGTTGCAAAGTACCTTCGTTGCCCAAACTTTACCAAGCCAAGGCAGCGGCGGGATCCCGCCGAATACCTATTGTAATGTGAAAGACGTGATCCTGTGGAAGCCCATATTTTTCCCGCAGTTGATCGAGAGCAGGAGCCTTAACGAGAAGAACGAACACAGCTTCAACCCCTTTCCAACTTGGGGTCTCAAATATTCCACAGTCCGTAATCTTAAAATCGAACACCCGATGCAACTCATCGATTTGAATAGGGCTCCTTTCCTCCAATTCTTTTGAATAGATCACTGAAATATGTGCTCCATCCGAGTAGAGTTGGCCAAAATAGGGAGGCTCTTCGAATCCGTCGTCCTGAATGAATCGGACGAGTTCATGAACATACTCATCGCTTACCTTAACGTAGAGAAATCCGTCTGAATTATTCAGCAATTCGCCGCTGCAAGGCCAGCTTTTTTGTTGGATGAAACTCAAAATTTCATGGCGGCTATTTTGGGCTATCCCAACTGAAATTTGTAAAAGAAAAAAGAGGAAGAATCCTAACTTTTTCATCGCATGCCTCTACCAAATGACTTTATAGAGGTCCGATGGACACTAAGCAACCTTGAAATTTTGAGATATATCGATCTCCAGGTGGGCAGCGGTCCTGATCTTCTCTTTGGCCAAAACTTCCAGCGGAACAGCGTTGTAAAGATCTCGAAATTCTGCGGCCTTTGCGCGTAGATGGCCAAGAACATGTAAACGAATACAGAATTCTGTCGATGGGGTGAGTTGTCTTTTTCCATTTTCCCATTGAATCACTGCAGCATGAGTAACTCCAAAAATACGACCGAATTTGGCTGTTGTTAGGTTAAGAAACTTGCGTATGAATTGCAGTTCATGTTTCGTAAGTCTTCCCGACTTAAAGGCTAAAGCGCGCAATACGACTAATTGTAACCGAGTCATATCAATATCGATCACCCATTCGCCAAAGACTTTTCTCAGCGGAGTATTGACAAGAGTGACGGGAAATCCAAGACCCTCGTAGATGAATGTTTTGGTTTTGCGTTCGCTGGTTTTCATTTTTTGTTTCTCCTTGGCAATCGTATTGCAGTAATAATAATCATGTCTTTCTCAAAAGCGACAATGACCCTTACATCTCCGCCATCAATAGCCTTACCTCTAATTGCATAATTCCAGGTTTGGAATTTATGGCTGAACAGAGTCTTGTCTTTTTCATGAAAACCATTTCGTAAAACCTCCACTATATCAGGCAATTTCAGCGACCGCAGTTTTTGTCGGCTGATCGCATGTTCGGTCACCCTATATTTCCTGCTTTCGATATGGTCTCTAATTTTTTCTAGTAGATTCTCAATCCATTCGGTTGACAAGACGTTATAACCTTCT